>NZ_JBRAHS010000001.1:7982-217836 GCF_052743555.1 Desulfosoma sp.
CCCACATGGACGCCTGGCAAATCCCTTATCAGTTCTCCAACGTTGTTCATAAAGAGTTCATAAAGAAGCTTGGCTGTGCATCAAGTGTCTCTCTGTCAACACTGTGGGCTGTAAAGGGAATAGTGTCCGCCTTTACCTCAGTCTTGGTAGCCGTTACGATCATTGGCTCCAGTTTAAAGGTTTGCTGTTCCTCTGCCAGAATCGAAGACGGCGCGAAAAGGCATGCCACAATGGCCGCGGCAGGGACCCACCTTCTGTCTCCGATTAATTTCATCCTCACCTCTCATTCCCTCCTTATTCGCTTTGATAATTGCCTCCGCATAAGGCAGAGGATAATGCCGTAAGCGTTTGCCCCTGTCGGGAGTAGACTGGAATACCAGGGCACGCCATCCTCAAAGTCGGGTGCCGAAACAGGGTACATTCAAAAGGAGACGATCTGCAGTGCTTGCCCGCTGAACGGATCGCCTTCGTCACAAAAAAAGCCACGAAGGGCCAAAGGGATTCTCCCCTTATTCTAGCCTTCGTGGCTTTGATTGACTTGGAGTCTTTTAAACGCCTAAGATTTCTTATCGCAGTTAAGGGCTTCCTATCAGGAAGAATGCTTTGTGTCAAGAGGAAAAGTGCCCTTTTCTACTCATCGCCAAATAAAGATGAGGCGGCCCCGCAACAACAGGGCGGAGGTAAGAACGCATGCCACCGGATCAAGAAGGCGAAGAAAGCCGAATAGTATTTATACAGAAGAAAAACACATCTGAGTTTGATGTTTTCGTGATAAATAAATTTGTTCAATCCGGATTTCTCACAGGGATTTTTAAGTGAAACCGCTACGTATTTTAGTTTCAGCCCTTGCGAACAAGGTCAATAAAAATTGTCCTTGTTTGCAAGGGAAGATATTTTAGTCGAAAATCATAGATTCCTTTCCTAAATTCATGTGTTAACCACAAACCCATGATGAAGAAAGTAGATTCTATGACCGTAAGCACGGTTATCCGAAAATTGCCCAATCTCAAAGACGTATCGGTTGCCAATTTTGAGTTTCGATTGTGGAATATGGAATTTCATTTCTGGGCCAAGCCCCTTAAGAATGGTGCCCTTTGTCCCGAATGCCGGCGACGTGGGCATATTCTTCAAACATTGGAGCATCGTTTGTGGCACGACATTCCCATCGGTGGGTTGTCGATTTGGTTTCACTACCGTCCAAGAGAAATCATGTGGCGTCAACATGGTCGAGTCCAAGAGCTTATCCTTTGGGCAGATGCCTATGCCCGTGTCACCTATCGCTTCGAGTATGCGATGCTTCTGTATTGCCAGTCGATGACTCAGCAGACCGCTGGAAAGATCCTGCATGTTCCCAAATCGACCCTTTCCTTCGACCAGCTTCACCGCACCATTAACCGGTTGCCCGAGGGACATAGGATTCGGAATCTTAAGTGCATTGGCCTTGATGAAATCTCCTACCCCAAAGGCCGCAAATATGCCACCATCGTCTCTGATTTGGACCGATCTTGCGTCGTATTGGCCGGTCGGGGAAAGGGCCGGGATACCATTGATCAATTCTTCAACGAGGTCCTCAGTGACTACCAAAAGAGCAAGATCCTATGGTCGTGTTGCGACATGAGTGCCGCCTATATAGGCGCTATTGAGGAGCACTGCCCGAACGCCGCCTTGGTCCTGGACCGTTGCCATATCGTTAAAGCCCTCTACGAGGCTGTCGATGAGGTCCGCAAGGAACAATGGCGAGAGGCTTCACAGCATGACCCTAAAGTCCTCAAAGGGCTTCGCTGAGTGCTTTTCAAGCCTTCCACCCATCGATCCAAAAAGGACTCTCGTATCCTCAGCGCCCTTCGTAATGGTAACCACAGAATCCATCGAGCCTGGCTGCTTAAAGATGAATTTGACCAGTTCTGGAAATATGGGGCTTCGTGTGCCGCAGAACGGTTTATCAAACGTTGGTGCACTGTGGCACTCAAGAGCCGTCGTGACCCCATCAGGCATTTAGTCAAAATGTTCCGAAAGCATGTGCATCGTATCCTGTCTCTCAT
The DNA here is from genome assembly GCF_052743555.1 of Desulfosoma sp. Lineage (NCBI taxonomy): Bacteria > Pseudomonadati > Thermodesulfobacteriota > Syntrophobacteria > Syntrophobacterales > Syntrophobacteraceae > Desulfosoma > Desulfosoma sp. The sequence continues at coordinate 10,025 of NZ_JBRAHS010000001.1, forward strand.
TGAGAAGGCCATAACAAACGCTAAGGCCGAGGGCTTTAACCGAATCATCAGAATGGTCAAAAATCGGGCCAATGGATTCCGTAGTTTGCAGGCATTTATTGACATGGTTTTCCTCACGGTCGAAAATTTGGATATTCCAGCACAGACCCCTGCAAGATTCCGGATAGTGTGAATACTGCTTAAAACACGTATCCATCTGATTCTGCGGAGTTGCTACTGGAACGTCTGATGGGTGGCTTGCGAAGAAGCGAGAAAGGCCGACGGTTGCGAAGGTCTTCAAACAAATCCTGGTCTTTATGGACGACGGAACGATCAGGCACATGGTCCTCTGTGATACAGGGCAGAAAGACCCGGGCTCTGCGGCGCTGATCAAGACACCCTGAAGGTCATGCTCTTCACTCACTTGGTGCAACGGTTCTCCAAAGGTTTTTCCTGAGAGTGGCTCTAGCTTTTCCGTACTCTTTTCCTGCAGCTTTTGGGGTCGAAATTCATCTTGGCCAAACAGACATCGTTGGGCTGGGCATCGACACGATGGTCACGGACAATGATGAGGCGGCAAAGGGGTATCGAGTCGAGCCCGCCCACAAAAAGCTTACGGGGTTGCAGCCTCCCCAATGACCTGGGACTGCTTCATCAACGATGCTGTGTATCGGGTAGGCAACAAGCAAAGCAACGAGGGCGATCCGGTGGAAAAGATACTCTTTCATATGGGGCGAGAAGAATACGTAAGGCTCTCGGGGCGGAGATCCTCATTCTAATTCGGATGGACGCGGGTTTCTTTAATCACAGACTCTTCGAAGTTTTTTAGGGGCTCGTGATCGGATGTGTCCCGCCGGAGACTTCTCCAGCTTCCATTCGAGCGTTTTCCCCGAAGCATGCTCCGCCCTTCACGATGCTTGTGGACTTCTTCCCGTTAGAGAGCTTCAAGGAGCGTGTATGGGGAGCTGTCGTTCCCATGGCATGGTACCTAACCAGACTGCTGCGCCAGGTCATTGATATGGCCGCCAAGATGGTGAGAACCTTCAGAGAGCGCATCCTCAAGATTGCCACTGCGTGGACCTTCCTCGACTTTGACAGGCTGTGGGGCAGGTGTACTGGTCGTCACGTCTTCGGCCGGACGTGAATCTGCCCTGCCGACCATCCACCATGGCAGTATGAACCCCAACACACGTGGCACGCGCCGCTCGGTCAGGGCTTACCGATTCATGTTCACAGCGGAAGCTCGAACGGTTAAACTAACTAAATATGCCTGATTCCAAATGAAGGAGGTTTGAAAAATGTTCGTTTCGCGCTTTCTGGGGCTTGCATGGGCTATGATCCCTGTTCTGTCTGAGCAGGGCGTCGCATTCGCGTGGAGGACGGGACCCGTTGCCGCTTGGGGTCTGGGGGCGTGCCCTTTTTTCGGCGGTTGGACGGGTTGGTGGCCAGGCGTGATCATGAACATCCTGTTGTGGATCCTGATTGCTGTGGGCATCATCCACCTCGTGCGACGTTTGTTCGCCGGTCCTAAAACAGAGCCATCGACAACATCTGAAACGTCACGGGCATTGGAAATCCTCAAGGAAAGATATGCTCGAGGAGAAATTACGGCTGAGGAATTTCAAACCATGCAAAGCCACCTTCGGTAAGCCCATGCCATCGAGGCACGCATCCCCTCGGCGTGAGCCGTGCTGTTGTGTTTCACGGAGATCTTGTCATAGTGTGGTGAAGCGTGCGCACCCTGGGGAGTTTCAACCATCGAGAAAGTGGGGGATCTTGGAGGGGTATCAATCGTTTCAGCAGCTTGTGGATCATGAAGTTTCCGGCCGCGACTTCGGCATTGAATGGCGTGTAGGCCGATCAGGCCTGGCGGTTATGGCTCTTCACGGCGGCGGCATTGAACCGGGAACATCCGAAGTGGCCCGGGAAGTCAGCAAAGACGCGCATACTTTCTATCATTTTGACGGCCTCAAACGAAAGAACAACGCTTCGCTGCACATCACGAGCACACGGTTCGACGAACCTGTGGCTCAGAGCCTTGCGGCTCAATCCCATAAAGTGGTCACCGTGCACGGCTGCATCGACGGATCCATCGATGTGTATTTGGGTGGGCTGGATTTCTCCCTTCGAGCCGACTGCGCGAAGGAACTGCGAAACGCAGGGTTTTCCGTGGGGGACCACCCGACGTTTCAGGGCATGCAAAAGGACAATGTGTGCAATCGAGGGCAAGCCGGTATGGGACTGCAATTGGAGTTGTCCTTAGAGCTGCGACGGCGCCTCTTTGTCAGCCTGGACCGACAGGGACGCCGTTATCCCACCCCGCTGTTTCATGCGCTGGCGAAAGCGCTGCGACGCGTGCTGGCCCAACAAGTCCTTCGCCTCCATGGTGGAACACCGTCTGAATATCAAGCGTTGAGAGTTTTAACCAAATGAGAATCCTTTACTACTGCCAGCATGTCTTGGGCATCGGGCACTTCTTGAGAAGCATGGAAATCGCCTCAGCTTTTTTTGAACACGAAGTCTTTTTCGTCGAGGGAGGTGATTCGCTTCCAGGTTTTTCGACGCCGAATCACGTGCAACGCCTGGCTCTTCCTCCCTTAATGATGGATCCGGAGTTTCGACGCTTTGAAACCGACGAAAGCCAAGTTCGAGAAATCCAGGAGATAAGAAAAAAAAGGCTTTTGGACATTTACCATACCACGCGGCCCCATGTGCTCGTCATCGAACTATTTCCCTTTGGGCGAAAGCGGTTTCAATTTGAGTTAATCCCGCTTCTTGAAACCAATCGCACCGCGCCTAAACCCGCAGCTGTGGTGTGCAGCCTGCGGGACATTCTGGTGGAAAAAGCCGACCCAGACGCCTACGAAGCCAAGGTGCTGGCATGGGTCAACCGGTTTTTTAACCTTGTCCTGGTCCACTCGGACCCGGAATGCGTGCGTCTCGAAGAGACCTTCCGCCGCGTTTCAGACATTCGGCCGCCCTTGGTCTATACGGGCTACGTGACCCGCAGCGGCCCCTCTCTACCCCCACCTCGCATGGCCGAGAAAATCCTTCTCAGCACAGGAGGCGGAAGGGTCGGCACGCAGCTCATCGAAGCCGTCTGCCGAGCTTTCGACCGTATTCCCAACCCAGCGCTGCGGTTGGAAATCTTTGAGGGCCCGTTCATGACCCCGGAGGACAAGCGATTTCTCACGTCCTTGACCCGTAAAGACCCGCGCTGTACATGGCGCTCCTTTTCCCACTCCTTTCCCACGGACCTGTTTCAGGCCGGACTTTCCATCAGTATGGCCGGATACAACACCTGCATGGATATTCTTGCCTCGGGGGTCAAAGCCCTGGTGTATCCCTTTCCACAGAATCGGGAACAAGCGCTTCGCGCAGAGCGCCTGGCTGCTCGGGGAGCCCTGAAAGTCCTTCGCTCCCTTGATCCTCAAGACGTGGCCGAGCAGATTCGGGAAACCCTGTCCGGGCCCCCGCCGCGAAAGGTCGCCCTGAAAACCAATGGCGCGCAAGAAACTGTTCGCACCATTGAAAACCTCGTATTGAGAGCTTATGAGTAGAAAGTAACGTTTTTTGTCGAGACCCCGGGAGCTCGTCCGACAATGGTTTGGCGGTGTTCTCTCGGCTCGAGGCTGTAGCAGCGCCGCACAGTGTGATCAGGGTCGCGGCGTGCGCCGCTCCTTCGGAAGGACCGCGCATTCATGCTGCTCAGTCCGACGATGTGAGTCCCAGGCCTATGGCGAAAAGCATTCAACGTCAGATCGTCCTTCCGTGGTCCCAAGTGATGCGCATTTCCTTTAATGCCCTTCGAGCGCGCCTGTTTCGCTCCATGATCACCACGTCGGCCTTGGTCTTGGCGGTGGCCTTCTTGGCCTACACCTTTGCCGTGTACGTTGTTCTGGAAGGGATCTGGCCGTGGGCGGATGGGTCACTGCAGCATCGAATCCTTTCCGCCGGCTATGTGCCCACGGACGGCCATTTTGGCAGCAGTGCCAAGGACCGATGGCTCGTTGTGCTTTCGCTTCTCGTCTGCACCGTGGGAATCGTGAACGCGCAGCTCATGGCCGTTACGGAACGATTCCGGGAAATCGGCACCTTAAAGTGCTTGGGAGCTCTGGACAGTTTCGTCATCAAGCTCTTCGTGTTGGAAGCCGCGTATCAAGGGGTCCTCGGCGGGTGCGTAGGTAGCCTTTTAGGGGTAAGCACGGCGGTAGCGACCCTTGCGCTGCGCTTTGGCCCTCTGGTCATCGTGCATCTGCCTTTGGTTTCCACCGCTTTCCTGATGGTGAAATCCCTGGCCTTGGCGGTGGCGCTCAGTCTCCTGGGGGTCATGTACCCGGCCTGGGTGGCCGCGCGCATGGAACCGGCCATTGCCTTGAGATCGGAGCCATAGCGCCAATGAGTGGCAACGGCACGCACAATGTGGTTCGCTTGGTGGATGTGACCAAGGTCTTTCGCATGGGTCAGGAAGAGGTTCGAGCCCTTCGGGGCGTCTCCCTGGAGATCAAAGCGGGAGAATACATGTCCATCATGGGACCGTCCGGGTCCGGTAAATCCACTCTTTTCAACATGATCGGGGCTCTGGACAAACCCACATCCGGGCGCGTCTTCATCGACGAAGTGGACGTGGCGCAGTTGGACGCCTACGAACGGGCATGGCTTCGATGCCGTAAGATCGGATATATTTTTCAGACATTTAACCTGATTCAGGTGATGACGGCCATTGAAAACGTGACCCTTCCCATGATCTTTGCCGGCATGAGTCGCGACGAGTCCATGGACAAGGGCATGGAACTCTTGAAACTCGTCGGGCTCGCCGAAAGGTACCAGCACAAACCCTCGGAACTTTCCGGCGGCCAGCAACAGCGGGTGGCGGTGGCCAGAGCGCTGGCCAATGATCCCGCCATTATATTAGCCGATGAACCTACGGGAAACCTGGACTTAAGTACCGGTGAAGAAATCATCGCGCTCCTTAAGGAGTTGTCCCAAGAGCGGGGCGTCACCGTCATTTCGGCAACCCATGACCTGAAGATGATCAATGTGTCGGACCGCGTGGTGTGGATTCGAGACGGTCGCATCGATCGCATCGAAGATCGCGAAAAGCTGCAGGTTTCCGTAGGCCAGGTGCTGTGATGTTCCTCTCAAGGAGCCCGATTCCAGGCGAGGCGTCGCGGGGTATTTTTGATCACCGTGCAGGGGCAGGATGTCGTTCCATGCAAGGGCCGATTCGGGCCGTTTTGTGGCTGACGGCCGTGATGCTCACCGCAATGCCCTTCTCGAGGGCTGCGGCCTTTGATGATACCCTGCTGAAGCACTTCAAAGCACTCACGCAGTCCGAGGATCGTTCCACCGGCACGCCGGGCTGTGATGCCGCCGCCGACTACATCGCCGATACCTTTGAACGCCTGGGGCTGAAGTCTGTGGGGCGTCAGGCGTTTTTCCTCCCTGTACCCGTCTTGGACGAGGGCCGCATCACCGTGAATGCCGAGCACTACCCTCTTTTTCCCTGGGCACCCAACATGGCCCTGCTTTCTCAAACCCCGCCTGAAGGGCTGGAAGGCCCTTTGGTGGACGTCTACGACGGTGCCTTGACGCGCTTCGACGGCCGAACCATCGAGAATGCCCTTGTGCTTATGGATGTCTCTTCGGAGGACAACTGGTGGCTGGCAGCGCAAATGGGCGCCAAGGCCGTGATTTTTCTCGGCCAAGAAAACGACACGCGCGACCAGTTTCTCATCAAGAACATTCCCACACCTTTGGATTTTCCTCGGTTTTATGCGCCCCTACAGGTCGGCGCCGCCTTGCGTCGTGCGGCATCCCAGGGGGCGCGCGCGCATGTGCTGGTGCGCAGCCATTGGGAACATCGGCTGGGATACAACATTTACGGCCTGGTGCCCGGATCTTCGCCCCCGCTTTCCAAAGAATTGGTCATTATTGAAGCCCCCTATGACGCGGCGTCCCACGTGGTCGGCCTGGCCCCTGGAGCAGACCAGGCGGTTTCGGCAGCCGTGCTGCTCCGGTTGGCCGAATATCTGGCGTCGCATCCCCCGGCGCGCTCCGTGATGCTTGCGGCCGTCTCCGGCCACGGCCAAGGCCTTTTGGGCACCCGCCACTTCCTATGGACCCTGGATGGGCCTCGCCGCAGCCTGCGCCTGGAACAAAAGTCCCTGCACAGCAGACAAAGCCAAATCCTGGACCTTCACAGGCTTCTCACACGCCCGGACCCCTTGAAGCCTGAACCGGATTCTCCGAACTCCCAAAATCTGGTTTGGTCCTACGTGGTGGAGCGGGCCAAGGATGAGGCAGACCGATTGAGCCGGGAGGCTCAAGGGAATTCGGCGATCCTGGCGCAGGCCCTTCAGGTGCGGCGACTCAGTTGGAAAGAAGCCCATGAAGCTTTAAGCCCTGAAGAAAGACTTTTGGCCATGGACCTCGTTCAAAAAGGGCTGAAAGATCTTCAGGATGAGGGCGAGGAGGTTGCGGCACGTGTCAAAGTCGTCAAGTCGTGGATGACGCTGCGCAATGTGGCGGAGGAGTATGAAAGGGTCCTCCACCTAGGGCTCTCCCTTTCCTCCCAGTCCGACCTGCTGACCCTGAGTGAATGGGGTGGCACGTTCCCTCTGCGAGAACAAGTCTATCGCATGGTGCGAAACGTCTCTTTGGCCGAGATCTTTCGGCGCGCCGCAGAAGACCTGGCGCGTATGATGCAAGAACCGTCCATTTTTGCAGAAACCGGCCGCCACGCCAGTGAATCGACGGCCCGTGCCGTGGAAATTCAAGGACCCATGTGTTTGGCCTGTGACATTGGAGCCCTCTCCAGTTGCCCGTCCTTTGCGGTGACCAGTGCCAACAATCGCCGCACCTTCTGGGACACGCCCAATGACACGACCGCCCACATCAACCACCAAGGTTTGCTAAGGCTTCAGAAAAGCTTTCCAGAACTTTTGGCCAGAGTGCTTGCCCACCCCAAGCTCAGGGAAAGTTGCCGAGCCGGTCTAGAGGGTCTGGCGTCGGTGGAAGGAAAAGCCCTCTTTATCCGGCAAGGAGAACTCTTTGCGGACAAGCCGGCTCCCGGGACCGTCGTCTGTGCCCTGCAGGGAAATTCCTTGATCCGCGTCATGACCTTTCGCGACGGATCCTTTTTCATTCCCGCCGTGGCCAATAAGCGAGTAGCTTTTCAAAAACTCATTCTGGAATCTTACGGGATTGATGCAAAGACCGGAAAGATACAATGGGCTACCGATAAGGTGCAAACCTCCAAAGACAACTACCGACTGAACATCAAGGGGCGCATCGCCAGCACGACCCTTGTCATGTTCCACTGCCGCCAGACCGATGTTCTCGGAATCTTCAACCCGCAGCGTATGGAATACTTGACAAAAATCACCGTGCTGGACGGAGTGGCGGAAGCCCGTCCTCTCAGGTATTGGTACAGTCGAGTGGACGGGCGAGATACCTTCGCCGTGTCCCTCTTTTTGGAACCGGGCAGCCGTTTCAAGCTCATCCTTTCCGACACGCTTTTGCGCAAGGAACTGCTGCTTCTCAATGCCACCTCGGCCAATCCCAAGGGCTCTGGCTACCCCGTCGGGCAACCGCGGCTCATCACAAAAACCGCCGCGCACGTGGCGGACGATCTGATCCATCTGGTGGGAGAACGCCTGAAAAACCTCTCCACCCACGGCATCAGCAACCGGTATCTGGAAAACCTGTACTGGGAAGCGGTGCAGGAACGGGAACAAGCCCGTGAGGACGAGGCCTCTTTGCGCCACAGCCGGGCATGGGAAGGGACCGTTTCCGCCTGGGCCAAGCTCAACACCGTTTACAACGAAATCGAAAACACCCAACGAGACGTTCTGGGCGGGGTCATGTTCTTCATCGCCTTGTTTGTTCCCTTTGCCTATTGCCTGGAACGTTATCTTTTTTGTTTTCGAAACATTTATAAACAAATCACAGCATTTTTTGTGCTGCTTATCGCCACCATTCTGACCATTCGCGCCCTGCATCCCGCCTTTCGTTTGACCTACAATCCCATGGTGGTGATTTTGGCCTTTTTCATTGTGGCCTTAAGCGTCACCGTGTCCTGGATTCTTTTCGTGCGCTTTGAACGGGAAATGGCCGCGTCGTCGGCCCAAAAGGAATCCGCGGCGGCCAAGGACAGCGTCAACAAGTGGCAGGCCTTTGGCGCCGGGTTTGCCATCGGCGCCTCCAACCTGAACCGCCGGCGCCTGCGCACGGCCCTCACCTCCATCACGCTCATTATCCTCACCTTTACCATCATGTCGTTCACCAATGTGAAGAGCCTCACCAAAACCACCATGACGCCCGTGGGTCAGACGCCCACTTATACAGGCGTGCTTGTTCGGCATCAATTCTGGCGGCCTCTGACGCCCATCTCCCTGGAAAGCCTTGTCGCCCGCTACGGGGATCGGGCCATAGTGTGGCCGCGGTCGTGGATGGATCCTCCGCATCCATCCCTGCGTGCCGCCGCTTCTATCCAAGTCGGAGAGATGAATATTCCCGCGGAAGGGGTTCTCGGCGTCGGTCCCCATGCTCCGCAACCTGTGAAAAACATCGTGCACGTCGGCCGTTGGTTTCGAGGCGATGACGCGCAGGTCGTGCTCCTTTCCACGCACCTTGCGGAAAAGCTGGGCCTTGACCCTGCACGGGATGTGGGAAAATCTGTCAAGCTTTGGGAACTGCCCTTTACGGTCATCGGCTTTTTCGATGCGGACCGGTTGGAAGCCTTGACCGATCTGGACGGTTCCACCATCAAACCCGTCTATCTCGAAATTGCTCCCGACGAAGACCTTTCGGAACAGGAAGCGGAAGCCATGGAAAGCGGCGACATCGTCACGCCCTTGGTCGAAAGATTTCGTTCAGCATCCGCCGAAACCACCGTTTTGGTGCCCCATAGCACCTGCTTGTCCCTGGGAGGCACCTTGCGGGCGGTGTCGCTCATCACCCCGGGGGCGTCCAAAGCTGTGGAAATCGCCGAGGACCTGTCCCGCCGACTGGCTTTCCCCCTTTTCGTGGGCTCCGACGTCACCTACTATCATTCGGTCTCAAAGACCCTGCGATACCAAGGCGTGGCCAACCTTCTGGTGCCCATGCTCATTGTGGTCTTCATTTGCCTCAACACCATGATCGGCCATGTTCACGAAAGGAAATCGGAAATCGGTGTCTACACCTCCGTAGGGCTCGCCCCCAACCATGTGGGATTTTTGTTCATCGTGGAAGCCCTGTCCCTGGCCGTTCTGTCCACGGTTATCGGTTACATCGTGGCGCAGCTCACGGCCCATTTTCTTGGAACCACCCACCTCTTTGCGGAACTCACGTTCAATTATTCTTCCTTGGCCAGCGTGGCCTGCATGGTTCTGGTCTTTTCCGTGGTTCTTTTGGCTTCCTTGTACCCGGCACGACTGGCCGCTGCGCTGGCCATGCCCGATGTGACCCGCACCTGGACGGTCCCAAAGGCTCAGGGCGACCTTTTGGAACTGCGCCTGCCTTTCCTCCTGAAACCCGAGGAAGAAGCCGGCATTATGGCCTTTTTGTCACGATTCATTGGTGACCACCAGGACGTGGCCCAAGGGCCTTTTATTGTGGACGATGTGAACCTCACCCTGCAGTCGCCCAGTGCCGACGGAAGACAGCTTCCCGAGCCCGTGTGTCTCTGGCTCTATGCCAATGTCTGGCTGGCCCCTTTTGACTTCGGCGTCAAACAGCGTCTGCATCTGCACTGTTGCCCCTCGGCGGATGATCCCGGTTACATGGAAGTGGCCCTGCAAATGATTCGTCTTTCCGGGGAAAGAACCACCTGGCAGCGCGCCAACCGTAATTTCATCAAGGTGATGCGAAAGCAGATGCTTTTGTGGCGGCTCCTCGATGCGGACACAAAGGCTCAGTACGGAGCGTCGGTTACCTCTGCAGGGACCCACGGTTTTCAGGGCAACCTTGAAGCCTCCTTTTCGGGCCGTGGATCCAACCAAGGATAGACCATGAAGCCACGTCGATTGCGATGGAGTGCCATCGCGCTGGGCCTGTTGTTTTCCATACTTTTCTGCGCTTTGACGCCATACAACAACGTGCGTTTGCAGAACACCCCCTTGGCCGGTGGCCACTTTCCTTTGGGCTCTTTTGCCGTTTTGTTGTTTTTCGCCGCCGTTTACAACCCCTTGGCTCGTTGCGTGCATCGAAACGCCGCCCTGGCTGCTCATGAACTGCTGCTGCTCTGGTCCATGGTCACTGTAGCCACCGGCATCGCCTACACCGGCCTCTTTCGAACCTTTCTCGTCAATATCACCACACCGGGGTGGCTGGTCGTCACAGGACACCCCGCCGGCAAAACCCTTTCACAGCTTCTGCCCGAAACCCTTTTCCCACAAGACCACGATCTCGTGCACCTTCTGTACCGAGCTTTGGAAGGCGGTCGCACCCTCACCTGGTATGAAGTACTGGCTCGCATTCCCTGGGCCCAATGGACAGCGCCATTGACTCTGTGGGGCCTTTTCATCGGCTGCATCTACGCCGCCTTTGTGGGACTCACGGGTCTTTTCAGCCATCAGTGGATCGAAAACGAAAAGATGAATTTTCCGCTCCTTCGCGTTCCCATGGAAATCAGCGAAGAATCGGAACAGGGAGTTCTGGGGTCTTATCTATCACACAAGTTTTTCCTGGTGGGTTTTGGCATTCCCGTTCTATTGCACCTTTTCAATGGACTTCACACCTATTACCCTCAGGTACCACAGATTCCCGTGTTGTTTCTTGCCCAACCCTATATTCCCAGGGAAGGGCTTCTTTCCGGATTTTATAAACTGAAAATTTATCTTTACCCGGCTTTCATCGGCTTTGCGTACCTCACCTCCAAACAGGTTTCCTTCAGTTTATGGTTCTTCTTTTTACTGGGGGGATTGTTGCCGGGTCTGCTGCAGGTGGTGGGGTGGCGGGTCCCGTCGGCCACGTTAGGGACCACCTTTGGTCCGGTTTTGGCCCGTGTGGAAGAAATGCAGATGATCGGCGCCTTTGGGGTGTTTTTTTTCTTTATCCTGTGGCTGGCACGATCGCACTTAAGGCAGGTTCTGGTCGGTCTTTGGCGTCGCCGTGTTGAAGCGCAAGAGCCTTTCAAGAGCCTCGTGGATCCAAGAAAAGCCCTGATCCTTTTCGTGCTTGGAAGCGGCGGAGCGATCTTATGGATGGTGCTTTTTCGCATGGATCCTTTGCCGGCGGTCCTCTTTCTCGGTGTCTGCTTCATGCTGCACCTGGTCAGTGCACGCCTCATCTGCCAGGGAGGGCTTCCCTACTTTACCCTCACTGCCGCACCTTCCGATGGTTTTCTGGCCATGACGGCTTCCAAGACCATCGCGCCTCTGACCTTGGCCCTGGGACTGGCCCTGCAAAAGGTGGCCTTTGTGGATGTTCGGGAATCTTTGATTCCCTCGTTGTTCCATGCCACCAAAGCCGCCGAGGAGGTCCAGACGCGACGCCGATTTCTCATCGGCGTGCTTGCAGCCCTTTTCATCGGCGTTGTGGTGTCCGGCGCGGCCATGCTGGTCATGAGCCATCAGTACGGCATCTCCACGCTTCCGGACGATTGGGCCGTGGAAACGAGCCGCCGGGTTCATGAAGGGGCGGCACAACTGCTGCGCTATCCAGAAGAGCCCAAAAAATGGAGCATGGTTTTTGCTGGTGTGGGGGCCGTCGTGATGGCTCTCTTGGTTTTGGGATATCGACGGTTTTTGTGGTGGCCTCTGCATCCCATCGGGTACCTGACCACGTACAGTTCGGCTCTGCGCATTCTCTGGTTCAGTTTTTTTGTGGGCTGGCTGTGCAACGCGTTGGTTCTTCGCTACGGCGGCGTCAAAGCCTTTAAGGAGGTGCGGCGCTTGTTTGTGGGCCTTGTGGTGGGGGACACAGTCATGGCCATCACCTGGCTCGTCGTCGGGCTTTTCACGCCCGTCAGTTACCATGTGCTTCCCCTTTAGGAACCGCCGAAAGATGCGCCATCGGCTTTTTGCGGAGAAGCACCGTATGGCGCGATAGAGTGTGATGGCGTGCGTAGTTCTCACGAGTGCCTTTCTCTGACTTGTTGCTGAGCTTTGAGGCCGCGGTTGCAGCCGGCACAGGGAGACGCTGCATGATCGAGGACAAAGAACTCAAAGAATATCGGGATCTGCTCCATCCACCGGAAGAGTTTCGAGACGGTTTCGGCTGGAAATCGGTGATCGGGGCCATTTTCATCGGATTTCTCATGATGCCCGGATCCATGTATTTGGGACTGGTGATCGGTACGGGCATTGGACCGGCGGCACGGTGGGTGACGATCATTCTTTTTGCTGAAGTGGCCAAAAGAGCCTACACGCGCCTGAACCAGCAAGAAATATTTGTGCTGTATTACATGGCCGGAGCCGCCATGGCCTCGCCCTTTTCCGGCCTTTTGTGGCACCAGTATCTGGTCCAATCGGAAGCCGCACGCATCCTCGGCCTCACTCAGCACATCCCCTCCTGGGTGGCTCCTCAGCCGGGATCCGAATCCCTTATCCAAAGAACCTTTTTCCACAGAGACTGGCTGGTCCCTATTCTGCTCATGGTGGGCTTTGAACTCATTCAGGCCGTGGACCATTTCGGATTGGGTTATGCCCTGTATCGGCTCACTTCCGATGTGGAAAAGCTTCCCTTTCCCATGGCGCCCGTTGGCGCCTTGGGCAACATGGCACTGGCCGAATCCACGGAAAAGAAAGAAACGGGATGGAAATGGCGCCTGTTTTCCATCGGAGGCATGGTGGGATTGTGTTTCGGCGCCGTCTATGTGCTACTGCCCGCTGCTTCCGGCGTGATACTGAATGAACCCGTGCGGCTGCTTCCCATTCCTTGGATCGAGCTGACGCCCGTGACCGAAGATTTTTTGCCGGCAGTGGCCACGGGCATTCAGTTGGATCTAGGGCTCTTGTTCATCGGAATGGTCTTGCCGTTTTGGGCGGTCATGGGCGGTGCCGTTGGGTTTCTCATCACCTTGGCGGCCAATCCCATTTTGTATCGCCACGGTATTTTACAGCGATGGCACAAGGGCATGGGCACGGTGGACACGGTCTTTGCCAACAACTTCGACTTTTACATGAGCTTTGGAATCGGCATCGGGTTGGCCATCGCTCTGATCGGCATCGTCCAAGTGTTTCGAGGGCTCAAATCCGACGCTGTGGCTCCCTTTCGACAACGCCTTCGAAAGCTCTTTGAACCGCCTTCGGGCCGCGGTGATTTCAGTATCTGGATTGCCATCGCTATTTATGTGGGCAGCACGCTGGCCTATGTGCTTCTATGCTCCATTTTGGTTCCCGGTTTTCCCTGGATTTTTTTGGTGGCCTACGGCTTCATCTACACACCGTTTATCAGTTATGTGTCAGCCCGCATGGAAGGCATCACGGGCCAGTTCGTGAGTCTTCCCATGGTACGGGAAGCCAGCTTTATCGCGGCGTCCAAGTTCTTCGGTTATCACGGCATCGGCATCTGGTACGCCCCCATACCGTTTCATAACTATGGAAAGGCCACGGTGCGCTGGCGGGAAATCGAGCTCACGGGAACCAGTTTTCGAAGCATCATCAAGGCGGAAATTCTGGTCTTTCCCGTAGTCATGATCGCCAGTTTGCTGTTTTCGCAATACATCTGGCGCTTGGCTCCCATTCCTTCTAGCCAATACCCCTACGCTCAGGAACTGTGGCACCTGCAGGCGCTTAACACGCTGCTGTTGCAAAGCGCCACCCTGGAGGGTTACTCACCCTTTTTTGAAGCGCTCAAAGGCCACTATGTGCTGTGGGGACTGGGCCTTGGCGCCGTGGTCTACTGGATTTTGAGTCTTCTGCACTGGCCGATTTTGCTGATCTACGGCATTGTGCGAGGGCTGGGCCAGTCCACACCCCACGGCATTTTTCTGGAAATCATCGGCGCGCTCTTAGGCCGATACTACTTTTCCAAAAAATACGGTCTGGCCTGGCGCCAATACGCTCCCGTGCTTCTGGCCGGCTTTTCTTGCGGCATGGGGCTCATGGGCATGTTGGCCATGGGCTTTACTCTGATCATGCGCTCCCTCGGCAGTCTGGCATACTGATGCATCGGCAAGCCCTTGTCGTTTTCGCCCGTTATCCCGAACCTGGAACAGTCAAGACCCGACTGGCCTGCGGTGTCGGAGCCGCAAGGGCCTGCGAAATTAACGAAAAACTTCTTCGGTACGCCTTTGGCGTTGTGAGCGACTTCCAGAAACGTTGTCCAGAGACAGCCATTGAAATCAGTCTCGCGGCCGGGGAACGGGTCGACGATTTTCGGCGCCGTTTTGACCTTCCATGGCCTGTGCTGCCTCAAAAGGAAGGACATCTTGGGCAGCGTATGGCGGAAGCTTTTGAAAGACTTTTTGCCCAGGGCTATTCTCGTACCGTCCTGATGGGTTCAGATGTGTACGACATCTGTCCGGAAGATCTTCGCACGGCTTTTGCCTTTCTGGAATCCCACGACGCGGTGGTCGGCCCTACCCGGGACGGCGGTTTTTACGCCATCGGGCTGCGTCGCCCATGTCCTGAAATTTTTGCCTATTCTGCGTGGGGATCGGCCGACGTGTTGCAAAGAACGCAGGAACAACTCCGCCGCCTTGGCCTGTCGCAGGCCGTCTTGGCTTTACGGACAGACATCGACCGACCGGAAGACCTCTCTTTTCTCAAAGGCCATTGGGCCTTTCAAAATTCAGTGGGAGTCATCGTGCCGTCCCTGAATCCTCCGCACGATTTCCAACCATGGCTTGAAAATCTTCGCCGCATTCTATGGCCCGAAGACACTGTGTGCGTGGTTCAGGGAACGTCATCGCCTCAGCTCAAAAAACCCTTGCGCGAGAACGGCTGGATTTGGGTCCAAAGCCCTGTGGGGCGGGGCCTGCAACTCAATACCGGTGCGCGATGCTGTCCGGGCCAGATCCTGTGGTTTCTTCATCGTGACTGTTTTCCTGGTCTCTGCGCCCCTTATCACGTGCGCAAGATCGGAAGAGATTGCGGCATGGCCTTAGGAGCCTTTCGACTGGCCTTTTCGCCCACCAACCGAGCCCTGAGGGCCGTGGCACGTTGGGCCAATTGGAGAACTCAAGTCTTTCGGTTACCCTATGGGGATCAAGGCCTCTTTTGCCGCCGCGAGACCTTTGAGGCGGTAGGTGGCTTTGGGACACCGTATCTCATGGAAGACGTGGATTTTGTGCGCGCATGCCGGCGGCATGGTCGGCTGTGGGTGGCTCCTGAAGTTCCTCCCACTTCTTCGAGACGTTATCTCGCCCACGGCATCCTCAAAGCCTCCCTGTGGAACCACGCCACCCTGTTCGCTCATTTCCTTGGAGTTTCCAATGAAGTGCTGTATCGGCGATACCACAAAATGTCTCTCGCACAGATGACTCCAACATCGGCACAGAGGGAAGTCCTTGGAAATTAAGAAATTTTTCATTCCTGAAATCATCTTTGGGCGCGTCGCGCTCAAATATGCCGCCCTGTGCGCCAAAAGGCTCGGCGGAGAAAAGCCCATGGTCGTGAGTGATCCAGGGTTGCGGGAGGCCGGGTGGGTCTCTCGCCTCTTTGATGTTCTTGCAGCGGAAGGTCTTCCATGGTGCTACTACGAAGATGTGGTTTCCAACCCAAGGGACAATCAAGTGGCACGTGGGGCTCTTTTTTACGCTGAACATCACGCCGACGTCATCATCGCGCTAGGGGGCGGCAGCCCCATGGATGCCGCCAAAGGCATCGCCATCGTGGCCAGCAACGGGGGTTCGATGCATGATTACGAAGGAGCCAACCGAATTCATCGCCCCTTACCGATCATGGTCTTTCTGCCTTCAACGGCAGGCAGCGGCTCGGACATTTCCCAATTCGCCATCATCACCGACACGCGCCGACTTCTGAAAATGACCATTGCCAGCCGAACTCTTGTGCCAAACATCTCCATCATCGATCCGGTTTTGCTGACCACAAAACCGCACCATTTGGTCCTGGCCGCCGCCGTCGACGCCCTTGCCCACGCTGTGGAATCTTACGTTTCCATCATCGCCTCGCCCTTCACGGAAGTGCAGTCTCTAGAGGCCATTGAGATCATCGCCACGAATCTGCCTCGGGCGGCTCAAGAGCCCTCATTACCTGTGCTGGAGTCACTGAGTATTGCCAGCACGGCGGCCGGCATGGCTTTCAGCAATGCCAGTCTGGGGGCGGATCACGCTCTCGCTCATTCCCTTGGCGGCATGTTTGATGTGCTACACGGCGACGTCCATTCCGTGCTGTTGCCGGCCATGATGCGATTCAACGCCGAAAGGGTCCTTGCCAAAACAGCCCACATAGGAAAGATTCTCACTGGCAAGACATGGAAGAATGACCGTAAGGCAGCCTTGGCCGGTATTGAATGCCTGGAAGAGCTCTTTGAATCCCTTGGCATGAAGACGCGCCTGCGAGACCTTGTGCCTGATTCAAGCCATTTGCCCACCGTATGCCGCATGGCCGCTCATGATGCCTGCCTTCTGACCAATCCACGACCGGCAACATGGGAAGATCTTTTGGCCATCTGCGAGGAGGCGTGGTGATGAAACCCCTTCCCAGCCTGGAAGACCTCATCGGTCTTGAATACTCTAAATTGGGCTTTTTTCGAGAAGCTCAGGAAAAAATCGCCCAGCTCCACGCCTCGACGCTGGAACTGGAACGGCGACGTCAACAGATTCAGGCCATCGTCGACGGCCTTACAGACACAATGCCGGTTATCACCCCGGAAGGGCGCATTACATCCGTCAACCGCGTTTACTATGAGGTTTACGGAGGAAGCTCCCCCGTGGGACAGCTCTGCTATAAAGTTTTTCGCAAGGCCCACGAACCGTGTCGTCCATGCCCGGCAGACATCGCCTTTCGCGCCAACCGAGTGTGCCGCCGAGAACACATTTACAGCGTGGGAGAAGCGACACGCCATTTTGAGATCACGGCCTCGCCGTTGAGGGACCCTCAAGGGCGTCCCTGCCACATTCTCCTCCTGAAGCGGGACGTCACCGTGGAACGTGAATACCAAGCGAAGCTTCATCAAGCGGAAAAGATGTCCACTGTAGGACTTTTGGCCGCTGGAGTCGCGCATGAGATCAACAATCCTTTGACGGCGATCGTAGGTTTCGCCCATGCCATCAGAAAGCGCCTGCCGGATCTGAAGGACCGATTGCCTGTAGACTTTGAAGCGGATCTGCGCGAGTCCATGGACATCTATCTCAATGAGTGCGCCCGATGCCAGGAGATCGTTCAAGGGCTTTTGAGTTTCAGCCGCCCGCATTCCGGCACCATGGTGGCCGTGAATTTAAACGACTGCGTGCGCGAAACCCTTCGCCTAATGCAGCACAAGATCAAACAGTATCCCCACATAACCTTGCGGTATGAACCCATGGAGCCCCTTCCGCTCATTCGCGCCACCCCATCGGAGATCAAACAGCTGCTCCTGAACCTGCTCCTGAACGCTATGGACGCCTTGGTCGAAAGACGGGGCATTATAGAGGTGCGCACCGGCATCCGCGATGATGAACGGGTTTTTTTGGCGGTCCGGGATAACGGCTGTGGTATCGTGGAGGAAAACAGGGGAAAGATCTTTGATCCATTCTTCACCACCAAACCCATAGGACAGGGCACAGGCATGGGGCTTTCCCTGTGCTATTCCATCGCGCAAGCCCATGACGCGTCTATGGAAGTGGAAAGCCGACCGGGTGAAGGATCTGTGTTTCGGGTCGTTTTCAGGAAAATGTCATGATACCTGCGCGCGTTCTCGTCATTGATGACTAAGCTTCCATTCGTAGGCTGGCGGAAAAGGAACTTAGCGCACCCCATCGGCATGTGGTGACGGCGCAAAGCGTCGCGGCCGCCACCGACCTGATGGGCCGGGAAACCTTTGACGTCATCGTGACCGACATTCGCCTTCCCGATGGAGACGGGCTGGATCTGTTACGCCTCTTTCAAGAAAAGCTTCCCGATGCAGAAGTCATCATGATCACAGGCTACGGCACGGTGGAAAGTGCTCTTCAGGCCATGAAGCTAGGAGCCTACGACTACATCACCAAGCCATTCAACATGGAAAGGTTGGAAGTCATTATCGATCGGGCCTACGAGCGGGTGTGTCTCAAACGACACAATCGACGACTGCTTCAAGGACATCCACATACGGACGCTCCTCGCCTTGTCGGTCGATCCCAAGCCATGCGTCACATCATCCAGCTCATCGCCAAAGTGGCCCCCCCCACGACACCTCTGTCCTCATTACCGGTGAATCCGGGACAGGAAAGGATGTGGTCGCTCGAAACATTCACGCCTTAAGCAGCCGTAGCCAAGGGCCTTTTGTGGTCAAGAACTGCGCCTCCTTACAAAAGGATCTCTTGCGAAGCGAGCTTTTCCGTTTTGTCAAAGGGGCGTTTACCGGAGCGACGGAAACGCGGAAGGGTCTCGTGAGTTTGGCCGAAGGCGGCACCCTGTTCTTGGATGAAATCGGGGACATGCCTTTGGAATTACAAGGAACCATGTTGCGGCTGCTGGAAACAAAAAAGTTCCGTCGCGTCGGTGAACAGCAAGAACGTGGCGTGGATGTGCGTTTTTTGTTCGCCACTCATAGGGACCTTGAAGCCGAGGTGCAGGCGGGTCGATTCCACGAAGCGCTTTACCATCGGCTGAACGTTTTTCGCATTCACGTTCCACCTCTGCGCGAAAGACGAGAAGATGTTCCTCTCTTGGTGGAGCATTTCTTGGGTATGCTCGGACCCCGAGATCGACCTTATCGCCTTGCGGAGGAAACTTTGATCCACCTCACAGCCTACGACTGGCCAGGAAATGTGCGGGAACTGCGCAACGTCCTGGAACGCTGCCTCATTCTCTCGGAAAAACCACGTGATTTTGCCCCAAAACCTGCCACAGGAATTGACGGGAAACCTTCACCTACCCAGTGCCATGTCGGGCACCTGTCTTCCCTTGCATGAAGTGGAACACGTCCACATTCAAAAGGCCTTGGACCTGTTTTCAGGTAACCGCAGCGAAACGGTCAAGGCTTTGGGAATCAGCCGAAAAACCCTCTAACGCAAAATCAAGGCCTACGGGCTGGAACAGTAGCACCGCCCCCATGGGTGTATCCCTTTGACACACCAGGACGCCACGTCAGGACAAAACGTCTCGCGAGCCGAGATTTTCTATGGTCTCGCCACTGCGGGACAATCATGCCTTGGAGTCGGGAGCACAAATGGGCAACGGGGCAAAAAGCCACAGGGGCTCAACGCCTGTCTTGCCGTCGGTGTTCTAATAATTTGATACTCCATGATTTTTCTTTTTGGCACTCTTATTGATCAGCGAATCAGTCGCGCCCTTTTTCAGTGGTGTGCGCCTGCCCAAAACCTCAAGACTCACAAGGAGGCCTGACATGGCGGTTCGAGAACAAGTGTACGGATTTTTCATTCCCACGGTGAGTTTGATGGGCATTGGAGCCCACAAGGAGATCGGCAACCAAATCAAAGTGCTCGGCGGCACGAAGCCGTTTTTATGCACCGACAAAGGCATCGTACAAGCCGGAATCGCCGACAAAATCATTAAAATGTTCAAAAAAGACACCGGACGGGATGTGGTGGTCTTTGATGAAACGGTCCTCAACCCCACGGACGTGAATGTTCATGACGGTCTAAAGGTTTTTCAACAAAACGGCTGCGATCTCATTATCTCGCTCGGCGGCGGCAGCGCCCACGACTGCGCCAAGGGTATCGGCATTGTGGCCACCAATGGTGGACACATTCGCGACTATGAAGGCATTGACAAATCATCCAAAGCCATGCCGCCTTTCATCGCCGTCAACACCACCGCGTGGACAGCGAGCGAAATGACCCGCTTTTGCATCATCACCAACACGGACACCAAGGTGAAAATGGCCATTGTGGATTGGAAGGGGACGCCCAATGTGGCCATCAACGACCCCTTGCTCATGATGGGCATGCCACCAGCTCTTACCGCGGCCACCGGCATGGACGCTCTCACTCACGCAGTGGAAGCCTATGTCTCCACCATCGCCACGCCGGTCACGGACGCTTGCGCTTTAAAGGCCATTCAACTCATTTCGGAAAACCTGCGTGCGGCAGTCGCCAACGGCGGTGACGTGGAAGCTCGGGACAAAATGGCCTGCGCGGAATATCTTGCGGGCATGGCTTTTAACGACGCCAGCCTGGGTCATGTGCACGCCATGGCCCATCAGTTGGGTGGTTTTTATGACTTGCCTCACGGCGTGTGCAATGCCATTTTGCTTCCCCATGTGGAAAGGTTCAACTTGATCGCCAAAATGGATCGGTTTGCCGACATCGCCGCAGCCATGGGCGAGAACATCTCCGGCCTTTCCACGCGAAGCGCTGCGGAAAAGGCTCTGGAAGCCATCGTCACCCTGTCTCAAGATGTGGGCATTCCTCGCGGCCTCCGCGAACTGGGCGTTCAGGAAAAGGACATTCCTACGATGGCCCAAAACGCTCAAAATGATGCCTGCGGCCTGACCAACCCTCGGTGCCCCTCACTGGAGAATGTGATTCAGATTTGCAAGAACGCTCTTTAAGGCCCCAAAGAGCCCGTTGGCTTCACGATCTTCTGAAACGCCAGTTTTTCATTTCGCAACGGCCCTTGGTACAAACCCCTCAGCCAAGACCGGTCACCCCTGAATGGGGGGCCGGGTTTTTTCTTGACCCGTAGGCGCTCACCCCGACCTGGAGATTGTCCGGCACCGCCAATTTCGCCCGTTTTTAGCATCAAGCCCCGAACATCGCGCAGTGTCAGACGCCTAGACGTCCCCTTCGATCATCCGGGCGAACTGAAGTCGATGCACGGAATCAGCTGGCATGTGAGGCCTGCGGCATGTCATGAACGGCCGCCTTGGCCAAAGGATGCCGTCCGAGAAGATCTGCAGTAGGAGCGGCGCAAGCCGCGAGGCCTGATCGCGCTTTGCGGCCCTCCTTGAGCATGCGACAAAAACGGACCCGAAGAGCCATTCTAGAGCAGACTCCAAAGGCACCAATCCATGAGGGTTCGAACACACCGGCTGGTGGACTTTACATTGAAACAAAAGTGTGTTTTCTAGAGACCATCGGGGTCAGAAAAGCTTTGCCGCTAAGATGCTTCCCAGGGGGGCGCCACGGGCCCGAAAAGGAGTCTCCATGAATGAACCACGGCCCGCGAATCCACCAAAAGTTATGTTGTACGCTCTGCTCACGTGCCCCCATTGCCGTCGGCTCAAAGAGTTCTTGCAGGAACACAATGTGCCGTATGAACTCGCGCTTGTGGATCTCCTGACGGGAGATGAACGGTCGGCTGTTCTTGCCGCCGTCAAACAGGTCAATCCTGCCTCCAGCTTTCCTACGCTCATAGTGGATGATCAGGTCATTGTGGGCTATCAACCTGTGCAGGTGGAAAAAGTTTTGCGAAAAGCTGCCGCCGTCTTCCTGTAGAGTGGTCGGCACGGCCGTTTTTCGGCTTTGCACAAGGGCGTTTCTTAAGGTCTCAAACCCATGCTGAAAGACAGGAGGTAAAGGGATGGACAAGATTTTACGTGTGAATATGGGAGCGGAAGGTGGTCCCAAAGTGACCGTTGAACCGCTGGGGGATTATGCCGGACTTGGGGGCCGAGCCATGACATCGGCCATTGTGTCCAAGGAAGTCCCGCCCACGTGTCACCCTCTAAGCGCGGAAAATAAACTGGTTATCGCTCCGGGACTGCTCAGCGGCACCACGGGAGCCATGACGGGACGCATTTCTGTGGGCTGCAAGAGCCCGCTCACCGGTGGAATCAAAGAAGCCAACGCGGGAGGCCAACCCGCGCAGGTGCTGGGGCGTTTGGGCTACGCGGCCATTGTTCTGGAAGGTAAACCCAAGGACGACTCTTTGTACAGAATCGTGATCAATCACGAAGGAGTCAAGGTCCTTCCCGCCAACGACCTGAAAGGACTCGGCAACTACAAAACGGTGGAAAAGGCCAAGGAAGAATACGGCGACAAAATCGCCTGTATCTCCATCGGCCAAGCCGGCGAAATGAAACTGGCCGCCGCCTCGGTGGCCTGTACGGATCCGAAATTGCGTCCCACGCGCCATGCCGGCCGAGGCGGCGTGGGAGCGGTCATGGGATCCAAGGGCGTCAAACTTATCGTGCTGGACGACAGCGGCGCCAAAATGCGCTCACCTAAAGATCCAGAAAAGTTCAAGGAGGCCAACAAGCGGTTCGTGGAAGGTCTTCGCCGTCATCCGGTGACAGGCCAGGGACTTCCAGCTTACGGCACCAATGTGCTCACCAACGTCATCAATGAGGCGGGCGCTTATCCCACGTATAACTTCAAGGAAGGCCGGTTTGCCGGAGCCGCCAAGATCAGCGGGGAGACGCAGGCCGAGACGGAAAAGGCTCGCGGAGGCAATCCCACCCATGGGTGCCATCGTGGGTGCGTGATTCGGTGTTCCGGCATCTACGTGGACAAAGACGGCAACTACATCAGCAAGCAGCCGGAATACGAAACCGTCTGGGCCCATGGGGGTAACTGCGGCATTGACGATCTCGATGCCATCGCCCAACTGGATTTTCTGGATGATGACATCGGGCTCGACACCATTGAAATGGGCGCAACCATCGCCGTGGCCATGGACGCCGGCCTCGCTCGATTCGGCGACGCTCAGGCGGCCATCGACTTGGTCAAGGAGGTGGGTAAAGGCACAACACTCGGACGCATTCTGGGCAGTGGTGCTGCGGTTACAGGAAAGGTCTTTGGCGTGGAACGTGTTCCGGTGGTCAAGGGCCAAGCCATGCCCGCCTACGATCCTCGAGCCGTCAAGGGCATCGGAGTCACTTATGCCACCAGCACCATGGGCGCAGACCATACAGCGGGGTACGCCGTCGCCACGAACATCCTCAAGGTCGGCGGCGATGTGGATCCCTTGTCTCCACAGGGGCAGGTGGAACTTTCCCGCAATCTGCAAATCGCCACGGCCGCCATCGACTCCACGGGCATGTGCCTCTTTATCGCCTTTGCCCTTTTGGATCAGCCGGATACCTTTCAAGCTCTGGTGGACATGATCAATGCCTTTTACGGCCTGAACATGACCGCAGACGACGTGGCCGCCTTGGGGAAAAAGGTTCTTAGCATGGAGCGGGACTTCAATTTGAGGGCCGGGTTCACAAGCAAGGCTGACCGCCTGCCGGATTATTTCAAAAAGGAAACCCTCCCTCCGCACAACGTCACCTTTGACGTGCCCGACGAGGAACTGGACAAGGTTTTTAACTGGTAAGGTCAGAGGCCGGTTTTTCGCCAAGGGGCGGTTAGCACCGCCCCTTTTCTTATGCCCCCATACAGTTCCGGCGGCCGAAAAGCAGGACGTGCCTTTAGCCGTCGTCGATGCGGACCGAAGTCTGGCGGCGATTCCATGAAAGCAGCCTGCGGGGCCGTTTGAAAAATGCGGTCTGAGGGTTCCCGGGTTCGGATCGAGGGCATCCGCGCCCCCCACGCTTTCGAAGGGACGGCCTTTTTGCCCTCCGCGAACTCTCGGACCACGAGAAAGCGGTTCCTGCGCTGGGTGCGTGATTCCCTGCGAACGTTGAGAAACGGCATTCTCCGACACGCCTAAAGGGAAGCAGAGCAGGCGCTGTTCGGACAGCTTGTGAGGGGGGTCAAAGGGCCGGGGATCAAGGGTGAGGAATTTCATCGACGGCTTTGTTCTTGGGGGGGGTCTCTCCGCCGCTCACCATTTCATGGTCAAAGTCGGCAAGAATGTGGCGCACCATGGTTTGCATTTCCCATGGCGCGTAGGGTTCCACAACGCACCCGTATACCCCGGCTTCCATGGCTTCACGAATCAACCCGCGAGAATCCTGGGCACACAGAAGAATGAGACGGCACGTCTTGCATGCCGCTCGCAAGCGCCCGTAGATCGTCGGCCCATGGCGATGGACAGCCTCACTGTCCAGGATCACAATGCCATGGCCCACGTTCGCGAGACCTTTCATAAGAGCCGAAAGGCTGTGGACGCTTTCCGTTGGGGCCCCCACGTGTGCTAAGGCTTCGAGCGCGTGCGCACGAATCTCCTCGCGGGAAACCCACAAAAAAACTTTTGAGGGTTCCTTTCTGATCACCATATGTTTCTGAGCGCCGCACTCGGGCCGTAACCGCTCCCGGGCACCGCGAAGACAAGGCTTTACAGAATCACCCTGGCGCCGTGCCGGTTCGGGCCATGAGCGCCTCCCCCTTCGCCGACACCTTTTTCATGAGCTCTTCTTTATATCGCCCGACGAATTCATTGCGGAATTCGTCAATATCCATGGCTTCATCGTGTCGACCGGCAAGGTGCAGGGCCATGCCCTTGTACACCAAAGCTTCCTTCATTCGACCGTGGCGCTTGAGCAGATCGTCAAAGGCGGCCACCGCCTCCTCATAGCGCTCCAGGCCCATCAGGGCATACCCCATGGCCATGGACTGGAACCGCTCCCCCTCCTCATCCGGGCTCGGCACCACGCTTTTCAGCACCTCCAGGCTTTTCAAAGCCTCTTGAAAGCGGCCCAAATCGTTCAGGCACAGGACCTTATACCGCAGGGCGGTTATGTCGGAGGGCTGGTAGCGCAAGGTTTTCTCCACGCAATAGAGGGCTTCTTCCAAACAGCCCTTGCCCATGAGGTGCTGGGCCGCCTCCTCGCACGACAGCTCGCGACTCACACCCAGAAGATGCTTGATGATTTCCTCATAGCTGGCTTCCAGAACCTTTCGACCCAGCCCGAACACTGGCCAGCCATGCCCCGGCATCACGTGGTCGATGTCCATGTACAGGAGATTTCTAAAGGTTTGCAGCATGTGGTCGAGCCGTCCGCCGCCGTGTTTGTCCGGCGCCGAAAGGCCGTAGGGCAGCACCGCATCGCCGCTGAAAAGGCTTCGCGTGTCCTTGTGGTAAAGACTGATACCGTCAAAGGTATGGCCCGGAACGTGCGTGACTTGAAAGCAGAAACGTCCCGTGTGCACCGTCTCCCCGCCCTGAACCAACCGCAGGGGAAACGATAAAGGTGCAAGGTTGTTCTTGAGCTCTTCCGGGCCGGCTTCGTGCATGACGATTTCCATGGAGCCTTTTTCGCGAATGCCTCGGTAATTGCACAGCTCCAGAACCCCCATGGCATGGTCGAAATGACCGTGGGTGATGACGACACGCTTGACCTGCGCCGGATCAAAGCCCAGATCGAAAAACTGCAGATACGCCGTATAATCGTTTCCGGGATCGACGACCGTCAATCCGTCATCTTCAATGATGTAAATGTTGGAAGAAAAGTTGTAACCTTCGAGAAACCATGTGCTTTGCCACAGGGCCGCATCGCCGTCGAACATTTCGCCGAGGCGCGTCCAGGCCTGCGTGGGCTTTTCCAAATCGTAGGGTGTGCACTGTCGGTTTTCGTATTCGTCCTCGCGAGGGATCGCTTGCATGCGCATCCTTTCCATACACAGGTGGCCCTAGGGGTGTGGGTGACCGCTCCCTCGCACCTCAGAAGAAAGCGAAAAGGAATGCCGGTCGGGAGGGATACGTGCCGTGGGTCGGCATTCGACATCGCTGCATGCCGAACGCTCGGCCGCTGTGGATACGCAAAGGGCCTTCCTTGAGCCTGTACGCGTCACGGAAGGCCCTTCCTGTAATGGTCTAGGGCGCCGCATAGGGCAGGAAGTAGCTCAGTTTCATTTTTTCCTTCGGCCACCACTTGGTCTTTTTTTCTTCACCGGGATACACATCGACCTCATTGATCTTATTGATCACCAGCTCGATGAAATGAAACTCGGTGAGTTCGTACTTGGTGATGACCTCGGGAGGCAACACCACGGCATAGCCCGTTTCCTTGCTGGCTTCCCACCGAAAGTCTTCGTTGGGTTCCGCCGTCTTTTCCCCTTTGGGGTTGTAGACGGCAAGCAGTCTCCCAATGACCTTGTCACCGGGTTGCACCTTGAAGTCGTTGTAGACGTCATCCGGCAGATACCACCACAGGGCCCTGTAGCCCGTTTTCACATAACCCCGGACCAGCATGGGGTCAAATCCGCACACGCTCACTCGGCATTTTTCGGGCATGCTCACCCTCCTTTTACGTCGATAAAAGCGACCGCAAGTCCTTGACCTGCCCGTAACAAAAATCCCAAAAGGCGCTCACCTGATCGTCGTCCAACTGCTGGGTCATGTGCATGCGGCGCACAAAGGGTCCCATGTACTCCTCGATCTCCTGGACAAATTCCCAGACCAGGTGATCGTCGGTCCCGTCACCGTCCGCCATGTCCACGTAACTGGCCTTCCAGGTGAGCACCATGGATTTGAGGCGCTCCAGTTCCTGAGCTGCCTGGATCCGTGCCTGTTCCAACAGTGCGTCCTGCATAGGCATCCTACTACTTCGCTTCAAAGGCGTAGCACTTTTTCACCACATTGAAGTCCGCTACGCACCAGTAGTGGGGCCAGTGGATCTTTTTGCACCAGCCGATGATGTCCGCTGGCGGAAATTTCGAACCCTTGAGAACCGGTTTGAGATGGGCGCATTGCCAACAAATATGGTCACTTTGCTTCTCGGGCACCAGAACGGTGTCGAGAAATTGCCGCGGGGTCAATTCTGCCATGGTCGCACCACTCCTTTCTTTTACCATTCACTCACTTCGCCCTTTTTGATCTTTTCCTGGTATTCCTGCCAGACCTCAGGCGAAAGTTTCTGAATGTCCCACGTATAGCTGCAGGATCCCGCCACTCCGGTGGACGGCGGCTGCGGGCGCCATCCACGCACCGGGCGGCCGCGGGCGCTGAACTTGACCATATCGGCCCTGCCAAGATAGATGTGGCGCGGCAGGCAATTGTATGGACGGGTCTTTCCTGGCGTTCCGGGAAGAATCTCCTCATAGCCGTCATTGGGTTTGTCGGCGTATACGGGCAGAATATCCGGTTTCTCGCCCGGTTTCTTGTCCGGACCCTTATACATATGGCCCTGTATCATGTAAATATAATAAACGTTTTCACACCCGGCGCATTTTATCTTACCTTCCCAATTCCAGAAGTAATACGGGTCCAGGTAATTGACCGTATCACAATCCTTGCACCAAATGATATCACACATCGGCGGCTCCTCCCCTCTAGATGAGGTTCTTTTCATACCACTCTTCGATCTTGCTCATGGGATACCCGAGCATTTCGTGATAAATTTTAACGTTATCGGCACCCACAGGCCGCCAAATCCAGTTGACTCGACGCGGCGTCTTGCTCATCAGGCCGGCACTGTAGCCGCTTTGGATGAGTACATCGCCAAAGACCGGATCTTCAAGCCACCGGATGGTGCCTCTTTGGCGGAAATGTTCGCATTCGTACACCTCTTTATCATTCATGACGGGCATGGCCAGAAGCCCCGCATCCGTCAAGGTCTTCACCACCTGGGATCGTGTCTTGTCGGCGGCCCAATCTTCCAGGGCCTTGTAGATGGTCATTTGCGCCTGCGGCCGGACGCGATCTTGCAGGGTCTTGTACTGATCCCACAGGTCGTTGCGGCCGATGATGGCGCACAACTCTTTGAAATCGGGATCATTAAAGGCGCTCACCACGGCGTAGCGGGCTTCGTATTTGAGCTGCGGGTTGGGCTCATCGGGATAATCGCTCTTGCCGCACAGAATGATTCCATGGACACAAAGCTGCGTATCCCAGTTGCCCCAGCGCTGCCGCACAATGCCGAAACGGCCGTAGAGCGGAGCGGCATAGCCCAGGCAGCGGGTGGCCGCCTGAACCTGCGAAAATTCGATCATGGTACCCAGTCCCGTTTTGCGGCGCCAATAGAGAGCCGCCAAAATGGCCACTGTGATCTGCGTGCCGGAGTACCAGTCGATACACCAGTTGGAGTGTTTGGTGCAGTGGCCCCCGAAGTCTTCGTGGAAACCGGTGACACTGGCCAAGCCGGCATGGGCCTGACCGAGAATGTCATAGGAACCGCCAAAGACCTTGGGCCCGTAACCGAAACCGCCGCCCCAAACGTAAATGAAGCGCGGATTGAGCTCCTGAAGGTACCGGTAGCTCTGTTTCCAGCGATCAAAGGTTCCGGGTCGATAACACTCGGTGAGGCCGTCGGAGAGTTTCACGAGCCGATAAAAGGCTTCTTTCATTTCCGGCGCGTGGTAGTCCATGGTTATAAAGTACTCGTTGCTGTTGGCATTGGTAAAACCCAATCCCGTACCCGTCATCGGGCGCGAGTCATGGAGAGGGTAAAGGTAGCATTCGTTGAAAGGAGAGGTGTGCCGCATGGGATCACCCATGCGAGGCATCTCCACTTTGATGCATTCGGCCCCCAGTTCAGCCAGGTTGGCCACTGAATGGGGCGTAAAGATGTACATGGTGGTGCTCAACCATCGAATGCCTTTGAGGGACTCCGGTTTGGTCTTCTCCTGGCCGGGGGCGAAGACCTTTCGGCAATACTCTTCATAAGGCATCTTCATTTCTTCCAGTTCCCCCTGACTCTTGGGCCCTGGTAGATCTTCGATCCTGGTCACTCTCTGATCTTTCATCTTAGACCACTCCTTGTTCCTTGAGTTCCCTCAGTTCACTCTGACTCAAGCCGATGTATTTCATGAACACTTCGGCATTGTCTTTGCCCAAAGGCCGCCCGAGCCATTTGACACGGGCAGGTGTCCGCATCTGATAGGCGGTGGTGGCCTCGGAATACATCAGGGTTCCGTATTCCTCATCCTCCAGCACGTTGACCCACGGGCGATACTTGAAGTGCGGGAACTCGGCCACTTCATCGATATACAGGAGCGGGCCGGCCGCGATTTCGTACTGCATGAGCTTTTCTTCGGCTTCCAGGCGGTTGATATTCCGCAGCCACATGGCGGTCATGGTGTAGGTTTTCGTGAGGGCCTGCAAAGCATTGCGGGCGGCCATTTCCTTCAGGAGCGGGTCTTCGTGGATCAGACGGCCGAAAATGGGCAGCTCCCGCTCAATGCACATGCCGATGCGGTACCACAAACGGTCCGTCTGGCCGCCGATCATCATGTAGCCGTCCTTGCAGGGGTTCCAGGCATATTGGTTCAGGTTGGGGTCCCAACCGCCCGTGCGGGCCTTGATGCTCTTGTTGAACCCGTACCACGTGATGTCGAAGTCTAAGATCTCCATGAGGGCTTCGGCCGACGTGGTTTCAATAAATTGGCCTTCTCCGCTGAATTCATCGCGCCAGTAAAGCGCCGCCAGAGCGTTCACGGCCGTTTGTTCGCCGGCCACGTAATCGGCAAACCACACGCCCGACCGAGTAGGATCGCCGCCCTTACCCCGAGGGAGCAAATCTTCGGGAAAACCTGTATTATGAACAAAAGAGCAGGCCGCCTGACCAAAAGGATCCAGCATCCACTGGCCGTACTTGGATACTTTGTCCTTCATGGGGCCCCACTGGCCAAGCTCTCCAACCCAACAATAAATGAGTTTAGGGTTGATTTGCGACAATTGTCGATACCCTATGCCCCGCTCATCCATGTATGCCGGAGGGTATTCCTCAATGAGGATGTCCGCATGCTGGGCTAATTTGGTATAGAGCTCGCGCCCTTTTTCCGTTTCCAGGTTAAGGGTCACCGAATAAGCGTTCCGGACTTCATGAATAAAATCCAAGCCGCATTTGGTGCCGGATTTGTCTTCCAGCATATATTCTTCGCGGCCAAAAGGCGTGAGCTTGCGCATAGGATCCCCCGTGGGCGGTTCCACATTGATCACCTCTGCGCCAAGCTCCCCAAGAAGACCAGCTGCAAATTTATGCCCCATGCGCCACAGCCCGCACGATATAACTCGAACACCTTGAAGCGCTTCAGGTTTTCCTCGGGCATATTCGATGCGCAGATTATCTTCACACCACTTACCGAACTCTTCCGCCTTTCTTCGGGCATACACGGCGGTCACTTCCTCCGGGGAAGGAGGCGGTGTCACCGGCCACGGCCGAACATCCGGCCCCATCAATGTCAGGGTATCCTCCCGACTGTTAATCTCCACTTCCCGAACTTTTTTCGCCATCTTTTAACCTCCTTGAGTTCCGGAACCTTCCCCCATCCGCCTTGTTGCTTCCTTCGGGCTTCTGATCGCCAAGACCCGCCCTCAGACAGCGGGTCTCTGGCCCTGAAGTCCCGCTGCTTCATGCAGCCCTTTCGCCCACTCCCACCCCCTTTCCTCTCAAAAAATCAATGCTTCGCTTTTCACTTGGCTCCGCATTGCTTCGGGGTCCTCGAAACAGGCTTTTGCCCGCCAACGCCAGTGTTCGATCCGTGACCACCCTGAAAGAAGCCGCTCACCCGTCTTTCCCCAGGTAATCGACTCCTCGTGCCTGAAAAACCACCGGCTCACACTCAGGTCACGCGGCTCCAAACCCTTCGAAACCCTTTTCAAAACCGCGCACGTTCTTTAAGGCCCAGCCAATCATCGACGCGACACTCCTTTGGAAAGACAACGATCGTGTGACGTGGAACGCGGAAGGGATACGTCGCCTCATCATGGGACAGGGGAACAGGACATGTGATTTCCGCCCGGAACGCTCCGACACTGAAACTCTTCACAGGCCCTGATGACTACCTTTTTTCGTGGACTTACACCATACAATTTTCACGCCAACTCGAGTGGGCTATGTTGTGCTTCATTTCACGCATTTTTTCTCCATCTTTTTTTGAGCTGTTAAAGAGTTCATGGGGCCTCTTAAGTCATTGGCTTTGGAGGCTTTGAGAGGGTCTCCCGGCTCCTTGATAGGCCGGAATTCGACTGATGAGGAATCTACTCTAGATTATATATCTGGTAAGATTAGATAAAACTTGGGTGTCCTTTATACGACTCTACTTTCCAGACTCTAGACACTGCTTTCGGGACTCAGTCTGTAGCGTTGAATCTTACTGTAAAGCGTGCTTCGGCTCACCTGAAGCTTTCGAGCCGCTTCGTGTTTGTTCCACTGGGTCTGGCGAAGGACTTGTAGGATTAAGCGTTTTTCGTTTTCCAAAAGGGAGGCGGTGGGGGTCGCTTCATGCGCATGGAATAGGAAGCGGGGCAGGTGTTGGCGCCGAATGGTGTCTTCCTGAGCCAAGATGACGGCATGACTCACCGCGTTTTCCAATTGCCGCACGTTCCCCGGCCAATCGTAGTCCATCAGGGCCTGAAGGGCTCCGGAGGAAAAGCTGGTGACGTGTTTGCCCTCCTTGGCGCTGTATTTCTTCAGAAAGTAATGGCTCAAAAGGGGAATGTCCTCTTTTCGGTTGCGCAAGGGTGGCAGATGGATGGAGATGACATTGAGCCGGTAGTAGAGATCGTCTCGAAAACGGCCGCTTTCCACCTCTTCCAGCAGGTTGCGGTTCGTGGCCGCCAAGACGCGCACGTCCGCCTGCAGAGTGGATTCGCCACCGACCCGTTCAAAGCGGTGGTCTTGCAGAAACCGCAGGAGCAAAACCTGGGTGGCCGGCGCAATATCTCCGATTTCGTCCAGAAACAGCGTGCCGCCATGGGCTCTTTCGATGCGGCCCATCTTTCGGCGAATGGCCCCTGTGAAGGCGCCTTTTTCGTGGCCGAACAGTTCGCTTTCTAAAAGGGTGGGAGAATAGGCGGAACAATGGGCGACGACGAAGGGCCCCTTTTTGCGATGGCTACGGTTGTGAATGGCGTGGGCCACCAGTTCTTTGCCCGTGCCGTTTTCGCCTGTAATAAGCACGGTGGCGTCGGATGCGGCCACCAGGTCGATAAGTTCATGCACCTCCAGCATTTCCTTGCTGCGCCCGATGATACCGTCTCGGCTCGTCAGAGCCGCATCGTGAAAGGAAGGGCTGGCCACGGCCGTTTCTTCCATCACCAGGCGGTTCATGGCTTCGGAGGTCAGGGAAAACAGAGCGTCGATGTAGGCACGCAGATCCTGGGAAAGGGTCATTGTGGTGTGGGAAAGCAGCACGTACACGCCGAGAGCCCTTCGCGGGGTCCTCCAAAAGCCGAAGGTCACAACGTGTCGTGGAGCGGCCCAGCGCCTGAGTGCCTCCTGCAGCATCTCAGGGGTCTCCACGCTTCGGCCCGTCACCAGCCCACCCTGCAGCCCCTCCACAAGCCCACTCGTTCGGTTGGCCTCCAGAAGAAGATTCTTCAGGCTATGAAGAGCTTGCGGCGCAATGCTAGAAGCTTCGCAAAAGACCAGGTGGTCTTTTCCAGCCGCATCGGGCAGCACAAGAACCACATCCACCGGGCCCACATCCTGACGCACGGCTTGCGAAATCCCTGCCAGAAAACTGCTCAGGGTCGGCGCTCGTGCAGCTTCCGACACCACGTGCTGCAACCGAGTGTAACTTGGAACCTTTGGGCCCCTTGTGGTTTCTCCGGCCCAGGAGACGTCCCGGCCCGGTCCTTCCGCCGATGCCTTTTCAGTATCAGCCCATTCCATGCCGGCCACGTACAAGCCGTCGCCCTCATGGCGTAAAGGCGTCAACCGCACCAGAGACATGCCGTTGAAATTTCCATCGCCGTTTGGGCAAAAGGCATGGCGTCCTTCAGGATCCATGGATTCCAGCGGGCATGTTCGGCCCAAAGAGGTGCACGGGTCCGTGAGGCCTCGAAGGACTCGATAGCACAGCTGGCCCACGGCTAAAGGGGGCCTTAAGCCTCGCTTCAAGTGAAACGTTTCATTGGCATAGACGATGATCTTGGATCGTGCCTCGACAACAAAAAAACCCTCACGCAAACCGTCCACGGCCCATTGCAAGAGATCCTCGTTTCCGTTTTTGGCTCCTCTTGATGGCCAAGGGGGAGCCATTTCATGGATCAGGCCCACCAAGGCCACCATCCCCTTGACGGAGACTTGCTCCAAGAACACGTGCCATTCCGGCCCTTCAGCGCTCAGCCGCCCCTGGTACTGGACGGGTCTGTTCCCGGCCCGGCGCAAATCCCCCGCCAATTGACGCGGCGAAACCAAACATCCTAAGAGCTTGAAAAGCTTTTCCAGACTCCACCGGTGCGTATGCCCGCCGTTGCCCATGCCCAGGGCATCCCTGAGCGCCTCGCTCATATAAAGGATGTTCAGTGAGGCATCGACAAGGAAAAAGCCTCGAAAGGTCTCTGCATTCATCCCATTCCTCCGATCCGTGGAGCTCTATCGGCTGTGGGTAGCCCACGGCATGAGGAAAATCCCTCATCGCAAGGTCCCCAAGGCCAGAACCCGACACAAGCCCTTGAGATTCCTCCTCACGCTCCGGATAAGGACAGGGAAAATAAATGCCTGCCATGAATGCGCACAGGGAAAATCGCTCGATTCTTTATATCATGGCACCAGCAGCCGGAATCTGTCAACAAGGTTCCCAGGGGAAACGGCTCTCCTGACCCAACTTCCGCTTGCCCCTTGACCTCAAAGGAAAAGGTCTTAAGTTTGAGTCAAAAGGACTATGAGAAACGATGCTCAAGCTAGCAAAGGAGGTTGCCCATGGTGACCTTGAATATCGAAGATCTTCGCAAGGCATGTCGGCCGCTGTGGATGACCCACTGGGATGTGGAAAATGTGGCTGACTTTTTGGGTGGTGGCGGTGATCTCTGGTCTGACCGGCTGCATGCGGAGTGGGCGCGTGACGCGGGAGAAGACGTGACGGTGGCTGAATCGCTCAACTAGATCGAGATCATTTTCATAGGAGCAAGAAAGCTCGGCTGAGGCCGAGCTTTTTTTGGCTTGTCGGTTTTATCCCTTGCCGTTTCGGTTTCATCCACACAGAAGGGTTGTCAGGCGCCCTTTGGGATCCATGTCGGAACGGCACCCGCGTTGCGATTGCCACGGGTTGTGAAGCGAGCATGTGTTGTTTTCAGGGACCAACGGCTGGAAAGGCTCGGCCGCAAACGGCCTCATGATCGCACGCCCCAGGATCTTCGCGCGACACAACGGTCTTTCACCGTTCGAGCCGATCCCACGGCCCGCTTTTGTGAACGAGTTCTCAGAGTGAAGCGCGGCGCACCAGGGCAAAACCGAGGGTTGCCAACTGACAGAATCGTCGAAAGGTCAAAAACGATCTTTCATCCAGGGGTTGGCTTCCGGACAGACGATCTCCGGCAAAAACACCGACTTGTTGATGCACCCATCCCACGCGCCCCACGAAGAATTCACGAGCGGGAAAGAACTGGAGCACCTCCGGTGTGATAAGAGCCTTGATACTGGGCGGACTTTTCTCATGGACCCACAGCCACGCAGGCCCTTGAAGCACGTGGGCGAAGATGTTGGGATACGGGTCAATGGGCACGAGCAATCCTTGAAAGCGGGCCTCCAAAGGTCCGTAAAGGTTTTTCACTTCAAGGAACCTTGCGTCGGCGGTCCTGCGAAAGTAGGCCACGCGATCCAGGCCGGCCCCTTTCAAGAGGCCCCGTGCGGCTCGATCCAGAACACCTTGGGCGTGTCCGGGTGCCATATCCACCAGGTACGCCAACAGCTCATCCACCAGTTCCAATTGCCTTTCGGCATCGGCCGGTTTCCAGACAGCCTTGGGCATCAGCAGGAATTCCAAACCCTCCGCGTCCTTGGCTCCCGTCGCTCTCAGGTCGTTTTCGCTCCCTAACATTGATGGTTTTGTCGCCGTCTGGAGCTTTTCTTCTCTCAGCGGAAGTTCTTGGGCGAATTCCAGCGCCTTCTTTTCAGCGGCTTCCAGCAATCGCAGCACGGAGGTCTCGGGAATTTTCCATCGATCCACAGCGGCTTCCAGCGCCGCCGTCCACGTTTCGGATTCGCGCCCTTGTTCAAAGGCCAGTCTCAGCGCCGACGCCACGCGCACAGTTTGAATCCGACCATCGGCCTCATTCCGATCCAGCGCCGCCCTTTTGACCAAGTCCCCCAGAGCCCATTCTTCGGCGAGGCGCACCGTGAGTCGGCGCGTTTCAAAACCAAACACTTCTTTTTCCACCACGGCTTGTTCTGTTGCGGCGCACTGGGAGCGCTTTTGCCGAAAAGCCGCCACCTTTTCCAGGGGAACCACGCACAGAAGGCTCAAGAGTCCAATATCCAGAAGCAATCCAGCCGCATACAGCTCCTCGGGGGAGCCGTCCCTAAGAATTTCCCCGATCCATTGGGTCAGTAGAGCCTGTCTGTAGGCACGAAGGACACCGCGCAAAATTTCCTCAAGCCGTTCATCGCTGTAGGTTTCTTCCACAAAGCGTGCGAACAGGCAGACCTAGCGCACGGCATCAAACCCCACCAGCACCATGGCTCGTGGAATGGACATGACCCTTTTCAGACCAGGATTGTAAAAGGCACTATTGGCCATGCGCAGCAATCGGGCGCTCATGAAAGGGTCTCTGGCCACCGCCTCGGCCATGGTGAACGAGGACGTGCCAGTCTGAGAAAGGACGCGAGCAATGGCCGTGACCGTAGGACGCAGGACCGGCAATTCGGCACGCCCCACCTGTCGCGCCCAATAATTGGGCCCGCGAAAGCCGGACACTTCCATCGCCCCAGCCGTTGTCCCTTTGTCGGCTTCTTTCATAAGGCCCTGTGATTTCTACCCTTTCACATCATGAAGGGTCGCACGGGGTAATCGGAAAGCACATCCCTGGATAAAAATCCTTGTAGGGTTTCCACCATGGCCTCTAAGTTCCCTGCACGGCATGATCTGTGGTAATAGTGGGCTCCGTAGGAATAGTTCTGACAGATCCAAAAGGCAAAACGCCGAAACCGGCGGACGGCTTCCTGTTGCGGCATCCATTGGCGCAGGAGAAGACCGTATTGGCCCACCATGGGGGCGACGTCCGGGGGATTGGGAAGGGTGCCTGCGGAGCGAAAACGGTAAAGGTCCGAAAAGATCCATGGACGCATCAGAGCCGCTCGACCAATCATCACGCCGTCGCAACCGGTCTCTTCCATCATGCGGACCGCATCTTGGGGTGAAAACACGTCCCCGTTTCCGATGAGGGGCATGGTCAGGATGCGCTTCCACCGTTTTAAGACTCCCCATCGTGCAGGCCTTTTAAAAAGATCCCCTGAATAACGGGCGTGCAACACCACTGCATCCACGCCGCACTCGTGCAACAGTTCCGCCCAGCGCTTCGCCGTATCTTCGGGCCCGTCCGGAATCCTCATTTTCACCAGCAACGGACCTTCCAGCACGCGCCGGGCTTCCCGAAGAATCTCCCGCACCCGATGCGGCCGCCGCAAAAGAGCGGCTCCCCATCCATATCGAGCCGGCATGCCGCAGCAACAGCCCAGATTGAAATCATAGGCATCAAATCGGCCAAGGGCTTGCAACTTTTCAAAGGCCTTGGCCACCACGGCGGGATCATCCCCCACTATCTGGCAGGCCCGGGGCCGATCGAGCAATCCTGCATCGCAGTAGGGGTCTTTTTCGGGACGCGAAGACGCGACGATGCGAGCGTTGAGTATTTCGGTGTAGTAAAGTCCGCATCCACCCCATTGCGCCACCAAATCTCGAAAACAGGCATGGGTCACGTCCGCCATGGGAGCCATGACCCATGGAGTTGGCAGGTTCATCATTGTCTCAGAAAAACACCTTTTCCGGCGGTCTTCTCTCGGGAACCGGCACGTGCGGTATCTGTCCCTCATTCCATGCCTTTGACACATACAAACCGCAGTAACAACTGCCGTACTCCGCCACATCGAGATCACGATACACGCACGGGCACAGGATGTCGCGGTCCTTTTCACGGTCACCGGACGCCAACCGGCAAGGGCACACCATGTACCCATACCGGTCTTTGTTAATGAGAAGACTTTCCAACAGGGGTAAAGTCATTCCCTCAAGATCTTGGTTGAAATAATACCCTTTGGCTTCCTGAATGGGGCGAAGCTTTTCATACAGCTCAGAAGCCGTCATTGTTTCAAAGCCTCCTCAATCTCGTCTTTTCGAAACCCCACGATCACCTTATCGCCGATGATGATGGTCGGAAAGGTGCAATTGGGATTAAAGCGCTTGACTTCTTCGATTATCGCCTGGCGTTCACCACCCTGCAGCGTATCCACATCCACACAGTCATACGCCACGCCGCACTCCTTGAGAAAATCCTTCGTGTGGCGACAATGGATACATGTGCTCAGCGCGTAGAGTTTGACCGATTTGCCCGCCATAGAGATTCTCCTTCTCGTTGTCCATTGCCGTCGCCGAAAACTTTTTCCGTGTTCTTATAACATAAAAGCCGTAGGAGTCCAAAGCAGGTTGGCTCAGAGGGTGTCTCGCGACGGCCCGCCTTTTTCAAAAGGCTATTTTTTCCCGTTGCTCAGGCGCTGTTCCAGCTTTCGCGTCAGGTAGGACAGAGGGTAGGTCAAGGCCAGGTAAAGGAGCGCCAAAGGCAGGTAAGCCTCAAAGGTCTTGTAGGTGGTAGCGTTGATCACTTCTGAGGCTTTGGTCAGTTCTCGCACGGAAATCACGGACAGCAAAGACGAATCTTTGATTAAGGAAACGAATTGCCCGGTCACCGGCGGAATAATGCGCCGAAAGGCTTGCGGAAACACCACGTACCGCATAGTTTGGCGGCCGTTGAGCCCCGTGGATTTGGCCGCTTCGATTTGCCCGGGATCAATGGATTCAATGCCGGCCCGCACCATCTCCGTGATGTACGCTCCGGAAAAAAAGGCCAGAGTCACCATGCCGATGACCAGAGGGTTGTCGTAGCGAACGGCCGTGGCCAAGCAAAAATAGAAGATGTAGATCTGCACCAACAACGGAGTGCCACGAAAGAGTTCCACATAGTAAGATGCCAGAGCCCGAAGGATTTCGTTTTGGGAAACCCTGGCCAATCCGCCGGCCACACCAATGACAAAACCCATGGCGATGGCGCCGAGGGAAATCCACAGCGTGTAGACAAACCCCTTCACAAAGAGGCTCCGATACTGCCAGGGGACCCTCCAATTCCATGGGTATTCCAAAATGCCCAACAAAAGGGCCAAGGTCGCAACGACCAGGGCCCCAAGAAAAAGGCGCACAGCAACGCGATACATCATGGATTGATCACGGCTCCGATATGTTTTTTGTACAACTCCTCATAGCGGCCGTCACCCTTAATGGTGTCCAGAAATGTGTTCAGCCAGTTGAGAAAGTCAAAGTCCCCCTTGCGCAGGGCCATGGCAAAGGGTTCGTAGGTAAAGGGCTTGAGAATGGCTCGCGTAGTGCTCTTGTTCTGGCCGTAGTGTTTGGCGATGGAAATCTGATCGTAGAAAAAGGCATCGGCCCGGCCCTCCACGACTTCCCGCACGCAGGCGGTTTCATCCTTGAAACGATTAATGGCGGCGTTGGGAAAACGTTTTGTGGCCACCAGGTCCCCTGTGGTCCCCGTCTTGACGGCAAGAATGCGGCCCGAAGCGTTGAGCTGCTCCACGCTGTTCACGTCGGCGGCTCTCTTGGCGCTCAGCAGCACACACAGCCCCGTAATAAAATAGGGTTCTGTAAAGGTGATCGCCTTGGCCCTTTCCAAGGTCCGCGTCATACCGGAAATGACCAAGTCCACCTTGCCGCTTTGCAGGGCTGGAATTAATCCGGTCCATTCCATGTCCTTGATTTCCAGTTTGACGCCCAGTTCCTGCGCGATGAGTTTAGCCAGATCCACATCAAAACCCATTGGCTCACCCTTGGTGTCGGCATATTCAAAGGGATAGTACTCCACTTCCATGCCCACGATGAGAGTGCCCCGCTGCAGGATGTGGTTCAGTGTGCTGGCCTGAAAAATCTCGTGGGGCGTCACCGCCTGGACGCACACCGCCGCCCACAAAATCCCCGCCATCACCGTCGCGCTCAGGGCTTTTCGCATGACATGCCTCCTTTGCCGTGTTCTTGAGGTAACCACCAATGATCCAAAAGCTCTCTTTCCCTCATGGCCATTCGTGTTAAAGAAAAATCATATCGGACCGGATCCTCGGGCCGCAGGCGTCGAAAGGCTTCGGTAATCTCCAAGGCGGTCTTAAGATCGGCGTGCCGGCGTTGCGTGAGCCCGCAAGTGTGCGCGATGGTCAGCATGTGTGTATCCACAGGAATGATGAGATGCCTTGGATGCAGGCACGTCCATCCGCCGGGATCCACGGCGTCGCAGCGTACCAGCCAGCGCAGGAAAAGATGCCAGCGTTTGCAGGCACTGCCGCATGACGGCCTGGCCATCAGCGGCCGGCGTGACGCCTGTTCGGCCGTAGGGGAACAGGCCATGTACTCCGCAAAGAAATGGATGCCCTCCCAAAGGTCCCCTCGACTGCGCTTCAAACACGCCGCCATGGCCCCTTCCAGGGATCCGTAGGCACGCAGAACATTGGATAGACTTTCCAAAAACGATCGAAGATCCTCCTCGCGGAAGAACCGATACCGAAATCCCCGGCACACCCACTTGAGATCGGCCGCATCGGCATATCGCAAAAAGGATGCAGGACCATTTCCCAATCGTCCCAGAACCCCCTGCACCTGCTCGACAATGCTCTGAACTCTTCCCACGGCCAGGGACGCGGCAAGAAGGGCCGCCACTTCCCGATCTTCCACATTCTCGTAGGCATAGACGCATTGCAGAGGATCCGGCGCCACCATGTCCCGGCGATGATAGCGTTCATAGACCCATTCGATAAAAATTTTGAACCGGTCCCGATCGTTCACCCCTATATCCCACCGTCACGTCTTGAAGAATTTTGAAACAGCATTCCTCTTTTTAATGCATTCTTTTCTCAAAGCAAGGCGCTCAGGATCTTCGGTTTTAAGGGCCATAAAAAAGCTGATCTTGACTTAAATCAAGGCCGAGGTCACGCGACGGTCTTATGTTATGTTCGAAAACATCACCACGACCCGTGCCGCGAGAAAGGAGCGCCGTCATGAGATGTCCCGGACAAGACAGCCGGTTCTGGAAACCGGGAGCCATTCTTGAGGCCAAGTGCCCGCAGTGCGGACAGCCAGTCGAATTCTTCAAGGATGAAACGAGTCGAAAGTGCGCCCGATGCGGCCATAAATTCGTGAACCCTCAGATGGACTTCGGCTGTGCGGCCTATTGCAAGTTCGCCGACCAGTGCCTTGGAGATCTTCCTCCGGAGTTGCTGGCACAGAGGGAAAACCTTCTCAAGGATCGAGTGGCCGTGGAAATGAAAAAGCACTTCGGGCGCGATTTCAAGCGCATCGCCCATGCGGGCCGGGTGGCTCGTTTTGCGGAAAAATTGGCCATGCCCCTGGGTGCCGATCCGGCGGTGGTATTAATCGCCGCCTTGCTTCATGAAACCTCGCCGAAGGCAACGCCGGAACCGGCTTCTGCAAAGGCCAAAGAACTGCTTTTTCGGCTGGGAGCCCGCCCGGATCTGGTGGATGAAGTGTGCACCATCATCGACGCCATGGCCCAGTCCAGCGGGCCAGGGAGCCTCAATGAACAGTGCCTTCGAGACGCCCACCGCCTGGCCGAGCTGGAAGAAACCTTCGCCAAACATCCCGAACAAGCCGGACTTCAAAGCGAAACCATGGCGCACGCGTTCCTTACGGAAACGGCCCAATCTTTGGCTGAACGCATCATGCGCGGCGAAAAAGTCTGACGGACACCCCCTTGCCCCACGCATTCCAAACCAAAGGAGCCCATCACATGAAAGTCATGAGAAGGATTATCGAAATCGATCCGGAACGCTGTGACGGCTGCGGCCACTGCGTCATCGCCTGTGCCGAAGGCGCCATTGAAATCATTGACGGCAAGGCCACGCTGGTCTCAGAAGTGTACTGCGACGGCCTGGGCGCCTGCCTGGGCGAATGCCCTCAGGGTGCCCTAAAGCTCGTCGAAAGGGAAGCCGAGGACTTCGATCCCGAGGCCGTGGAACATTACCTGGAACAAAAGCGCACAGTGGATGCGCCAAAGCCTGCGCCTTTCCACGCCGCCCCTCAGTGCCCGTCGCAACAGATGCGCATCCTTCAAAGAGGGCCGGCTTCTTCGCACACCGCCGCTTCCACAGCTTCGGCGCTGACCCACTGGCCCGTACAGATCCGGCTTATTCCGCCCAACGCCCCCTTCCTGCAAGGGGCCGATCTTCTGGTGGCCGCCGATTGCACCGCAGTGGCCGTGCCGAACTTTCATGAAAAGTTCCTTCAAGGCCGTGTGGTCATGCTTGGATGCCCCAAGTTCGATAACATCATGGACTACGTGGATCGCTTCACCAAGATTTTTGCTCAAAACAGCGTTCGCCGCGTCACCGTGCTGTCCATGGAAGTGCCCTGCTGTTCGGCTCTGTTGGGCGTGGTGCGCAAAGGCATGGAAAAAGCGGGCAAGGAAGTGCCCCTGGAAGAAGTGGTCCTCGGCATTGGAGGCGACGTGCTGGAAACTCGAACCTGTGTTCCCGAAACCAGCCCTCGCACGTCCTCAGACCAGGCATGATGAGCGGCAAGCCTTCACCTCCACGGAGAACACCCATGAAACACATCAGTCTGTTCGAGGCCAACGATTTTTCGGAAAAGGGAAGGAAACGGCTGCTTGTGCACGATTCCCCGTACTTTAAGATCCTGAACTTCAACTTTTTACCGGGCCAGGGTCTGCCTCTTCACGCCCACGACATCGAGGGGCAGGTGAGCCTGCTTGTCCTGGAAGGCGAAGGCGAATTTCTCGCGGGGCAAGGACAAGCCTTTGCTGTCAAGGCCGGTGATTTTGTGGTCTGCGATATCGCCGAACCCCATGGCGTTCAGGCACGAACCCCCATGCGCCTGCTGGTGACCATCGCTCCACCCATCTAAACGCCGTGCTCGCGGGGATTCCGCCGCCACCCCAAGGCTCCTTGGCTCTTTCGGCCTCGTCATGTTTTTGTTCCCAACAAATCAAGTTTCCGCTAGAATGCATCTCTACTACCGTGAGGGCCCAACTTCCCAATCTTGTCTTCACCAGCGCGCATGCTCTTCTCACCACACATGCTTTTCGGGCCGATGCGGCACTGCACCGGGAATTGGAACAAAGGAGGCACGATGGCCGGACAAGATGACATCCATCTCGCCGTGAAAGCGTTGAAAATCGGGCACAAACTGCGGGGGCTTCGCCAGCAGCACAAGTATACCCTTCAGGATCTTGCGCAAAAGACGGGCTTGTCCAAGCCTTTTTTGTCGCAGATTGAAAACGATCACGTGGTTCCTCCCATCGCCACACTCATGAAATTGGCCCTCGCCCTCAACGTCACCCTCGCCCATTTCTTTCAAGAACAGGAAACCGACGAAAAGATTTCCATCACACGGCCCGGCGAGCGGTCTCGGTTGGAGAGGCGGCCTCACCAGAGCAAAGTGGAGAGCAACTACATTTACGAATCATTGGAATTTCGAAAGCGTTCCAAGCATATGGAACCTTTTCTTGTGGAATTCCCATTGCAAACGGCGGATCAGATGGTTTTTCAGAGCCATGAAGGGGAAGAGTTTCTCTACATTTTAGAAGGAGAAGTGGAATTTCGCACCATTGACCGGGTGGAGATTTTGCACGCAGGAGACAGCATTTACCTGGATTCGGATATCAGCCACAGCTTTCGCTGTGCGGGAGACAAGCCGGCCAAAGCCGTCGCGGTACTCTACACGCCGCGGCCCACCTGACGGCGAAAGCCCCGAAAACAATGAAGCCCGTCCGAGGTTGAGACCTCGGATTCGCTGATGGGACCCCAAGGAACGATCGATTTTCGCGGCCTGCGTGCTCCTGCATGCCACCTTATTGTCCATGCCTGTAGAACGCTCCCTTTTCCCACTCGTGCTAGAAGGCCGTTCGAGAACACCTACTGTAGGAGCGGCGCACGGTGCGACCCTTGATCGCGCCGGGCGCCGCTTCTAATAAATGCAACGAAAACAGCCCCTAAAAGCCATTCTCGAACACGCTGTTGGGGGCACGGCCCGTGAGTGAGCCAGCTGCGGGAAAGCCGCTTGGTAGCCTGTGACGAAGATGTGCCATGGGTCTTGGGGCTGAGGTGTTGGTCGACCTTTTTCGCGTCTTTCATCGTCCTGCAAACTGTGCTAAGAAGGAAGGCGGTTCGACAAGGCACCTTGGGGGGTGGCGTACGCCGGAAAAACCGATCTCGCTTTGTGGCACTCCGCAAAAAGCGCTATTGTCGGACTAGCTGAGAGCAGAGGCGGTTACGGCGCAACCCACAGGAATGCCGCCTC
Organism: Desulfosoma sp.; assembly: GCF_052743555.1. Classification (NCBI taxonomy): domain Bacteria; kingdom Pseudomonadati; phylum Thermodesulfobacteriota; class Syntrophobacteria; order Syntrophobacterales; family Syntrophobacteraceae; genus Desulfosoma; species Desulfosoma sp. The sequence continues at coordinate 53,076 of NZ_JBRAHS010000001.1, forward strand.
GCCTTTCGAACGGCGGGGAATGCTGTGCATGGGCACACGATGGGCACAACTCGAGGACACGGCGTTTACGCATGCCAGACTCGGTAGTCGATTTTGCATCCGCGGTGGATTTTCTGTGCCGTCTTCAAAAGGTGGGTATTAAGTTCGGGCTCAATCGAACCGAAAACCTTTTGGAACGTCTGGGAAATCCTCACCGCCGCTTTCGGGCCTTACACATTGCGGGGACCAACGGCAAGGGGTCCACTGCCGCATTTCTTTCCAGTATTCTCACACGACACGGGTTTCGTGTCGGTCTTTACACGTCGCCCCATTTGGTGCGTTTCACGGAACGGTTCCGCATCAACGATGAGGAATCATCGGCGGAACGCATCTTTGAGGTGTTTCAGGACGTGATGGGCGTGGTTGCCGGGGACGAATGGCCGACCTTTTTTGAAGCGGTGACGGCCATGGCCTTTCATTACTTCGCTCAGGAGGCCGTGGACTGGGCCGTCATTGAAACGGGTATGGGTGGGCGACTGGACGCCACTAATGTGATTTTTCCTCAAGTGTCCGTTATCACTAACGTGGCCATGGATCACCAGGAGTTTCTGGGATCCACCTTGTCGGCCATAGCTCGAGAAAAGGCGGGGATTATCAAGGATCGCACGCCTGTGGTGACCGCCGTCAAGCAGCCCGCGGCGCAAAGCACCCTGAAAGCGGCCTGTTTGAAAAAGTCGGCGCCCCTTTACAGGTACGGGGTTCATTTTCGAGTCCAGAAAAACGGTCCGCAGCACTTTCATTACCAGGGTTTTTCACGGGACTGGCCCAACCTGAAGTTGGCCCTTTTGGGAGACCATCAGTACACCAATGCGGCCGTGGCCCTGGCCGCTCTGGAAGTCCTTGAAACCCAAGAGCTTCTGGCCCTGGATTGGGATAAGATCGCTCAAGGGCTTGCGCAGGTTCGATGGCCCGGCCGTTTGGAAATTCTGGAAACCCAACCCATGGTGGTTTTGGATGGGGCCCACAATCCCCACGGCGCGGAATGTTTGCGAACGGCGTTGAAAACCCAGTTCGCGCATCGCCGTCTTCATCTGGTCATGGGCATCATGGCCGACAAAGACATTCGAGGCATCTTTCGAAGGCTTCTGCCCCTTGCGGAAACCGCCGTTTTCACGCAGCCTCGTTATGGAAGAGCGGCCCATCCCGATGTGCTGCGGCGCCTGGCCCTTCCCTTTCACAAGAAGGTTTTTGTGATTCCGAAACCCGCCGACGCCATCGCTCAGGCCAAAGCCATGGCTGCCCCTGACGATGTGGTGTGCGTCACGGGCTCCCTTTATTTTGTCGGAGAGGTCAAAGAGCTTTACGGAGAACCTTCCCAAACCCACGATCGGCTGTTGGCGTGAACATGGGCATAGGCCGGTTCCTCATTCGTTTGTCCTTTTTGACCGCCGCCTTCTTGATGGCCTCGGTGTCCCCCGCCCGGCTCGAGACGCAAACCGTATCCCAAAAGCCTTTGCAGACTCGAAACTTTTTCGCTCGCAGTGAAGCTCCCTGGACCATCGAGGCGCAAACCCTGCGCTACGACGCCATGCAGCGCATCTACCAGGCGGAAGGCGATGTCCACATCACATCGGACAACAAATCCATTCGCGCCGATTGGGCTCAGGTGGATCTGGAAAAACAAGAAGCGCAACTGGCCGGATCGGTGCGCATTCAGTACGGCTCGGATTGGCTCACGGGAAACAAGGTCATTTGGCACCTGGACACTGAAACAGGCTGGGTGGACGGCGGAACCGTTTATTTTTCCGAAAATGGCTTTTATCTTTCGGGAAAAACGATCACTAAGCGGGGGCCCGACCGTTATCACGTCTCCCGAGGAACCCTCACCTCCTGCGACCCGGCTGCACCGGATTGGTCCATTGCCTTTGCAGACCTGGACGTGACGGTGGACGGGCTGGGGTGGGCCAAGCACGGATCGTTTCGTTTGGGAAAACTCCCTGTGTTTTACATGCCCTTTGCCTTCTTTCCCGTCAACAAGGAACGCCAATCCGGCTTCCTCCTGCCGACCCTGGGCTCCAGCAACCTTCACGGCCCTTACCTGGAAATCCCCCTTTATTGGGCATGGCGTCAAGATATGGATTGGACCTTTTACGCCAACACCATGAAAAAGCGCGGCGTAATGCTGGGCGCTGAGTATCGCATGGACCATGCGACCCTGGGGGAAGGGGTCTGGTTCGTGAATTACCTGGCAGATCAGGCGGACCCCGAGGACTTAAAGGCTCATGGCTATCCCTTTCAGGAAAGGGATCGGTACTGGTTGCGAGCCCGCCACACGGTGGAACTGCCGCACCAGGCGGAAATGTTCCTGGACCTGGACCTGGTAAGCGACCAGAATTTCTTGAAAGAATTTCAATCGGGATCCGTGTCTCGAACGGCAACCAACCGGGCCTTTCGCCGGGTGAGTCAGCGGGAGATTCTCAACGATGAGACGATCACGAGCCGGGAATCCAGCCTTTATGTGCTGAGGCGATGGGAATCGGCCGTCGCCAGCATGGATGTTCGTTACTGGAACCAACTGGATCGAAAGCTTGATGAAACAACGTTGCAGCAACTGCCCTATCTTCGAGCCTCTGTCACGCCTTCGGCTCTGGGTCTGGGATCTACCTACTACTCCTTGGATGCTTCCGCCGTCCATTACTGGCGACCGCAGGGGGACGCAGGCCTTCGAACGGACATCTTTCCGACTTTGGCCTATCCGATCCATTGGTTTCCCTACCTGGCCGTGGAACCCTCTTTGGGGCTGCGATCCACCCTCTATCAAGCGGACACCTCCGGTAAGGAAGAGGCCGCGTTCACATCCAGATGGGTTCCGGAAGCTCGGCTGACAGCGTCCACCCGCATGGAACGCGTCTATCGCCCTTCCGATACACTGGCCGTGCAGCACGTGATTCGCCCCGACCTTCTTTATGTCTTCATTCCGGACATCGATCAGGAGGATCTGCCTTTTTTTGACGACCTGGACCGTATTGGACGCCAAGATACCGTCCTCTACGGTTTTTCCAGCTTCTTGACGACCAAGAAAACTCAAAGCCCGCCGGGCCAAGACCCGCAGTCGTTTTACAAAGAGTGGGCTCGGTTGGCGGTGCACCAGGCGTATCTGGTGGGTGAGCCCGTTCCGAAACCTCCCATCGAGACGCAACCGGGAAAGCGGTTTTCCGACATTTTGATGTCCCTGGATCTTACGCCCGAGCGATACCTGAACCTCTCTTACGACGTCACCTATTCCCCCTACCAAGGCCGCGCCAACATTCATGACTTATCTTTCTGGCTCAATTCCCATCGAGGCGACTGGGCTCAGGTAACCTACCGGTATCGTCAGGACACGGCGGTAGATGAAATTATCGGGAGCGCCCACCTGCAAGTGCGTCCCCCTCTGAGTCTTTACGTCTTGTACGACTACTCTTTTGATAAAGAGGAAACTTTTAAACAAGTGTACGGCCTTCAGTACCGCCACGGGTGCTGGGGCCTGCGCATGAGTTACCGCGAAGAGGCCAAAGAAAAAGAGGTTTCGCTGGCCCTGGTGTTGGTTGGCTTGGGACAAATCGGCGGCACCTTGGCTCAGGACGGCGATCTGTCGTTGAATTCCAACCCTTGAGCGGAGGACACGGTGGACAAGATTTGTTTGGGCGTCAGCGCGTGCCTTTTAGGACACCCCGTGCGATACGACGGCGGTCATAAACACGACCGCTATGTGACGGACATTTTGGGCGCCTACGTGGAGTATGTGCCCGTGTGCCCCGAAGTGGAATGCGGCTTGGGAATTCCTCGAGAGTCCATGCATCTGGAAGGAGACCCGGAAAACCCTCGCCTCATCACCACCCGCACCCGCCGCGACGTCACCGACCAAATGCTTGGTTGGGCCCGCCAAAAGCTGGAAGAACTCAAAAAGAAGAATCTTTGTGGTTTTCTTTTTAAGAGCAATTCCCCCAGCAGCGGCATGGAAAGGGTCAAGATCTTTGATCACAAAGGGATGCCGCAAAAAAAGGGTGTGGGCCTGTTTGCAGGTCTTTTTATGAAAACGTTTCCGCATCTTCCGGTGGAGGAAGAAGGGCGGTTGCATGATGAAGTTCTTCGGGAAAATTTTGTCGAAAGAATCTTTCATCGCAAGCGCTGGGACGACCATATCCGCGGCGGCAAGGACTTGGGGCGGCTCGTGGCGTTCCACACTGACCACAAGCTGCTTTATATGGCCCACAGCCCGAAGCATCATCGTGAGCTGGGAAAACTGGTGGCGGAAGGCAAGTCCATGCCCTTGGAGACGCTGTACGAGCGCTACGAACAGATAATGAGCGAAGCCCTGAAACTCAAGGCCACCGTAAACAAAAACACCAACGTGCTTTTCCACTTGATGGGATATTTTAAAAAAGAATTGTCACCCTCGGAAAAGGAAGAGTTGCGGGAAATCATTGAAGCCTACCACCGCGGCCTCTACCCACTGATCGTCCCCATCACGCTCATCAACCACTACATTCGAAAATACGATCAGCCCTACCTCAAACGCCAAGTCTACCTCAATCCTCATCCCCTGGAACTGAAACTGCGCAATCACGCGTGACTTTCAACGGCGCACGCGCTCAGCAATGGCATCCCCCATGGCTGCGGTGCTCACCGGACGCTGCGCCCCGCGTGCAATGTCTGCCGTGCAAATGCCCGCCTCGATGGTTTCGGCTACGGCTCGTTCCACAGCCCGTGCCGCATCTTCTCGGTGAAAGCTGTAGCGGAACATGAGCGCTGCAGAAAGAATCTGGCCAATGGGATTGGCGATGCCCTTGCCGGCAATGTCCGGAGCGGAGCCTCCGGCAGGTTCATAAAGGCCGAAATGGGAGGTGCCCAGGCTCGCCGACGGCAACAGGCCCAGAGACCCCGTCAGCATGGCGCATTGGTCCGAGAGGATGTCACCGAACATGTTGCCGCACAGAAGCACGTCAAACTGATGAGGGTCGCGCATGAGCTGCATGGCGGCATTGTCCACATACATGTGGTTCAGGGCGACATCGGGATAATCCCGGGCCGTCTCCATTACCACTTCCCGCCACAAGACCATGGTGGTCAGCACATTGGCCTTGTCGATGGAAGTCACTTTTTTGCGACGTGTGCGAGCGATTTCAAAGGCCTTTCGAGCAATGCGCTCAATTTCCCAACGGTGATAGACCATGGTGTCGTAGGCGCGCTCTTTTGGGCCGGTGCCTTCCCTTCCCTTGGGTTGGCCGAAATAGATCCCTCCGGCCAGTTCACGAAGGCACAAAATGTCAAAGCCGTCACGGACGATGTCCGGCCTCAAGGGGCTGGCGGCAGCCAGGGCAGGATACACGCAAGCTGGTCGAAGGTTACAGTACAGATCGAAAATCTTGCGCAGTGGCAGCAGCGCCGCTCGTTCCGGTTGCTGTTCCGGCGGCAGGCTTTCCCACTTGGGACCGCCCACGGAACCGAAAAGAATGGCATCACTTTGGCGGCACACATCCAAGGTTTGAGGAGGCAGGGCGTGGCCGTGTTTGTCGATGGCGCATCCTCCGACGTCGGCCTCCACAAACACCATGGTCATACCGAAGGCTTTTTCCACCGCCTTGAGCACCTTGATGGCTTCAGCCATAACCTCCGGCCCGATGCCATCCCCTGCCAACACCGCAATTTTCTTTTCCATGCACCCGACCTTTCTGCTCAGACTCATTTGTCTTGTGCCTTGCTGCAAGCCAAACGGCCGGACAGTAGCCTCATTCAAAAGCCTTGTCAATTTTCTTTAACCTTTTGAAAGGCACCAGCCGAATGTCTTAAAGGGAATCATGGTCCAAGAACCCAAGGAACGGAGCATTCCATGCACGGAACCGTGAAGATCGCGAAGGATCACGAGTTGTTCAAGGCTTTTCCGGGAATCCATGAAAAGATTCTCATCGGGCTTTACAACCTGGGTGCCCTCAAAAACCTTGCTTCGGGTGATGTTTTATTTCGTGAGGGAGAACGGGACCACACGATTCATCTGCTCCTCAAAGGAAGCTTGAGACTGCTCAAGCGCACGGGCAGCACGGTCCGCCAGGTCGCGCTGTGCCATGCGGGAGATGTCCTATGTGAAAGCCTATTTTTCGTCCCATCGGGCACCCTGACGGCCGCCGTCGCCACCCAGTCCTGCACGGTTTTGTCCTTTTCCGAAACGCTATTGGAGACACTGGATCCTTGTTCAAGCGCCTTTCTCACCAAAAAAATCGTCGACACCTATCAGAGGCGCCTTCAAGAACAGATGGCCAAGCAGGAAGCTCTGTCGGCTCATTGCGATTTTATGATCCGGTTTGCGCGCCGAAGTATTGTGGAACGTACCCAGGATTACACGCAGTCGGAAATGATCGTGGGTATGCTCAAGAAGGTGCCCCAGCTGCCCATGTACGCCAGCCGCCTAGCCCACATGCTTCTGGATGCCAATGTGTCGGCCAAAGACGTGGCCGCTCTGGCCAAAAACGATCCGTCTCTGGTCAGTGCCGTTCTCAAACGCGTCAATTCCGCTTACTACAATTGGCAGAAGAAAATTTCGGACTTTCAGCACGCCGTCATTCTCCTCGGATTCAACCAGGTCTACCAGCTGGTGATTGCCGACGGGCTGCGACGCACCATGCCCAATACGCCTCCGTTTCGAGCGCTCCACAACCATTCGGTGGTCATTTCCCACGTGGCCTGCGAAATCGCCCAGCTGGTCGACCGCCAGCACGCATCCATGTTGAGTACGGTGGCGCTGCTGCACGACATCGGCAAGAGCGTCATTTTGCTCATGAAAAAACAAAATCCAAAACTTTCCGTGCTCATCGACTGTCTGGATTCGGCCAAGCTGGGCGCCCTTTTGCTGGAGGAGTGGAATATTCCGGAAAACGTCTGCCGTGCCGTGGAGCTGCAAAACTCTACCATCTTTTCGCCCCCGGATCAGATTCCTGTCGACGCCCGCCTTTTGGTGGCTATTCTGGATGTCTCGCACCAATGCGCGGACGCCATTCGAGGAGCCTCTCGAGAAAACCTTTGGAAACCGTACAACGAAGAATGGCTTCGCGTCCTGAACCTGCGTGTCAAGGACGTGGAAAGCCTCACACGCGATCATCTGCGCCCCAGCTTGGAAAAGAAAGCCGGTGCTCTTCCCGAACACGTCCGCCAATTTCTCAAAGGTGTCCATGAAAACGGCGAAGCGGATTCGGAGCAGGTCAACACCCCATAGAATGCCTTTAGGGGGCCTATCCGAGAATGCCCCTGAGAGGAACGGCGCAAGCGGCAATTCATTATCGCGCCTTGCGGCGCTCCTGCAGCGTCGAGCCCAAAAGGAGGTGGTAAAACCATTATCGGAAACGCCTCCGGGCTCTCTCCGTAAAAAGCCATCCCTCAAAGGGGCGCCCGCCATAAAGCCCCGTAAGCCTGGGCGCCGCTTCGTGCAATATGCAAAGGGGGATGAGCTCAAAGGCTAGGGAGGAGCGCTTTCATAGTTTTCAGAAGTCTCAAGGTGCCGTTGAAAACCTTATGCTCGAAAGCCACTTTCCCCCCGGTGTCTTTCTTTTCACGCATGATTATGCGAAAAGAGAAGAGATGGGCCGAGCTGTTTGAGACGGCGGGCTCCTGTGATGAACCTTGGTCGTCGATGCCGCTGCAAAAAGGAGGACACACCATGACCATGTGGAAATGCAACAAATGCGGTTATACCCTGCAGGCTCTTACCCCCCCGGAAACCTGCCCGTCCTGCAAGGAAAAATGCGAATTCCTGGATGTCACCTGCTACATTCCGGAATGCGGCGGGCCGGATTCGGGGAACGTGAACCCCCAGATTTTTCAGGAAAGCTACAAATCCCAGAAATGACCACATCGCTGTCTGAATGGTGCATATCGTTCCCGGATCTTCTTTTCTAGGGAACGATGTGTACCTTTCTTCTTTCCTACCCGGCATCATTCCGCCATTACCTGTTCGCCCCCCAGTCTTTCGCTTTTTCCCTTTTTTCTTCGAATGCGCCCTGAAGGCCGAACCCGCAATGGACCACTTTGGTGCATTCGGCATGGAACTTGCCCGTATGGGGCGTGGACCCGCACAAGGAGTGAACCCATGGTGGCCGTGGCCATCTTCAAGGGCCGTGTGGCACCGGTCTTGGACTGGTGCACGCAGATTCTTCTGATCCACGATGTTGGCATGGAGGGTGCTGCCGGCACCGTTTTAGACGTGGGCGGTTCGAGCCCTTATGAGCGGCTGGAGCGACTGAAAGCCGAAAAGGCCCTGACTCTCATCTGCGGGGCCGTCAGCCGGGAATTGCTCCTGTACGCTGAGGGATTGGGCCTGCGCGTGCTCCATGGGGTCGCGGGAAATTTGGGCGAGGTGCTTGAAGCTTACCGCAGCGGAAGACTGGATGAGCCGGACTTTTGGCTGCCGGGATGTGGCGGGCCGAGACGGTACCGATCGTGTCGGTCCTTTTTGGCAAAGGAAGGAAATAAAATCATGGCGCTGGGAAAAGGCAGAGGTTTTGGTGGTTTGGGCGGTGGGGGAGGACAGGGTCAAGGCCGGGGACAAGGCCAAGGCGGTCGAGGGCGCTGCCGAGCCGGAGCGGGGCAGGGAGCTGGTATGGGGCGCGGCGCTCAGGGAGCTCCCGCTTTTTGCGTCTGCCCCGCGTGCGGTGAAAAGGTGCCCCATCGACAAGGTGTCCCCTGTGTGGAAATGGCTTGTCCCAGATGTGGAAAGGCCATGGTGCGGGAGGATGCCACATGATCGTCGCCATCGCCAGCGGCAAGGGAGGGACGGGAAAAACCACTGTGGCCTGCAACTTGGCGGCGGCTCTGCAATGCCCTGTGGTGTTGGCCGACTGCGACGTGGAAGAGCCCAACGCCCACCTGTTTCTCCAGCCGCAATGGGACGTTGTGACTCCGATCACGGTGGATGTGCCGGTCGTGGATGCGCAAAAATGCACCCTGTGTGGAGCGTGTCAGGATCTGTGCCAATTCAAGGCCATCGCGGTCCTTCCGGAAACGGTCCTCACATTCCCGGAATTGTGCCATAGTTGCGGCGGCTGCGCATGGGCGTGTCCTGCGAAGGCCATCTCGTGGGGGTCCCGCCAAATCGGGGAACGGCGCGCGGGACGCCGCGGCCCCATTCGTCTTGTGGACGGCATCTTGCGCATCGGAGAAGCCATGGCACCGCCTCTCATTCGCAACGTGCGACGGGCGGCAGCCGATATTTCGGAAGGTGCGGTTATCCTCGTGGACGCGCCGCCAGGGACGTCCTGTCCTGTTGTGGCCAGTCTGTGGGGCGCCGATTACGTCGTTTTGGTGACGGAACCGACACCTTTCGGGCTGAACGATCTCGCCTTGGCCGTCGCAGCGGTGAAAAAAATGGGCATTCCGTGCGGGCTTGTGGTGAACCGATGCGACCTGGGTGACAACCGCACGCACGCCTTCGCTCATCGGGAGAGCCTGCCCATCCTTTTGGAAATTCCTTTTGATCGAAAAGTGGCAGAAGCCTACGCTCAAGGGCATCTGCTGGTGGAAGTATTTCCTGAATGGAAACACATGATGCGAAGGCTCTACGACGCGGTGGTACGAGAACTGAAGCAGACGTCTTCCGGCGCTGTGCCGAAAGGGCGGGCTTCAACCCCTAGGACGTGTGAGGTTTCGGTATGAAGGAACTGGTCGTCATCAGCGGCAAGGGCGGCACCGGAAAGACGAGTCTTGTAGCGGTCTTTGCCGCCTTGGCCGGAAGCGTCGTCTTGTGTGACGCCGATGTAGATGCGGCGGACCTGCACCTTGTGACGCAGCCTCGGATTTTGGAAACCCACGATTTCGTCTCGGGTCACGAAGCCCAAATCGATCTAGAGCGCTGTACCCGGTGCGGCTCATGCCGGCAATGGTGCCGGTTCGAGGCCATTGATGAAGCATTTCGTGTGGAACCTTTACTGTGCGAAGGCTGCGGCGTGTGCGCTCATGTGTGTCCAGAAGGGGCCGTGGAATTTTTCGAAAAGGCGTGCGGCCTCTGGCATGTGTCGGAGACGCCTTACGGCCCCATGGTCCATGCCCGGCTTGGAATCGCCGAAGAAAATTCAGGCAAATTGGTGACCCTTATCCGCCGGGAAGCCCGCCGCCTTGCGGAAAATCGCCGGATCGATCTCATTTTGACCGACGGTCCGCCGGGTGTGGGATGCCCCGTGATCGCCTCCATCGGCAACGCCGATGCCGTCCTTGTGGTGACGGAACCCACGGTTTCCGGCCGTCATGATATGGAGCGCGTCCTTGCTCTGGCTGATCACTTTCGAGTTCCCGCGGCCGTGTGCGTGAACAAAAGCGATCTGCACCCTCAAGAAGCGCATCGAATAGCGAAAGAGGCGCGCAAGGGCGGGGCGCATTTTCTGGGTTTTATTCCTTTCGACCCTGTGGTGACCCGGTCTCAGGTTGACGGCCGAAGCCTAGTGGAATATGGTGAAACGCTGGTCGTGCGAGCCCTTCAAGAGGTCTGGAACCGGATGCGCGCGCTGCTGGCAGCGCCCTTGGAGGCCGACCTGAAGGCGTCCGAGTAAAGGGCAAGGGAAACGGCGCGGGCGGAAGGGGGGCATGCCATGTTCGAAAAAATTCTTTATCCAACGGATTTTTCTGCAGTGTCTCAAAAGGCCCTTCGGTATCTCAAGGCCATGAGAGGGGCGGGAGTGAAACACGTCGTTGCCCTTCGAGTGCTTAACGACAAGACCATGGCTTGCATTGCCAAAGGAATAGCGCTTTCGGGAAAAGATGTGGCCAACTTCCTGAATGAGGTCCTGGAGTCGCTTCGCCAGGAGGCGTGGGAAGACATGCGCCCCATCGAATCGGAACTTAAGGCCGCGGGCTCAAGGTGACATCCCGGGTGGAAGAGGGTGTTCCACACGTTAAAATTTTGGAAGTTGCCAATGAGGAAAATGTGTCGGCGATCATTTTGGGCTCCCACGGCCGAAGCAATTTGAGTTCCGTGCTCTTGGGGTCGGTTTCGGAATATGTGATTCGTCATGCCAAGAAACCCGTCATCGTGGTCAGGAGGGATTAAGGATCCATTGGGCGAGGCGGGCGGGACGGCACGGGAGTTTGAAGCTGGGGTGATGCCGGCCACGCTGGCTGAGACAAGTTCTCCTCCAGTGCCGCCGGCGGGCCACGGTTCGCCGCCGCCTTTGGAATGGGCTCGAACCATTTTGGACAGCATCGCCGATGGGGTCTTTACAGTGGATGCGGATTTTCGCATCACCTTTTTCAATAAGGCGGCTGAAAGGATCACGGGGGTTCCTGCGCAAGACGCTCTGGGTCGGCCTTGTTGCGAGGTTTTTCGCGCCAACATCTGCGAGACGGCCTGTGCCCTACGCCACACCATGGAAACGGGTCAAGCCGTGGTGGATCAGGCCGTGGCGATCCTTAACGCGGATAACCGAGAAGTCCCTATCAGCATCAGCACGGCACTGCTTAAGGACGATACCGGGCGCACTGTAGGCGGCGTGGAAACCTTTCGCGACCTCACCGACGTGGAAACCCTGCGCCGGGAAATCCAGAGAAAATACCGGTTCGGCGACATTCTTTCCAAGGCGCCCGCCATGCAACGCCTTTTCACCATCCTGCCGGCGATCTCCCAGAGCGAAAGCACGGTGCTGATTCAGGGGGAAAGCGGCACCGGCAAGGAGGTTCTGGCACGAACCATCCATTCCCTGAGCCGCAGGGCTAAAGGGCCCTTTGTGGCCGTCAACTGTGGAGCTTTACCCGATACCCTCTTGGAATCGGAACTGTTCGGGCATGTGGCGGGGGCTTTCACCGACGCCAAGCGAAACCGCAGCGGCCGTTTTGCTCTGGCCGAAGGGGGAACGCTGTTTCTGGATGAAATCGGGGACGTGTCGGCGGCTCTTCAGGTCCGACTCCTTCGAGTACTTGAAGAACGCGTCTACGAACCCTTGGGGTCTTCCAAGAGCTGCAAGGCGGATGTGCGCATCATCGCCGCGTCCAACAAGGATTTGGAGCAGCTGGTTAATGAGGGGCTGTTCCGAAAAGACCTTTTTTACCGCATCAATGTGGTGAAGCTGTGGTTGCCGCCCTTGTCCCAGCGCCGCGAAGACATCCCCTTGTTGGTCAACCATTTCGTGGATCGGTTCAACCGATTGCAGAGCAAAAAAATTTTCGGCTTGAGTCATGAAGCCCTGCAGATTTTCATGACGCATGATTGGCCCGGAAACATACGGGAACTGGAAAACGCCGTTGAACACGCTTTCATTTTGTGCCGCGAAGGATGGATTCGCCCTGAACATTTGCCGGAACATCTTCAGAAGGTGCGGGAGGGTTTTGAACCGCTTCGAGGCTGGACCCTTGATGCTATTGAAAAGCGTGCCATCTGGGAAGCCTTGGAGCGCAATCAGTGGAAACGCATGGCCACGGCCCGCGAACTGGGCATTGACAAAAACACGCTTCGGCGAAAAATTCTTAGACACCGCCTAGACTCCCTCATCCCACCCCAAAGGCGCAAACCCTCTTCACTTGGGCGCAGTTGAATTCGTGGTCCATACCGACGACTGCTCGCTCTTCCCCCCAGCTTCCTCATTTCGTCCAATTACCACTTGTCCAATACGATTCGATGACCCGCATTCGGAAAAACCCGTCGACGAAAGCCGGAGCCGCAAGGCCAGCCCTGCTTTTGTCCGACTGCGCTCAACGCCTTCTGTTCCATAGCCCCGAAACGGCACCCGCCCAAAAGTCCAATGGTGCGTTTTGTTCCCTATTGACCATTTCCCCGGGTCCGTCGGGCCCCCACTGCATCCCGGTTTTCTTGCCTTTTAAAAGGTTTCGCAGCGCTTCACGTTGAAAGCGCACATCTGGCACACTCTTTGATCGTCTCTAGGCCGAGTTGATTCTTTCGGGCTTCGCCATGCATTTCATGAGTTTTTCACATTCAGGCGAAGGAGGTCTATGACATCATGGCACATTCATGTCAGCATGGAGATTCGGCCTGCTCGGGCGCAACGGCGCATGCCGAAAAGCACGAGGACCAATTGGTGCACGAACAGCTGCGCCGCATCGGTCACAAGTTTTTGGTCATGAGCGGAAAAGGGGGAGTGGGCAAGAGCAGTGTGGCGGCGGGCCTGGCCGTTACTTTGGCGCACAAAGGCTTCAAGGTGGGACTCTTGGACGTGGACCTTCACGGGCCGAGCATTCCCAAGATCCTTGGGGTTCAGGGAACCTTTCATGTGGACGACCAGAAGCGTTTGGTTCCCCATGCCCTGTCGGAAAACCTGCATGTGGTGTCCATCCAGCTTCTGCTGGATGATCCCGACGCCGCCGTGATCTGGAGAGGGCCCGTCAAACACGGGGTCATCAAACAGTTTATCGGTCAGGTGCATTGGGGCCTTCTAGACTACCTGATAGTGGACTGTCCACCGGGAACGGGCGATGAGCCCCTGAGCATTGCTCAGACCATCCCCGACGTACACGCCGTGATCGTCACAACGCCTCAGGAAATCGCTCTGCAAGACGTTCGAAAATCTATCAACTTCTGCCGTCAGGCCCATGTGCCGATTTTGGGCCTTGTGGAAAACATGAGCGTGTTGGTGTGCCCTCACTGCGGGAAGGAAGTGGCCCTTTTCGGAGCCGGCGGGGGTCTGAAAACCGCGGAGCGTATGCACGTTCATTTCCTTGGAAGTCTGCCTTTTGATGTGCGCGTGGTGGAGGCGGGGGACGCTGGAACCACTCTGAATCTGGTTCGGGCGGCAAACGGGTCCTATGCCGAGGCCTTGATTGCTCTGACGGATCAGGTCATCGAGCGGTGTTCGCCCCCGAGTGTTGTTCCAGACCAGAAAACCCCGACGGAAAAAAGCGAGGTAAAAAGTGCCATGGAAACCGGTGTGTTGCGCATCGCCGTTCCCGTCGCAGAGGGAAGGCTTTGCCATCATTTCGGCCACTGCGAAAAGTTTGTCCTCGTCGACGTCCGCGGCTCGCAAATCCAAAACCGCGCCGAAGTGACCCCACCTCCTCATGAACCCGGCCTTCTTCCGCGTTGGCTGGCCGATCACGGGGTGGGCATGGTCATTGCCGGAGGAATGGGGCAACGGGCCATCGGCCTTTTTGAAGAGAGGGGGATTCGAGTGCTCACCGGCGCCCCCGCCGACGATCCGCAGAACCTGGTGCAGCGATATCTTGAAGGCACTTTGGAATGCGGAGCCAACGTCTGCGATCATTAGCTGACGCCAGCGCTTGGAAATCAGTAAAGAGGAGAGCGTGCATGAAAATCGCCGTGAGCTCCACAGGAAAGGATTTGGACGCCCAGGTGGATCCGAGGTTCGGCCGGGCCGCGTCATTTCTGATTGTGGACACGGAAACCCTTGCCTTTCAGGTCGTGTCCAACAGCCAAAATCTTCAGGCCGCCCAAGGTGCGGGAGTTCAGGCGGCCTCGTTGATCGCTCGAATGAAACCCGCGGCCGTGCTCACCGGGCACTGCGGTCCCAAGGCCTTTCACGTGCTTCAGGCTGCAGGGATTCCCGTTTACACGGGTGTTTCGGGAACCGTGAAGGAAGCCGTCGCCCGCTTCACAAAAGGCGAATTGACCCCTTCAACGACCCCGAACGCGGAAGGCCACTGGTGAGTGGCACCTTGCGCTTGGCTGCCGGAATATTCTCGGAACATCCAGGCCTTTAACCCCTGTCGGCGATGAGGGTTAGGGAAAGGAGCAAATCCATAAACACCTGGTCGCATAGACTTTGCACAAATTATTTGTCGACGGCGCTTCTTCTTATCGCGGTGACCTTAATGGCGTTTTGGTCCTTGACATCGAAAATGCCCCAAGACGCCGGCGTTCCGATCGTCTCCCTCTCGCGAGGCACCGCCTAGGTCCTCATCGGCTTCGTCGCTGGTGTTTTAGGCGGGCTCATCGGCACATGCGGCTGCAGCGTGATGCTCCCCGTGATCCACTTCTGGATGGGCTATCCGACACCGACAGCCATCGGAACGACACTCTTCGCCGTTATTTTTACGGCCATATCGGGTGGCATCGGCCATCTCGCTCGAAAGAACCTCGACGTCCGCGCCACCGCTTGGCTGGGTGGAACCGGAATTGTCGGCGTCGTTGCCGGCTCGTACCTGTTCACACTTTTGAGCGGCCACGCCTCTCTTTTGAATCTAATTTTAGGCATAGCGTTTCTGTGGCCAGCCGTTCGCATGAGTTGGGAAGGAATTATGCACACGAGGAAACCTCAACAGGAGGGCTCAACGGTTCCGGGATCGGCATGGGGGTGGGTACTCATGGGACTTTTCGTCGGGGTCCTTACTGGAGTCGTCGGGCTCGGTGGAGGATATGTGCTTGTTCCGGGATTGATCTATCTCTTTGGCGCTCCCGTGTACGTCACGATGGGAACGTCTTTGGCCACGATGATTCCCCTGGCCGTTGTGGGCGGAGGCATCAAACTGCTGCAGGGTTACGTAGCCGTGAGCTCGGGTCTCCTGCTGGCCGGAGGGACCATTATCGGAGCTCAGGTCGGCGCGGGCATCATCAAGCGCTTTAAGCCCACGACCCTCAAGTTGATTTTCGATCTTTATTTTCTCTACGTTTCCATTAAGTTCATCACTGGATATTTTGGAATCGCCGTTTGGTAGCAAAAAGACTGGAAATGCAATTTTTTTCCTGAAACGAAGAGCCTTCTGCTAAAGTACCGGCTTTCGTCAGCCTGGGGCGATGCACCGCGAAGCACCGCTTCAGGCGCATCGCCCGCAATCTGCAAGGAGGCTCTCCTCGTGTTTTTGGGAATGCCGCCAAGCCGATGGTGGATTCTCATCGTCAGTCGCCTCTGGCTCAATGCCGGCGTGCGCCTGGCCTACCCTTTTCTTCCCACCATTGCCCGCGGTTTAAATGTCAGCATGGAACAAGCCGGTTTACTTGTGGCCGCTCGATCCTTCGTCGGCCTTGCGGGCATCGTCTTTGGGCTTCTGACCGAAAAAAAAGGGGAAAAACTCGGCCTTCTTTTGGGGTTGTCTTTTTTTTCAATCGGTGCGTTGGGCGTCGGTTTTCATTCAAGCTACACGTGGGTCTTGTTTGGCTTCATTCTCACGGGGCTGGCCCACGCCGCTTATAATCCCTCCGTGCAATCCTATGTCAGCGCTCACGTGTCCTACGCCCTTCGAGCGCGCGCTTTAGGGCTGCTGGAATCATCGTGGTCGGCCTCTTGGTTCGTGGGGGTGCCTATCGGCGGGTTTTTGATCGCTCGATTCGGCTGGCACACACCCTACTTGGCCCTGGGGGTGATCGGCATGGTGCTTGTTTTGATTACCTCGGGGCTTCCATCACCGCCTGAGCCCCATCAAACAAAGCTTTCCAGCTTCCCCCCCTCATGGGTTAACCTCAAGCCTACTCCGTGCCGAAAGGCGAGGCCAACCCCCGTGGTCATGGAAAGAGTCATGGCTTATGGTCCTGCAGCTTCGACTGGACGGCGAAGGCTCTGGCTCGCATTGGCTGTGACCTTTTTTACCCTTTTTGCCAACGAAAGCCTCATGATCGTCTACGGGGCCTGGATGGAATTTCGCTTTGCCGTGGGCATCAACTTTTTGGGGCTCCTTTCCATGTTCATCGGTGTCATGGAACTGGCGGCGGAATTAAGCGTGGCACTGATGGTCGACCGGCTGGGCAAAAAACGCGCTCTGGCTGCAGGGCTTTTGGGGGCCGCCGCGTGTTATGCGGCACTCTTTGCGGTTCAGAAATCCCTGCCCCTGGCCATCACCGTGTTCGGCGCCATTGCGTATTTTTTTGAATTCACCGTGGTCAGCTCTTTTCCATATATGTCCGAACTGGACCCAAATGCCAGAAAGCGCTGGCTTTCAGCCAACTACAGCCTCATGGTGGCCGGCCGCGTCGGGGGTGCTCTGGCCGGACCCTGGCTCTGGGAACACACCCACACCCTTTACGGACATATCGGCCTTTCCTTTGCGGCCACCCTCGTCGCCTTCGGCTTTCTTCGCCTGGCGCCAAATCCGGATCGAAAGCCCCCGGAAAAGTCCTGCCCATGTGGATCTTCTTCGCCGTCCCTGCCCTATTGACGAAGAACGCCGGCTGGGATATCTTTATATAGGTAGCCATGCCCCGAGCCGTAAGGTCGGCCGTGCCCTTCTTTAAAGGCGCGTTCTGGGAAACCGGCTGCATGATAAGCTTCAAGCGGCGAAAGGCTCTGAGCCGTCGCAAACGGTGTCCAGTCGCATTTCCCAGCGATTGAAATGCGCAGGGCATTAATCGCGTTAGCCTTGCACACTCTTTGTGCCAGACGTGATGCCGTGAAAACGTGACGAGGTTTCCCGTGGCAACGCGAACACATCAGCCCACAATGACGTCGGCCACACCGTGCTGTGGACCGGTCCTGAAACCGTCGAGCTCCTGTTGACCTTCAAAAAAGACGGCTCAGGTGAGCCCTCCACCACCTCGAATGAACCAGCCTTTTGTTGTCGGCCCATGGATCACGCCAGCGGGAACCGTTCCACGGGTGAGCTCCCAGCTGACAAGGCGGGACCGATGGGGCACTTTTCTTGTGCGCTGGAGCTATGGACGCCACCGCTACACCGTGGACCCCGGCCTTTACGCCTTGGGCAGCCCGGGACCCTCAGACCCCGTGCTGGTCACGGCCAATTACAAGTTAAGCTTCGATACGCTGCGAGCGGCTTTGCCAGGGCGTCATGCGTGGATTCTGGTACTGGACACCAATGGCATCAACGTCTGGTGTGCCGCAGGCAAAGGAACCTCTGGCACCCGGGAAGTGATTTACCGGCTTCGAACAAGCCGTCTGGAGGAGATCGTCTCCCACAGAAAGGTGATTCTACCGCAACCTTCGGCCCCCGGCGTGGCGGCTCGATACGTGAAAACCCAGACGGGATTTACCGCTTTATTCGGCCCCGTGGAAGCGCGAGACCTTCCGGCTTATCTCGATGCCGGTTTCAAGGCGAGGAAATCCATGCGTCGGAAGACGTTTCCTTGGAAAGAACGGCTGGTGCTCGTACCCGTCGAGTTGGTGCACAGTATTCGATGGGGTGCCGCCGTCGCGGCCGCCTTTTTCGTCCTTGGAGGGCTTCTGCACAGGGGCCCGTTTTGGGCGTCGGCTTGGAAAGCGGCATACGGGCCAGCGAGCGCTCTCGGTTACGGCATCGTGTCCGGTGGTGTGCTCACCCCTCTGCTGCTGCCCTGGCTTCCAGGCCGAGCCTTTACAACGAAAGGTCTTTTCACCGGAGGCGCCTGTGCTGCGATCGTGTGATTCTTTGGACACCCCAAAGGGCTGCAACCGCTCGACACCGTCTCATGGGTTCTGGGACTTCTTTCCGTCTCGGCTTTTCTCGCCATGAACTTTACGGGCTCATCCACCTACACCTCCCTTTCCGGCGTGCGCCGGGAGATGCGCTGGGCGGTGCCTTTGGAAATTGTGCTCTTTTCGGGTTTTGTGGGCACATGGCTGTGGGCTCGGTGTTTTGGGTCCTGATGAGAAAACCATGCCTGAATGAAGAATGGCTGGCGGCATATGGTCCAACAAGGCGAGTGATGGGTCTTTTTCCTGGAAGCGCGAAGGTTCCAGTTCCAGGCTTTCGAAAGAACGACCTTCAGCCATATTCGATGTTCGAACCGTAGAAACTGCTCCCATCGGGCAACGGCCGGCGAGGACGATATCGTTTCGGTACCATTTTGGCAGGATGTCGCAATTCTTAATGGAAAATCGCGGCATGCGCCGCTTGTCCAAAGAGGAATCTCTGGCAAGCACCCCAGGAGGGACACGTTTTAAGGGAAACCTTGTGTATTTAAAGAATGTGGTCACTTTGCAGCTGAATGCCGAAAAATGCGTGGCGTGCGGCTCATGCACCATAGTATGCCCCCACGGCGTGTTTGTGAAGGAAAACGGTACGGTACGCATTGCCTTTCGAGACGCCTGCATGGAATGCGGTGCGTGCGCTCGCAATTGTCCCGCGGATGCCATTGAGGTGAAAACAGGCGTGGGCTGTGCCCAGGCTGTCATCAGCAGCATGATCGGGCGGTCGCGCGAGGGTTGTTGCAGCCTGCAATCGGGCTGCTGCTGAGAATTCGGCTACCGCACTTCCATCGCTTGGCCCTTCGTGACAAAAATGGTAATTTTCGTTTACATCGAGTTGGTTTCTATCCAGAAAGGCGTGACATGATCCATTTAACACCAAAGGAGGATGCCATGCCCACATACGAATTCCAATGTCAATCGTGCCAGAAGGAATTTACGGTGATTCAAAGCATTTCGGAGCACGGAAAGAATCCCGTGCATTGCCCTGAATGCCAAAGTGACAACGTCAAGCAGCTTATGTCTGTCTTTACGGCTCAAACGAGTAAGAAGAGCTAAAGCTCTTAAAGGAACGGAAGGGGGCCCTTAACGGAAGAGCGTTTTTCTGTTCCAGGTGATGTGTTCAACGCTCGTCAAAGGCCTCATCAAAGGGCCTTACCCTCTTCGCCATTGGTCGTGAAAAGGGTAGGCCCTCGATTTTTTCCCCGCCCAAGAGTTTCGGCCTGAAATTTATGCATTGTGCCTTGGCAATGATTATGTAGAGAAGCGAGAAATGAGCGTGTGAATCATTCGGCTCTGGTGGAGGCATTCATGAATGGACTCCAAGCACATGGAGGAAGGAGCACAAGGCATATGGCATTATCCCCGCGGTGGAAGCTTGTTGGGATGGTGTTCATCTGGATCTGGGTGCTGTGGGCGCAAGGAGCAATGGCCATGAGCGGCAACAAGGAACAGACGGCAAAAGCAACTTTTGCGGGTGGGTGTTTTTGGTGCGTGGAATCGGATTTTGAAAAGGTGGACGGCGTGTTGGAGGTGGTCTCCGGATATACGGGCGGACACAAGGAGAACCCTTCTTAAGAAGAGGTGTCCTCGGGGCGTACGGGGCATGTGGAAGCCGTTCAGGTGATCTACGATCCTTCCAGAGTGACCTACGAACAATTGCTAGATATTTTCTGGCACCACATTGACCTCACCGATCCTGACGGACAATTTGTGGACCGTGGGGCCCAGTATAAAACCGCCATTTTTTACCACGATGAGGAGCAACGCCGCCTGGCCGAGGTATCTCGGCAAGAACTGCAGGCCTCCGGCAAGTTTTCTAAACCGATCGTGACGGAAATTCTTCCACTAAAAAATTTTTACATAGCGGAAGAGTATCACCAAGATTTCTACAAAAAGTCACCTGTTCGGTACCATTTTTATCGAGCTGCCTCAGGGCGCGATGCCTTTTTGAAAAAAGTGTGGAAGGAATCGCTGCCTGGCGCGAGGACGCCACTCAAGGGCGCTCAGACTGTCTGGGTCAAGCCCGATGATGACGAACTGCGCAGACGCCTGAAACCGCTCCAGTACAAGGTCACACAACAGAATGGCACGGAGCCCCCGTTTCAAAACGCCTATTGGGACAACAAACGGCCGGGAATCTATGTGGACGTGGTCTCCGGAGAACCGCTTTTCAGCTCGCTGGACAAATTCGATTCCGGCACGGGCTGGCCCAGTTTCACGCGACCTTTGGAACCCGATCATATCGTGGAACGCTCCGATGGGTCCCTATTTATGGTGCGCACAGAAGTGCGCAGCCGTTACGGCGACTCACATCTGGGCCACGTGTTCGATGACGGACCGCCGCCCACCGGTCGCCGTTACTGCATCAATTCGGCGGCCCTTCGTTTCATTCCCGTTGAAGATTTGGAAAAAGAAGGCTACGGCCGCTACGCGCCTCTGTTTCAAGACAAATGACAATGAGAGGAAAGCACTTCGCGATGAAAGTCACCGTGCTGATGGCCATGACCCTGGACGGCATAATCGCCAGAAGCGCCGACCATTTTCCTGATTGGACCGCTCCCAACGACAAAAAATTTTTCGCAGAGCACACTCGTCGAGCGGGCGTGATCATCAAGGGCTTCCGCACTTTTCAAACCTTGAAAAAGCCCCTTCCCGATCGGCTCAACGTGGTCATAACACGGGACTCGTCGCGAAAATCTTCCTGGAACAACGTCGTCTTCACCACGGAACCGCCGCGACAGGTCCTTGCTTGGCTGGAATCCCTGGGCTACACGGAAGTCATTGTCGCCGGCGGCGCCGTGACCAATTCCCTGTTTGCAGCCGAAGGCCTTATCGACCGCATTATCGTCACGCTATCTCCCAAAATCTTCGGCACGGGAATCTCTCTTTTTACGCCCGAGATCTCCATGGATTTGGCACTGGAGGCCGTCGAACGCCTGGGCCAAAACCTCGTGGTGCGGGACTACAAAGTACTACAGACAGTGTCTCGGTGAACAGTTCCTTACCCGCGCCCTTTATTGGCCGCTCCAGGCTACAGGTCTGCTGGACCTTGCACGCCATTTCCGGGCCGGATTTAATGGTAGTTCAGCCCTCGCGCCGTTGGGATACGCACACCTCACCGGGGGGCTTCACAATGCGGAAAACTTTCCATTTAAGATCTCGGCACGGTCAGCCGAAAAAACCAGGTGATGTGATATAAAAAGTTTCAGGCTCTCTGGTGTCATTACGACTCCATAACGGCAAGGTGAAATCTGTATTTTTTCATGAGCGCGTTCACTCTTGAGAGGACGCTGAATGAAACCAACATCACCGTCGCCCGACCATCATTTGCATACTCTGGTCCAGCTCAGTGGGGATCTTCCCGCCATGCCCAATGTGGCTTCGGAGGCTCTGCAAAAGATCGCCGATCCCAATGCTCGGGCCGAAGACATTCAAAAGATTTTGGCCAAAGATCCCGCTCTGGCGGCCAGAATGCTGAAACTGGCCAATTCTTCCTTTTACGCCCGTTCGCGAACCATCGCCACCTTACGGGACGCCGTGGTGGTCATCGGGCTGAAAACCGTCCGGGCTCTCGTCCTGGCCTCCGTGACCCGGGACCTCTTTGACCCCTTTGGCCTCACAGAAAAACTGCTCTGGGAACATGCCGTGGGATGCGGCCTGGCAGCACGAACCCTGGCGGTGATTCTTCGGTTTTCCAAACAGGAAGAGTGTTTTCTCGCCGGACTGCTTCATGACGTCGGGCAAATGATTCTGCTCACCCAGCGATCCGAGCCCATGCGTCGCATCATCGAGGACGTGTACAACAACTCCGATCAGTCCTTTGTGCACCTGGAGCGGGAATGCTTCGGTTTCGATCACACCGATGTGGGGCGTCTGCTGGCCGACAAGTGGCACTTTCCGGAAGAAATCATCGAGGCCATTGCCTGCCACCATCGCCCGGCTTCGGCAAAGATTCTGCCCGCGTTGACGGTAATCGTTCACCTGGCCAATGCCATTTGCCACAAACTGGAGCTGGGTCCCACAAAGCGGCCGGACCTGGATCTATCTACCGTTGTCAGTGCCCGCGCGCTGAAACTCACGCCGGACAAACTGGCCGCCATCGAAGATTCCATTCGAGCAAAGGTGCAAAGCGAGGCCTCAAGCTTTTTCTAGCTTCCGTATTTTTCCAGGTAACCTCGAGGGGTCACCATCCAGCCGTTCCAGACGTAGGTCTGGCTGTTTCCCACAAGAATCACGGTCTGCATGTCGACGTCGGCGCTGACCAAATTCCTCAGGGTGGTCACCCAATAGCGCTGCCCTTCTCTCATGGCTTTATGCACTACCCCGACCGGCGTCTTTCCTGAACGGGAACGGAGCAGCACGGATCGCGCCTGATCCAGCAGATCGGGCCGTGTCGCACTTCGCGGATTGTAGAGAGCAATGACAAAGTCGGCCTCGGCCGCGGCCATGAGCCGTCTTTCGATGACCTTCCAGGGCGTCAAATGATCGCTCAGGCTGATGGAGGCAAAGTCGTGCATGAGCGGCGCCCCAAGCAGAGACGCGGCGGCGTTGAAAGCCGGGACGCCTGGAATGACTTCTATGGCCAGGGCCTCGCCGGAATCCTTTGCCTGACCAGAGCCGTCAGAGACCGCCACACCTTCGGCCTGACACACATCAAAGACCAGGCCGGCCATACCGTAAATGCCGGCATCCCCGCCGGAGACCAGCGCCACGCGGAAGCCCTCAAGGGCCCGTTGCACGGCTTCCCGGCATCTGTCGATTTCTTTGCGCATCCCGCTGGAAAGCACGGTTTTTTCGTGCAACAGCGGTTCGATGAGCCCGATATAGGTCTTGTAGCCCACGATCACTTCCGCCTGACGCAGCGCCTCGACGGCCCGCGGCGTCAGATGTTCCGCCGCTCCGGGCCCAAGGCTCACGATCCAGAGCCGTCCTTGGCCACGGCGACCGTGACGTTGGGGGTCTTCTGCTTTTGGACAATAAGTCGTCCGTTTCGAGCCGCTTGAAGAGCTGCTGCTTCGCATACGCTATAGACTCCTATGTGTCGGTGCACTACCGACGAAGGGTTGGGCACCATTTGGGTCTGCAAGGTTTCTTTTGAAAAAAACACAATGGGACAGGGCCACGCTCGAGCCGCTTCCAGCAAACCTTCTTCGTTTTCCTTGATATCCACGCTGGCCAGAGTTCGAACCGCCGTTTCAGCCAGATGGTGCCGATGCATCACGTCGCGCACCACCTGAAGGATTTCCCCAGCCGGTGTGTTTCGGTTACAGCCCACGCCAACGACGAGGGTCCGCGGGCGGAGCACCACGGCCCGATAAGCCTTCGGCTTTTGGCTCACGGAAACCCATACACCGGCAATCTTGCTCGGATCCATGCCGGCGGCGTCCAAAGCCGTTTGCCGCCCCTCCTGCGCCTTCTGAAATTCCTGGACCCCTGAAGCCGTTGCCGGCACAGCTTCAGCCACCCACAGGGCATTGCTGAGCATCGCCCGGTAGGGCGCCAAATGCCCATCCGGATCATAGATCCAGAAAGGTTCTTCATCTACGATGGCCGTCGTCACACGGGCCGCCCAGGTCATGTCTTCCATGACCAGGTCTCGGGCTAAAGCCATGGTATCCAGCGCTGTTTTCTGGGCCACGTCGGATCCGGTGGTGATCACGGCCTGAGCCCCCAACAGGGAAGCCACCACCTGCGCCATTCGGTTGGCACCTCCCACATGACCGGAAAGCAGGCTGATCACATATTGCCCTCGCTCGTCCACCACGACCACTGCAGGATCCGAAGTTTTGGAACGGAGCAGAGGTGCTATAGAGCGCACCACGATCCCTGCCGCCATGATGCACACCATCGCCCGGTATTTTCTCCACAATTTCGGGAAAAGATCACGAAGCCGATCGTACGGTTCCGCTCCCATGGCGAGGGCAAACCCGTGGCGGGCCGGAACATAAACCGTGCAGCCGGGCAGGGTTTCCACAAGCCGCAGAGCCAGGGCGGTTCCCTGGCGCGTGATGGAGACCACGGCGATGGGCTGAGGCACATCAAGTGCGAGCGTTTCGAAAGCCATGGGCAAAGGATCCGTCGTAGAGCCGCGATCGCACTCGAGGCCGAATCTGCTGAAACACATCCCCGACCAGGATCAAAGCCTGTCGGCGAATCCCTGCGTGGCGCACCTGTTCGGCAATGGTGTCCAAAGTGCCCCGCAGAATGCATTGATCCGGCCAGCCCACACGATAGGCCACCACCACCGGTGTGTAGGAAGCGTAATGAGCGCTTAAGGTCTGCACCACTCGGTCCATGTGGTGCACACTGAGGTAGATGACCAGTGTGGCCCCGTGCGCAGCCAGGTGCTCCAGAGATTCCCGTTCGGGCATCGGGGTTTTTCCCGCCGTTCGAGTCATGATGACCGTCTGAGACATCTCGGGCAAGGTCAGTTGGCAGCGCAATTCGGCCGCTGCCGCAAAAACCGCCGACACCCCGGGCACCACCTCATAGTCCACACCGGCCTCATCCAGAAGCTGCATTTGTTCGTGAACGGCTCCATAAAGGCTGGGGTCTCCTGTGTGCAGCCGCACCACCTTGTGCCTGCGACGCACCGCCTCCATGATGGCCGCGTGGGTTTCTTCCAGCGTCATGGAGGCACTGTCCATAAGGACCGCTTCGGGTTTGCAAATTTCAAGAAGGCCTTGAGGGACCAGGGAACCAGCGTAGATAACCATGTCCGCTTCACGAAGAAGCCTTTGACCTCTGACGGTGATGAGTTCCGGATCTCCCGGACCGGCTCCCACAAAAGCCACAAGGCACGGAACAGCTTGTCCGTTCTTGAATTCCGAATTTTGAAAGTCATCGTAGTTGTGCATCACACCCCCAATCTCAGGAGCTCGTTCGAATAGACCTCTTGTCGGAGTGACAACCGCGGCGATTCCCCACCGTGCCGTGGGGCACTCCTACCGAATGATACGAAAACGGCCCCGAAAAGCCATTTTCAGACAGGCTCCTCAAGACTCTGCCCGCGTGTTGGCGCCTTTATCGATGGCACACAAGAACACGGGGTTCAAGGCTTCAAAACGCACCGTGGATCCAATGGGGACGGCCCGGTTCACCTGCACCTGCAGCGCTTCAAGGGAAATACCCTGGGATCGGCTGAAGGCTTCCATGGCCTGCAGGCTTTGCCAGGTGACCGCGGCCACGACGATGCGCCCCTCGGGGGCCAGTCGATGCCAAACGGTTTGAAGGAGCGGCGTCAGAAGACCGCCGGAACCGCCGATAAAAACACGGTGGGGAGAAGGCAAGCGGTCAACGGCCTTTAGGGCATCCCCTTCCACCACTTGAACTTCCCCGCAGTGAAACCGACGCACGTTCAATCGAATATCCTGGGCCCTTTCCGGAACCTTTTCCACCGCCCAAACGCTCTTTAACGGGCACAGTAAAGCCGCTTCCACAGCGACGGAGCCGCTGCCCGCCCCCAGGTCCCAGAGAACCTGGCCCGGACAAAGTCGCAGCAGCGACACGGCGATGACGCGCACTTCCCTCTTGGTCATGAGGCCCGCCCGGTGCACAAAGGCGGTGTCCGGCACGCCCAGGGCCAGGGGTTTCGCTTCATTTGGACATGCCTCCCACATTTCCGGAAAAGCCGAAGGCGAGCCCGCGAGCACCTCAGGGTTCTTCGAGTCCATGTTTTGGTGCGTCGAATCCCCACAGCACAGGTCACCTTTCGCGCCGTCTTCCGCTGGTGTGGATGGGCACAGAAGAACCACATTGAGGGGCGAAAAGTCTGAATTGGCAACTTTTTGCGGGGCAAAGCGGCTGATCTTTTCGGACGGAAGTCCCAAGTCTTCCCCCACAATCATGCACAGGTCGTCCCACCCGGCCCGAATCAGGTGCTCTGCGATCCATCGCGGGTTGTGCGCCTCGTCGGTCAAAAGGGCCACCGCATGTCCTCGGCGCACAAACCACATCCATTCCAGGCTGCTTTCGCGACCATGAAGGCTGAAACCGCGCACATCCTCCCACGGCCTTCCCAAAGCGGCACAGAGGCTCTGCACGGACGTCGGGCCGGGAATGAAACGCAGCCGCTCAGCCGGCAGTGTCTTTGACAGGTATCGTCCGATGCCGAAAAAGAGAGGATCGCCCGAGGCCAAAATCGCCACCCGCCTTCGACGTGCCAAAACGTCCACCGTCTCCACAAAACTTTTCATGGATCCGCGAAGAGGCATTTTTTCCCCAGGATGATCAGAAAACAAAGCCAGATGTCGGGTCCCTCCCACCAAGACTTCCGCTCGCTCAATCCATTGAAGGCCTTCGAGCACACAGGTTCTGGGGCCGGCCCCGATGCCGACAACCGCAATAAGGGGCGGGGTCCATTGTTCAGGATTACGGGTCATGGATCTCTCCATGGACCGCCGGGTCCTCAATGCCATTGGAATCTTTGAAGTCGGCGAGCAGCGTGCCGTCATCGTGAAAGAGCAGGAGTCGCACTCGAAGCCCCTCTTTTTGAGCAAACCGTCGCGAATGCCTCACCGCCTCTCGGGCCACTTCCTGCACCACGGCGTGAGCTTTGGCCTTCATGAGAATCTGCAAGGCATGGCGTGCCGTGTTGGCGCGGGACACGGCGTCCAAAAGATCTTGAGGCGCCCCGGCGCGCTCACCGCAACGCACCAACGCCATGAAATCCATGGCGGCTTTATGGGCGTGGGTCGATGCCAGGCCGCAAGCCATCTTGACCGCTTTACCGAAAAAAACGCTGTGAACGATTTGCGCAAAGCCCATCTGAGCGGCGTGGCGCACCGCAAAGGCAAAAAAATCCGCAACTTGTACAAAGGCTTCCAAAGGTTCGTCGGCCAATACGCTTCGGGCCAGCTTTTCACTCTTTCCGCCGGTGCTTAAGACCACCGTGGTGCATCCGGCGGCTCTGGCCACATGCAACGCCGCAAGAATGGTTTCTTCATAGGCTTCATGGGACAAAGGCTTCACCAATCCCGTGGTGCCCAAAATAGACAGCCCTCCGACGATCCCCAGGCGCGGGTTCAAGGTCCGGCGAGCCAGCTCTTCCCCTTGAGCCACGGAAACCTCGACATGAATCGTGAATGATGGCGGCACAGGCACAGACAGAACCAGGGGCAGCCGCACCGAGGGGCCGTCAGACTCCCATGGGTCTTCCGTCTCGTATGGATGCCATGTTTCTTCACGAAAAAAGGTCTCTGAATCAGCCGAGCGGTCCAGTTCTTCGGCAAGGTTTTGCACCAGCATGGCTCGCGGCGTCGGGTTCACGGCAGGTTCCCCCACAGGCACTGGAAGTCCCGGTTTGGTCACCACCCCGACACCAGAGCCGGCAGCAAGGATAAGATGTGCGGATGTTGCCGGCTCCTGAAACCCGCCTGCCGCCGCTTCATGGAACATGGCGTTTTTCGGGTTCGCCCAGGCCACTGTAAGGCGCGTTTCTACCGAGGCCTTGTGGGTGACGTCCGGATCATCGCCGGCATCTTTGATGACCACGGCGTGCGCCACACGCTCACCCTGCAAGGCGATGGTCGTGGGCACCGGAAGATAGTAGCCTATGGGCAAACGAACGGCGACCCATGATGGCGCGCGCCCCGTCAGGATGGTGCGCAAAGCCGCCCTGGCCGCCGCCGTCATGGCGGTTCCGGTACTGAACCCTGTTCGCAGTCTACGGCGCGGGGGCCGCTCTGGCGACCCGCCGCCGGCAATGTCCCTCACCGGCTTCGGCTCCTTTCCTTCGGCGGACTCATGCTTTCTAATAGAGTGGATTCTCTGTCAATCAGATTCTCAAGCAGGGCAAGGAAAGTTCTTTGCCGACCTTTTTCTCCTCTGCTACTGTGCCTTGAATCGGTTTCAGACTCCGGGTGAACCCTTGGTCCAAGGACGCAAAAGTATGGACTATGTGGCGGTGATCATCGGCGCGGGCCCGGCGGGCATCTTTGCGGCGCTGACCTTGGCCGAATCCGGTCTTGCTCCCGTTTTGCTCGTGGAACAAGGCAAGGATCTTCATGAGCGCCGTCGCCGCGGTGCCGACGACATGTTGTGCGGCTGGGGCGGCGCAGGCGCCTTTAGCGACGGGAAGCTGACGCTTTCTCCCGAGGTGGGCGGATTTCTCGCCGATCTTGTGGGCACGGCCGCCCTAAAAGAGCTACTCTACAAAGCCGACACCATCTATGTGCGTTTCGGAGCCCCGGACCGCCTCTATGGCGGCATGACGCCCGAGATGGAGGATCTGGCCGATCGCGCC
The DNA here is from genome assembly GCF_052743555.1 of Desulfosoma sp. Lineage (NCBI taxonomy): Bacteria > Pseudomonadati > Thermodesulfobacteriota > Syntrophobacteria > Syntrophobacterales > Syntrophobacteraceae > Desulfosoma > Desulfosoma sp. The sequence continues at coordinate 81,612 of NZ_JBRAHS010000001.1, forward strand.
CGGCTCGCCGATCTGGAACTCATTCCCATGACGGTTCGTCACATCGGCACGGAAAACTGTTTGATCGTGCTGGATCGGCTGAAAAAAGCCGTGGAAAAATCGGTGCAGGTTCGAACGCAGTGCCAAGCGGTGCGCATTCTAGCCGAGGAAGGGACCGTGCAGGGCGTGGAACTGTCCGACGGGCGCCTTGTCCGCTGCCGCTACGTCATCGCCGCCCCCGGCCGATCCGGCGCGCCGTGGATGAAGGAACAAGCTCGACTTCTGGGACTGCCCAGCCAGGCCAGTCCCGTGGACATCGGCGTGCGTGTGGAACTGCCGGCCGTCGTCTTCAAGGCCATCACCGACATCACCTATGAATCCAAGCTCGTTTACTACACCAAGGCCTTTGACGACAAAGTGCGCACCTTTTGCATGAATCCTTACGGCGAAGTGGTTCAGGAACGCAACGGATCCATGATCACCGTCAACGGCCACAGTTACGCCGGCAAAAAGACGGCCAACACCAACTTCGCCCTTCTGGTGAGCAGCGCCTTTACGGAACCCTTTGACGATCCCATCGCCTACGGACGCTATATCGCTCGACTGGCCAACCTGCTGGGGAAAGGCGTCATTGTGCAGCGCCTGGGAGACCTGATGGCTGGGCGGCGCACCACGCGGGAACGCCTGGCCCGATGCCTGACCCGACCAACCCTGACAGAAGCCGTTCCCGGAGACCTGAGTTATGTGTTTCCCTACCGGCATCTGCTGGGAATCGTGGAAATGCTGCAGGCTCTGGACAAAATCGCTCCCGGAACCGCCTCACGCCACACGCTGCTCTACGGCGTGGAAGTGAAATTCTATTCCCACCGCATTCAGCTCAACGAACAACTGGAAACATCCGTCCGCAACCTCTTCGCCGCCGGAGACGGAGCGGGGATCACTCGAGGTCTGCTGCAGGCGTCTGTAAGCGGCATGCTGGCCGCTCGAAGCGTTCTGCAACGCGAATCCAAACCCCATTGATTCAAAGGCGAAAAGAGTCATGTCCCTTTCTCACCTGCGCGATCTCATTCAATGCCACACGCCTTTCTCGGTTCCGGAAAACATTCGCATTCACACGGACACCACGCAATTTATGGACATCAAGGCCGGAGACTGCATCGCCGTGCAAAACCGCCTGTTTTATGTCAAGGGCGAAGAATTTGAAGGTCGGTTCGGCTTGGACGGGGAACCCAAGTTTTGGGTTAAGCGCGTGGTGGACCTCCATGATGGGTCGGTGAAAATACTAAAGCTGGCCTTCTTTGAGTCGTTTTTTATGCACCTGGGAGAAGAACGCATTCGATGTTTTCGCAGTCCTCACAAGGAATCTCGAATTCTGGAACGCACCGCAAGCGACACGCGATTCATGCAAGGCCACCCTCTACGACGAGGCCCACAACCCCGTGCGGGTCATCGAACGCATTGCAGGCCCAACTTTTTACGACCTGGTGCACAATGTGCCCATGGACCATGAAACTTATTACTACGAAGTCTTTCCCGGCATTTTGACCCACCTCATGAAGGCTTTTTATGCCATCAAAGACCTGCACCAGATGGGAGAAATTCACGGGGATATTCGCAACGATCACCTGATTGTGGAACACACCACCGGCCGCTATCGTTGGATCGATTTCGACTACACCTACGAATGGCCCGGCCAGCCTCACGGGGTGGACTTGTTCGGCTTGGGAAACATCCTCTTGTTTGCGGCCGGAAAGGGTTTTCACACTCTCCACGACCTGAAATCGCCTCGATCCCCGTTTCAGGCGGCCTTGCCCACTTTGCGCGAAGAAGATTTTTCCCTCTTTATCACCAACCGCCTCATGAACCTCAAAAAGATTTTCCCTTACCTGAGGGAAACCCTTAACAAGGTGCTCATGCACTTTGCCGCCGGGGCGGATGTGTTCTACGAATCGGCGCAAGAATTCATGGAAGATCTGGAAATTGCTTTTCGTTCGTTTTTGTGGGAGGTGCCCCATGGGCCATAAGATGCTGGTGGGTATCGATTGTTCCGCCAATGCCCAACGGGCTCTGGACTACGTGGGGACCATGCTTCGCCCTCACGAGGATGTCCTCGTGACCCTCTTTCATGTGCTCATCGGCCCTCAGCCGGACATTCACCCTGATCGGGAACACAGAGAACTCGAGCTGGAAAAAAGACATCGGCGTGCCTTACGACAACTGGAAGCCATGCAGGCCCGACTGGTCACATTGGGCGTCCCTGAGGATCGCATTACCATGAAAATCCAGGTGTGTGCGCCTGGAGACAATGTGGCCAACACACTCCTGGAGGAGCAGCGGCGTGGAGGATACCAGACGGTGGTGGTGGGACGGCGTGGCATGAGCAAGCGGGAAGAATTTCTTTTCGGCAGTGTCTCCAGCAAGATCATTCGCGAAGCCAGGGAATGCACGGTTTGGGTGGTACAGTGAGCCACCCCGTCTTATGGCGAACCGTTTACGGTCCCGCCGCATGGATGAAGGAACCGAGGCTAAGGAGAACCCATGTTTCCGGTGACCTTTAATCGCCAGGTGCTTGAAGGATTGCCTTACCCGGAAGAAGACGACATCGCCCGCGTCCTTGGTGTGCTGAAGACCATCGTGGAACGGCGTGTTCTGCCGTACTTTCGCGCTCGACGCGGCACCGACCCTCGACACAGCGCCCTGGTCATGGACCGTGTGCGCCTGGAACGACTGGAAGACGACCAAAGGCTCATCGCGCCCTTGAGCCTTCTTTTTCGGCGCGACCCTCAGTGGGTCCTGGCCATCCATGAACGATTCTTTGACTATTTGGCCTTTGTGCTTCCCGGGGACTCCAAAGGGCTGGTCACCGAAGGCACTGAGGAGGAGCGGAAGGCTCTGGCCTTCGCGGAATTCTTGATCCGACACCAGATGGAACACCTTCTGTACCCCAAGACGCCGGAAACGACGGTAGTGGCCAACGATGCGGCTTTCGCTGTGGAAAAAGCGGAGGACGATCCCACTTTTTATCGGCTCCTGGTGCAGATTCTCAGCGATGAAATGGTGGGCATTCAAGGATCCGACTACTTGGCCCTCTTTGATGCCCAAGCACAGGGAACAGCCACCGCTTCCGTGGTCTACCGCATGGTCTTGAGGGCCAGTTCTTGGCTGGCGGATCTTGACGAAGCCTTTTTTGCACAGACATTGAGGGGCCTGGATACGGACTGCCGCGTGCAGGCTCTGGGAGAGTGCTGGAACCGCAGCCGCCAGACCCTGCTCTCCCTGGTGCAACGGACGGCTTTTCTGGAAAAGCTCTTTCGCGGTTTTGATACGCTCCTGGAAACCGACCCCGCCGAAGCGCCTCGGGTGCTCATGGCCTTTCGAGACCGCTGGGGTCTCTGGGGCCTCTTTCACGAATTGGGTGTGCCCCAGGAGGATGTGGAACATAAGGACGACGAGGGCCTGTTCGGGCTCTTTGCCAAGCACTGCAAAATGTTTCTGCAACGCCCCGGCGTCCGCCCTCTGGCCCCTCCCCCGAAGCCGGAGGAAGCTCCCAAACCGGCGGTGGTGGTTAGAAGTCTCAAGGACCGCATCGAGGAAGCCAAAAACAACCCGGCCTATCCGCCGCAGGTGATCGAAATCATCGAAAAGAACAAAACCCTTGCGGCCGGGCACAGCGGCGCCAAATACAGCGAACTCATTGAAACGCTGCTGTCCATTCCGTGGAAAAAAATCAAGCCCATCAAAGTGCGTGTGCAGGACTTTGAAGAAGGGTTGCATCGTACCCACTATGGATTGGATCGGCCGAAAGAAGTTGTGTGCGACTTTTTCACCAACCTCATTCGTCGGTACCGGCAGTTGGATCCCCTCAGGACGGAAGGCTGGGAACGGACCGGAAGCGCCTTTCTCTTTGTCGGGCCTCCGGGTGTCGGCAAAACCTCGCTGGCTATTTCCATAGCGCAAAACCTGGGCATTCCTTACCACAAGATTTCCCTAGGCGGCATGCGGGACGAATCGGACCTTCGAGGGCACGGGTTCACTTACGAAGGGTCCAAACCGGGAGCCATCGTTCAAGGCCTCATCAAGATGGGATGCATGAACGGAATGTTCATTCTTGACGAGGCGGATAAGACGGAAAAGTTCGCCATCGCCACCCTGTTGGAAATCCTGGATCCTGAACAAAACCATTTGTTTCACGACAAGTACACGCAAACCACCGTGGATATTGATCTGAGCAACTGCCATTTCATTTTGACCGCCAATACTCTGGAAACCGTGCCCCCTCCTGTAGCAAACCGCTGCGAAATCGTTTTCTTAGACCGTTACAGCGTCGAAGAAAAGGTGGCCATTGCGCGCCATCATCTCATCGGGCGTTTGCGAGCCCGCTACAACATCCAGGATACCGATATCGCCTTTCGTCCCGATGAAGAACAGGAACTGCTTCGGCATTTGGTGCGCGAATACACCTACGAAGCAGGGGTTCGAGATCTGGAACGCCTTTTGCGCACCCTTTTCTTTCGCATTCAGCGTAAGGAGCTGGTGGACGGCGCACCGAGGCCTGTGTGGATCACGCGGCAGAAGATCAAGGAATACCTGGATGCTCCCATACGGCCGTGGAAAATCAGTGAGGAAGACCGGATCGGCGAAATTCTGGCTTTGGGCGTCAATGTGGAACTGGGTGTGGGCTCGGTGATTCCCATTCAAGCAACCCCCATTCGCTTCGGCACGGAAGTGCCCTTGGAAAGTCCTGCAGGGTACATGAGCCTGGTGCATGCCACGGGCAATATTCAAAAGGTCATGGACGAAAGCCGCAAGGTGGCCATGACCGGCATACTGCAATGCGCCGATGCGCTGCAGATCGACCTGCGGCGTGTGGGTTCTCCCATTCATTTGCATTTCATGGGCGGATCCAGTCAAAAGGACGGCCCATCGGCTGGAAGCGCCATCGCACTGGCTCTGGCTTCGGCCTTGTCCCAGAAGCCCATTCGCAGGGACGTGGCCATGACGGGAGAAATCGACACCCACGGGCGCATCACCGCGGTCGGGGGCATCGCCATCAAGCTGGAAGCCGCCGCGGATGCCGGCTGCACCACCCGTCTTGTTCCCAAACAAAATCTGCGCGGTGAAGACAGCATTGAGCGGCTTCCGCAGGCTCTGAAAAAAGAACTCCAGATCCTGACCTACGAAGAGTGGGCCGCAGTGCATCCACCTTTTGAGCATCACCGCCACCTCCTTCAGGTGGTGGCCGTGGACCATATTATCCAGGCGGCGGAAGTGGCCTTTCTCGAAAAGGAAGATTTGGAACAGATCGCCCAATGCCTTGTCCCCGACGCCGCAAGGGTTCGCACGGTCCTCCTGAGGGCCGAAAAGCCTCAGCCTGTGGGACTCACCGTGCTTGTGGTCAAGGATCCGTCGGAACTTCCCTTGAAGGCGCTCCACGCCGTCGTGCGCCACACGGGCATGCAGCCCGCCCTGGTGTGTGCGACCCCATGTGCCGAAGCGGTCAAGGACCACCTTCAACGGTCCCTGGAATCCATTCCCATTGTTTCCATGAACCCGCAAAGAGAAAAACTTAAAGACGTCCTGACCCGCCTGCTGGAGGAGACACCCATGTCGAGCGCGCGTTTGGTGTCGGCCGTGGTCGCCCCCTTTTTCTTTCTCATGCAGGATGGTCTCGTGGATGAAGCTGCTCAGGAATCACTGCCCTGGCCTGAAGTGCGCTTCATGGCCAATAACTTTTCCGTGCAGAATGCCAAGATCAAAGCGTGCAAGCCCATTTTGAACGCGGCCATGAGCTGCCTGGCTCAAGCGCCACAATCCGCTTTGGAACATGTCCCTTTTCTTGGGCGGGTGCGCGGTGTCTGGACGGTGGACCTATGCTTCATTCCCGAAAAGTACCGGCTGGATGTTCGGCGCACCGAGAATCTGCTGCAGCAAGCCCTGGGCGCCTGGCTTCAGGCCGTCGTTCCCGAAGCCGTCGTCTCGGTCGATTGACACGCATCGCTCGCCCGCTTTAAGATGTGGGACCTTGAAGGTGCTTTTTTTCTGACCCGAAGGTCTTCACCCATACCCTGAGCCCGAAGGGGATCTTCAAACGATGTCGGAAGAGTCGCGTTATCGAGATGCCGGAGTGGACCTGGAAAAGGCCAATACGCTGGTTTCCCGAATCCGCCCTTTGGTACAGACGACCTTTCATGCCAACGTCATCACAGACATCGGCGGCTTTGGGGGGCTCTACAGTATCGATTGCACGCAGTTGAAAAACCCCGTGCTGGTGTCTTCCACGGACGGCGTGGGCACCAAGCTCAAGGTGGCCGTGTGGGCGGACAAGCACGACACCGTGGGCATCGACCTGGTGGCCATGTGCGTCAACGACATTCTGGCCCAGGGCGCTCGCCCATTGTTTTTCTTGGATTATCTGGCTATGGGCTCCATCGATCTGGATCGCGTGGAAGCCATCATTCGAGGCATCGTCGCTGGCTGTAAACAAGCCAACTGCTCCCTTATCGGAGGGGAAACCGCCGAAATGCCCGGTTTTTATCCCGACAATGAATACGACATGGCCGGATTTGCCGTGGGGCTCGTCGATAACGCGGACATCATCGACGGGTCCACCATTCGCGTGGGACAGCAGATCGTGGGGCTAGCTTCCAGCGGGCTGCATTCCAATGGCTACACGCTGGTGCGCCGCATCGTGATGGATGAGCTGGGCTTGAAGCCGGACAGCTACCTGGAGGAATGCGGCCGCACGGTTGCCGAGGAGTTGTTGGAACCCACGCGCATTTACGTGGAGCCGGTGCTGCGCCTTCTTCGGCAATTTCCCATCAAGGGCATGGCGCACATCACCGGCGGCGGATTTCCCGATAACGTGTCCCGCATCCTCCCCAAGCAATGCCAGGCCGTCATCGACCCTTCGGCTTGGGAAATGCCCCCTGTTTTTCGGTTCCTGCAGGAGGCCGGCAAGGTATCGCCAAAGGAAATGTACCGGGTGTTCAATTGCGGCATTGGATACGTGATAGTGGTGGACGCCGTGGATCTGGACGACATTCTAGGACGCCTGGCCGGCATGGGCTACAGGGCGTACCGAATAGGGGAAATTGTGGCGCGCCGGCCCGAAGATGTCCCCGTTCGCCTGATGTAGGGCCATGGAAAGAGAGCTGCTCACGGGGCACGAGGTCTCGCCCGTGGAAGGGCCCGCAAACCGCAAAGGTTCGGCCCCTGACCTCGAAGAGATGGAACGAGCTCATGAGGCCATCGCGAGGGCGATGCAGACCCTCGGCCGCTACCTGCATGGCAAAGAAAGGCCCATGCGCCTGGCCTTCATCTGTTTTTTTTCACGCGGCCACTTGCTCATTGAAGATCTGCCAGGATTGGGAAAAACCACATTGGCCATCGGTCTGGCCAAGATTCTCGGCCTTTCTTTCGGACGCATTCAATGCACCAGCGACCTTCTGCCCACGGACATCACAGGACTTTCCATCTTTAATCGGACGGCGGGCGCCTTTGAATTCCACCCGGGACCCATTTTTCACAACATCATTTTGGTGGACGAAATCAACCGAGCGACCCCGAAGACTCAAAGCGCTCTGCTGGAAGCCATGGGCGAAAAACAGGTGACTGTGGAAGGGCGCACCATGGATTTGCCCAAGCCCTTTTTTGTCATCGCCACGCAAAACCCGGCGGAACAATTCGGCACCTTTCCGCTGCCGGAATCCCAGATGGACCGCTTTATGATGCGCATCCGCATCGGATATCCCAGCCGGGAAGCCGAACTGGAAATCCTGCGGGGCGGAAGCAAGCGCCGAGAACTCTATAGCCTGGATCCTGTCATGGACCAGGAAACCGTGCTCAATATTCAACGTTTCATTCGAGAACGCATGATCACATCGGAAACCCTACTGGATTACATAATGCGCATCATTGAAGAAACCCGACGTTCCGAATACCTTACGGCAGGACTGTCCACTCGAGGCTCCCTGGCTTTGCTGCACACCTCTCGCGCCCATGCCTTTATGGAAGGTCGAGACTACGTGATTCCCGAAGACGTCAAAGCCGTGGCTCCGTATGTGATCGCCCATCGCGTGTTTTTCAGGGAGGAATACACCTCCACGGACACGAAGGAGATCACCCGATTGATACTGGAGAAGGTTTCCGTCCCCGCGTAATTCGCATTTCCAAGGCGGGCGCGATCTATATCCTTTTGACCATCGCTGTGGGCTTTGCCGCGGTCAACACGGCCAACAACCTCATCTATGTGATCACCTCCACACTTCTCGGATTCATGCTCCTTTCAGGAATGGCGGGAAAATCCAACTTGGAGGCCGTGGAGGTGACCGTCTCGTGGCCCGAAGAAATCTATGCGCAGACGCCAGCGCTGGTGCTGGTGAGGGTCCGGAACCGGCATCGCTTTTTTCCCGTCTACCTGGCGTGCGTGCATGTGGGCCGGGAGGAAGTTTTGTTCACTTACGTGGACCGCGCCGCGGAGGCGGTGCGAACGATCCCTGTGCGCTTTGAACGACGAGGGGCCGTGCCGTTCGTGCCCATCTGGGTATCGTCGCCTTTTCCTTTCGGCTTTTTTGAACGCACCCGCCTTCTGCCTTCTTTGCCTTCGCTGATCGTTTATCCCAAACTGATGCCGTGCCCGCCGGCCGCGAAACCTTCTCCTCGAACCGCGCAGGGTGAAGACACCCATCTGGAGCACCGTACGGGCGAAGAGCATGATCTGCGCAGCATTCGCGAGTACCAGGCGGGGGATCCCCTCAAGAAGATTCACTGGAAGTCGTCGGCACGAACTAACCGGTGGCTCACCAAAGAATTTTCCGTTGCCACCGAAGAGGCTCTGGTGGTGGATGTGGCTCGGTTGCCGGCAAAAGATCTGGAAAGCCGCCTGTCGTGTGCCGCTTTCCTCATTCACCGGGCCATGCGTCGCGGAAAGGCCGTGGGATTGGTTCTGGAAGGTCGAAGATACGAACCCAAGGCGTCTGTGCCGCACAAGAGGGAACTTTTGAAGGTATTGGCCCTTTATGGTGAAGACTAGCACCGTCCTTTTATCCGTCACATATCTGTCCGCCGGTTTGGGCTACGGTGCCGTCTTTTCCATCGTGCATCCGGCGGCCCATGTCGCCTTTGCGGCGCTTGCCTCCCTCTCGGCGGTGCGGCATTTTTTCAAACCCTTTTCGCTTTCGCGGCATCTTTTGAACGGGCTGGCGCTGGCCGTCATGATGCTGTCCCTTTCTCGAATCCGCTCGGACCTTTTGGTGGAACCCTTCGTGGACGGCGTGCTGGTGCTCCTGGGCATTAAACTCCTGGAAGCCCAGATGCAGCGAGACTATCTGCAGGTGTATCTGCTGTGTCTTTTCTTGCTCTTGGGCTTGGGACTGGTGTCCATGAGCATCTCTTTTCTTTTCTTTCTCGTTCCCCTGGCCTTTTTCCTCACCGTGTCTCTACTGCTTCTGACCCTGGAAGCGGCCGACCCTCTGGCACAACTTTCCGTGAAGGCCGTGGCGCAACTGGGCGCTGTGGCGGCGGCCATCGGCATCTTGACCGTTCCTGTGGCACTGATCCTGTTTTTCATCCTGCCAAGGACCGATTTCCCGCTTTTGAATCTTCTGTGGGGCTTTGGCAAACCGGGCATGGGACGCACCGGTTTTTCCAATACGGTCAGCCTCGGCGACGTGACGTCTATTCAGGAAGACGCCGCCGTGGTGTTTCGAGCCCAAATGGCTCGGGTAGGATCCAAGGATTTGTATTGGCGCGGAATGGTCTTTGACCACTTCGACGGGACGCGATGGAGCCCTTCGTCAGCGCAAACAAAGGTGGAGTTGCCGGATGCTGTCAAGGTGAACCCCGGCGATGTGCCCCAGACCATTCTCATGGAACCCTTCGGCATGGAGGTGCTGTTTGGGCTGGACCGCCCAATCCTTGTGGAACGCATTCCCACGCGAAGGACAGCCGACGGCACCTTTCGCGTCTTTTCACCGCTTTTCAAAAAAACGCGTTACGTGGTTTGGTCTCGGCTTTCGGCACCTTTTGGGGACGAAGGACCACCCGGCGCAGAATTACTGAACGTGCCGCCTTCTCTTTCGCCCGGAGTGGTGAGCCTGGCCCGGTCATGGCTGGATGAGCCATCGCCGCTCAAGCGGGTGCAAGCCATTACTGCTTTTCTTCAATCTGCCGACTTTCAGTACGCCTTGGACAATCTTCCTAAAGATTTGGAGACCTTTTTGTTGCAAGATCGCCGAGGCAACTGCGAATACTTTGCCTCAGCGCTGGCAGTCTTGTCCCGTCTTGCAGGCGTGCCTTCTCGGCTGGTGGGAGGCTACCGGGGCGGATACTACAATGAAGCCGGCGGATATTACCTTGTTTTGCAAAAGCACGCTCACGTGTGGACAGAAGTGTACCTGGACGGCACGGGCTGGTTACGGGTGGATCCCACACCACCCGCTGCGGTCACACCGGCGCAACTCTACACCCGCTCCCTCCTGGCCCGATGGCGCCTCTTTATGGATACGCTCAACTACTATTGGTTTCGCATCGTGGTGGACTATGACGTGGAAAGACAGTTTTCCATGCTGCGGCGCGCTCGCACCTTGGCGGGCTCTTTTTCTGATATTCCGAAAATGTTTTCTTTTCGCCGGCTGCGCACAGCGGCCATGGCCACCTTTGGATTTCTTGTTCTCGTGTGCCTTGTTCCTGCCGTGCGGTACCGCTCAAGGCACCAATCGGCGCAAAGGCTTCGTAAAACCTACGCTCAGCGTCTTCGACGCCACGGCTATGTCTTAATGGAATGGCAGGGGGTGGAAGAATCGGCCAAGACCATCGACGATCCCAACCTGCAAGAGCGCGCCCTCCGGTTTGCTCAAAGCTTTGAGCGCGCTGTGTACCGCGACCAAAACATGGATAAAAACATTCTGCGCCGGCTCAAAGAACATCTTCGCCGGTTGTGAGGCGTCACGGGCCTGGAGAGCTCGTCCGACAATGGCTTGGCCGCGTCCATGCAGCTTGAGGCTGTAGGAGCGCTGCAAGGCGCGATCAGGCATTGCGCCTTGCACCGCTCCTCCTGAAGGTGATCTCGGGCAAGCTCCTGGAAGCCCGGTCGACCTTCAAGGGAAATCCGAAAATCAGTGGAGCGTGGAAGGGACCGGACCTTCTTAGACAAGCTCCTTTGCCGGGCGGAAAGCTGGCGGCTGAGGCCGTACTGTCAAGACTGCGGCTGAGGCTTCGGTGCGGCGTCTTGAGATGTCTGGAGGAATTTGGCGGCATCGCGATGTTCTTTCGCCAGCCTATCAATGCCAACCTTTTCGTAGATATGAGCCAAGAGGAGATGGACCCTGATGATGAAAGATTTTTCAAACTCTTTGGAACGCCGCAGAAGTTTGACCAAGCCGTCTCGAGCCTGCGGCGCATGACCGCAAGCGGTGAGAATCTGAGCCAACAGAAAGGCGGTTTCCGCATCCCTTTCCACGGCCTCATGGTAGACGCTCAGAGCCAGGCGCGCCACATCGGCTTGGAGCACACTGAATCGATAAAATTTCGCCAAAATGACCGCCAGAACCTTGGGCCGATGCCGCACACTGCCCACCACGAATTCAAAACAGGCGATCCCCTGTTCCATATCCCCTTTGGCAAGGGCCAAAGGTCCCAGTTCCAGGGCCACATCGCGGCGATCGGGACGGGCATGATAGAGTCGCACCAAAATAGCGTAGAGTTCGTCCGTGCGGCCGCTTCTTCGATAAAATTCCTTCAGCCGGTCCATGGACTTCACGTGCAAAGGATTCAGCTCTACCGCCTTGCGGTAGGCGTTTTCCGCCTCTTCCACCAACCCCGCCTTTTCCAACGCTTGCCCGAGCCAGTAATGGCCGATGGGATTGGATGGATTTTCGTGGACGGCTTCCCGAAACCACATAATCGATTCCTGAGGAGCCGCCTCCAAGGTGGCCTGACCGGATAAAAGCAATTGCTGATAAAGGCTCGGCTTCGTGCGCCGTTCCATCAGTTCGTCGATGCGACGGTCCAGATCCGCAGGGGTGAAAGGCATCAGAAGATACCCGTCGGCATCCGTTTCAATGGCTTGGGCCACCAATTGCTCCGTGGCCTTTCCCGCCACGAGAATCACCGGAAGGCTCTTCGTGGCCGGCTGCGAGCGCAGCTTTTCCAAAAGTTCAAAGCCGTCCAGGCGGGTCATGCGCAAACTGGTGATCACCACATCGACCCGCTGCCCCGACTCAAGCCATTGAAAGGCCTCCACACCATTTTCCACGGCATGCACGCGCTGATACCCCAGGTTACGAAGGGTCGCGTTGATGGTTCGACGCAACGGCGGGTCCCCGAAGACGACAAGCACGTGAGATGGTTTGCTCACAACCCCGTCGTTCACCACAGCCTCTTTCCGTTCTGCTTTTTCTTCATAGAGCGATGAGCCATCGGCCGCACTTGAAATTCCACATACCACACTTATTCCCTAAACGGAAAATCCTCCGCACATGGATTTCAAAAAACGACACATCATGCTCACGCAGAATCAGTCAAGAAAAAGGGGGTATGAAGCCTTTTCATTCGCCGAAAAACTTTGGAAGCACTGGCACGCTTCATTGGAAGTCGAACCAGGCGGCTTGAAACCCTGTCCAATAAGGCCCTCCCATGGCTTTTGGACAAGCCCCCACGCTCGACGAATGGACCGTGTCTTCCCGGTCCGTTCCTCGACCATCAATTGCCTTCAGGTTTCCACCACATTTTTGCACTCGCTCAACGCATGGTCTGCCCGGCCTTTGGGCCTGGGTCGTAACTGCATGAGCGCGAGAAGTTCCCGGTCCGCATCATAGTTTCTTCCCTTCGTGGTGAGGTAATTTCCGGTCATTATCCCACTCGCCCCCGCAAGAAAGACGAGTGGGTGGAGTTCTTTAAGACGATATTCCCTTCCTCCACAGATGATGAGTTCCTTGTCAGGCAACACGAACCTCAGAATAGCTATAATCTTTAGACATTGGAGAGGGGATGGACCAGGAAGATGACCAAGCCTCGTTCCGGGTATGGGAGTAAAAAAATTGACGGGCACGGCATCCACGTCCAGTTCCTTCAGAACAAGGGCCAATTCCAGCACCTGCGCGAAGGTCTCACCCATTCCAAAGATGCCCCCACTGCACACCTCCAATCCCACATCCTTTGCGGTCCTTATGGTCATGACGCGCTCTTCAAAGCTGTGGGTCGTACAAATGGAAGAAAAATAACTTGGGGCTGTCTCGAGATTGTGATGATACCGGGTCAGGCCCGCCTGCTTGAGCTGTTTGAGGTCCTCCCTGGAAAGAGTGCCCAAAGACGCACAAAGGCCGACCCTTTCTTTAGGAGCTGCTTCAAAAGCCAGGCACAACTCTTGGATATCCTTTGACAGCAATCTTCTACCGCTGGTCACCACGGAGAATCTGTGGACATCTTTCCCAAGACATTCCATGAAATCCAAGATTTTGTCCTTACCCACAAATCCATAGACAGGGACATTTGTATGGGCGTAGCCGGACTGAGCACAAAACCCACAGTCCTCCGAACACCTGCCGGATTTGGCGTTTTGGATCATGCAAAGGTGGATACCGTCTCCAAAGAAATGCTCTCTGATGCTATTGGCAGCAAAAACCAATTCCCATATGTTGTGATCCTGGCATTCAATGACGCTCAAGAGTTCCGATCTCGAAAGTTCTTTGCCTTTCAAAACCTTTTCCGCGAGTTGAAAAAATTCGGCCATATTTCTGTCCCTCAGGCTTTTTTGGTGTGCCTTTTGTTCGTCAAAAGTTCAGCGACTCCTGTGAAAGTGCATCTTCATGGAAAAAGCTTTCGCGCTTGTTCGGTCATTCCAGAAGGTGTTCGCAGAATCAAGAGATCAATTTCCTTTGACACCATGGACGGGCTTGTGCTAACAGAGCCGGTTCGTTACGGTAAGGCCAGCGAGCAACGTAAAAATATAGCGTTTTCGATTCGGGACTTTGACCCATTGAGAAAGGACCACGCCATGAGTCGCACATGCCATTTTTGTGGGAAGACGCCTCATGTGGGGCATAACGTGAGTCACGCCAACAACAAGACCAAAAAAGTCTGGTACCCCAACCTGCAGCGCGTGCGCCACGTGCATTCAGACGGGACGATTCGCCGCGTGCGAGTCTGCACCCGTTGTATTCGATCCGGCATGGTGGTGAAGCCCGCCTGAAGCGGCGGTGGACGTGGGGATCCCCTTTTATGAACCATTGAGCCCTCCTTCAAGTTGCCCATCCGTCACAAGGTTTTTGATCGCTCGGTAGGAACCCAGAAAATCCGGCTGGACCGTGTCCGCAAGGACCATGTCCAGACCGGCTCCGGCCAACACGGCCAGGCAACGCATTTCTACGTCCAGGGAATACCATTTTCTTAAGCCGCTTCTCAGGTTGGATAATCCCACCATCGTCCGCACGGGTTCGGGAAAAATCGACCAGCCCGAAAGCATGCGCACTGTCTTGACCACTTCGCGCACATGGTGCGCCGCATTGGGCCAGCTGAGATTGGGCAGCACGGGATCAAAGATGAGCCGATGAGGCGGCACGCCCGCCGCAACAGCCTTTTCTCGAAGCTCCACGGCCAGGGCCAAGCGTTCTTCCATGAACACCGGAACCCGGGACCGTTCGTCCATCAGAAGCACCACCAAAGGTGTTTCATATTCCACGGCCAGAGGAAGGATGCCGTCGATCTTGTGGGGCTCTCGGGACAAGGCACTGAGTATGGGCGTCCTGCGGCATACGGCCAAACCTCGCGCCAGAATCTCAGGGTGTGGACTGTCCAAAATGAGTCCTCGATCCGTGACGCCTTCCACCGTTTCCACCAGAAAGGCCATGCGATCGTAATGGCGCTTGGAAAGGTAGCCGGGATTGAGGTCGATCCAATCCACGCCGGGGGCGGTGCACCGACGCACCAGTTCTTCAATGGGGCGGGGGTCCAGGTCGCGAAGGGCCTGAGCCAATCGCGGTTTCAGGGCATTGAGATTATCAGCGGCCAGCTTCAATGTATCCCTTGAGTGCCTTTCTCAAAAGGTGCAGTTGGTCTTCCCCTGCCGCCCGCTGGGCGCATAAGATCTGCACCAGGTCTTCACGACCTTGCATGTCCTTGATGCGTTCGGCATTGGCCAGCCCGATCCAAAAAGCCCCCTGCACGGCCGATCCCAGAAATTCCGCGGCCACGGCCACATCGGCCCATAACCGGCGGGCACAGCGCTCGCCCACAGCGTGGGCCGTCTGCAGAGCCTTAGCACTGGTTTCCATGATGGTCGCAGGCACTCGTGATGCGTCCACCGCCGCTTCATCCTGATCTTTGGAGGCCTTTTCGGCTTTTATGGCCTCAGCCAGCCGACGGTAAGCTTCCGCGTCTTCCCCTCGCAGCCGCTGAAAATCCTCGGCCAGGGCGAGGATCTGGTCCAGCACAGCACTCCACCACCGCTTGTGATGCAAACCCTCGGAAGCCCGATTTTTTTCCAGCACGGCCACTTTCTGCAGAAGGCACACGGCCGTGAGCGCCCCGTGGGCGGCGGCCGATCCACCACCCGGATCGGGTTGTGGGCGTTTCAGCGCATCCAGAAAGGAGTCATCCACCGGCATGGGCACCCAGCCTTCAAACACTAAGGGTAAGCCAAAGGCTTGCGGTCATTCGCTGGCCCGGACCACTTCATACACGTTCTTTTCGTTGCGAAGCGCCGTCATCACTCGGTTCAAGTGCTCGCTATCCCGGACCTCCACCCGGAATCGACAGTGCGCCGCACCGGTCCCCGTGCGATGAATGCGAAAATCATTGACGGTCACATCCATTTGTCCCAGGAGGGTGCTCAAGGCCCCCACCGTGGCCCGATCCCCGTCGTAGACCACCTTAATGTCCACCGGATACGTTTGGGCTTCTCCGGTATCCCACTGCACCTCAATCTGGCGCTCTTCGTCACCGGTTCCCGCGTTTTTGCAAGAGCGCCGATGAATGGTGACGCCGCGGCCTCGAGTGATGTAGCCCACAATGGGTTCTCCCGGCAGGGGACTGCAGCACTTGGCCATGCGAAAAAGGACATCGTCCACCCCTTGCACTCGAATGCCTTCGTCCGGCTTGGCCGGCTTTTTCCGCTCCGGCGGCTTTTCCTCCCGAGGCTCCTCCTCTGGCGCTTCGGGCAAAGGCAACCGTCCGATGAGCTGCACAGGGGAGACCTTCTTGTAGCCGACGCTGGCCAACAGATCATCGACGGTGCGCAGAGAAAACTGCCGTGCCGCTTCCAACAGTTCTGGAGAATTGATGTAATGGTTGAAGTTCAGGCCGCGTTTGCGGAATTCCCGCTCGCAGATTTCCCGGCCCATGGCGATGGACCGATCCCGTTCTTCCGTCTTGATCCAATGGCGAATACGGCTTCGCGCCTTGCTGCTCTTGACGAAATTCAGCCAGTCCTTGCTGGGCTTGTGGTTGGGCGCCGTAATGATTTCCACGGTGTCCCCGTTGTTGAGTTCCGAGCGCAAGGGCACGATCTTTCCATTGACGCGAGCCCCGACGCAGCGATGCCCCACTTCCGTGTGCACCGCATAGGCAAAGTCGATGGGCGTCGCGCCGCGCGGCAACACTTTCACATCGCCGTCGGGTGAAAAGACGTAGACCTCGTCGGGGTACAGATCCAGCTGAAAGCTTTCAAAGAAACTTTTGGGATCTCTCCACCCCTTTTCGGGCTCCAGCAATTGTCGCAACCACGAAAACCGTTCCGTCTCCTCCCGGCTCACCCCTTCCAACGGGCGTCCTTCCTTATAAAGCCAGTGGGCGGCGATCCCTTCGTTGGCCACGCGGTCCATCTCTTCGGTCCGAATCTGGACCTCCATACGCTCCTGATGCGGCCCAATGACCGTGGTGTGCAGGGATTGGTACATGTTGGGTTTAGGCCGGGCGATGTAGTCCTTGTACCGGCCCGGCACAGGTTCCCAGAGGGCTTGGACCAAGGCCAAGATTTCATAACAGGCCGGTACGGAATCCGTGATGATGCGAAAAGCAATGAGATCGTAGATGCGATCCAGGTCTAGGTGTTGGGCGACCATCTTGCGGTAGATGCTGTAGAGGTGCTTCGGACGTCCCAGCACACGGCCTTTGAGGTTGTTTTCCTGGAGTTTCTCCGCAAGAACGCGACGAACTTCCTCGATATAGAGGCGCCGTTCCATTTCCGTCTTTTGCAGACGCGTTTGCAGTTCGGCAAAGGCGTCCGGATACAGAGCAGCAAAGGCCCGGTCTTCCAGTTCCACCTTCATCCATTCGACGCCCAGGCGGCTGGCCAATGGGGCATAAATCTCCATGGCCTCACGAGCCAAGGCTGCCTTTTCGCCATCGGAAAATCGGTTCACCACCCGGGTGTCGTGCAGCACATCGGCCAGCTTGATGAAAATAACGCGCACGTCTCGGGTCATGGCCAGAATCATCTTGCGCAGGTCTTCCGCCTGTTTTTCCTTTCCCTCCTCAAGGCGAAACTGAGATACGCGATGCACGCCGGCAACAATGCCCGCCACATGCTCACCCATCTGATCCTTGAGATCTTCGGCGGACAACATGCCGTCGTCCAGAACATCGTGGAGAAAACAGGCCGCCACCGTGTGGTCGTCCATCTGCAGGCGGGCCATCAGGGAAGCGGTTTCCAGGTAATGTTCCAGGTAAGGTTCCGAGGGCAACCTGGACTTCCCGCTGTGCGCCTTGGCACACAGGCTGTAGGCCCGCCGCATCAAAGCCACGTCCGCCTCGGGAAAATATCGCAACACCTGGTCTTCGATTTGAAAATACTGCGTCACCGTCTCTTCCGCCTCACGGCCCCTGAAGGGTTTCTCCCGTCATGGCCTGCACTTCTTCAAGCAACCGTTCCAGCACTTTTTCTTCGGGCACCTTTTCCACAAGTTGACCTTTTTTAAATAGGATGCCATGGCCTCGCCCGCCCGCAATGCCCACATCCGCCTCTCGAGCCTCCCCCGGGCCGTTAACGGCGCACCCCATGACCGCCACCTTCAGTGGCGTAGCCACGTGCCGAAGCCGCCGTTCCACTTCCTGTACCACGTCCATCAGCTTCCATTCCGTGCGGCCGCACGTGGGACAGCTGATCACGTCGACCCCGCGGTGTCGAAGCCCCAGGGAACGCAAAATGGCGTAGGCGATGGGCAGTTCTTCTTCGGGATCCGCCGTCACGGAAACGCGAATGGTATCTCCAATGCCGTCCGCCAGCAAAAGACCGATACCTAAAGCGGACTTCACAGCTCCCAGCACGGCGGGACCCGCTTCGGTGACCCCCACATGCAACGGCACGTCGGAACACGCGGCCAGTCGGCGATAGGCTTCCACAGTGGTGAGAACATCGGAAGATTTCAAAGAAACCTTGAAATCCGCCATGCCGCATGCCGCCAGAAAGTCCATGTGCCTCAGGGCACTTTCCACCATCGCCTCGGCCGTGGGTCCTCCATGCTTAGCCAAAAGATCCCGTTCCACCGAACCGCTGTTGACCCCGATGCGAAGGGGCACACCGCGATCCCGCGCTTCTTGCGCCACGCGGCGCACCTTGGCCGAATCTCCAATGTTTCCCGGATTGATGCGAAGACCGTCGGCTCCGGCCCGCAAAGCCCCCAAAGCCAGACGGTGGTCGAAGTGAATATCGGCAATGATTGGCACGGTCACGGCCTTTTTGATTCGCCCGAGGGCTTCCACGGCTTCCGCATTGGGCACCGCCACGCGGACGATCTCGCACCCCGCCTGCACCAGCCTTTGAATTTGCGCCACAGTTGCGGCCACGTGGCGCGTGTCCGTGTTGGTCATGGACTGAACCACCACGGGCGCGTCACCCCCAACGGGCACGTTTCCCACACGAATCTGGCGTGAAACTCGACGACGCGGCGCTCCCTGCACAAAAACCTCCCTGACCCTGCCCGCCGAGGATTCTAACGAGCCCGGCTCGCTTGAGCAACGGATCCTGAACCAAAAACCCCCTCAAAAACACTCCAAGGCCAAAGCACGGCTCCCTTTCACCTGCTTCATGAAGGGAACTCACCTTTCATGAACGGAAAAATCCTCCATTCCCTCCACACCCAGCACCTTCACCGATGCAAGACGCCAACGGTTCTTCCAATACACCACATTGGAACGGCCGGGACCGATGAGTTCGCACACGCGATGCCTCGGCCCCTGAATTTCCACGTGCCGCCCCTCAAAATGTCCTTCAGCCATGATCGCATCCACGCGACGCCTCCACAGACGCACACGCACCAGGTAGCCCAGCGCCGCGTGATCAGGACCAGCCACCACGAGGCCCGGGCGGCGCAAAATTTCCGTGGTCTGCACACCGATGCGAATGACTCGAATGCCCCGATGGGTCAAGAGCTCATAGGCTCGAGCGCACCGCTCCACAGCCTCATCCACCGTCAGGGGTGTGTAAAGACCCTCGTGCACCCAGCGTTCCAAAACGGTCCCCTTAAGGACCAGCGTGGGATACAAGCGAACGAAGTACGGTGCAAACATGAGGGCTCGTTCCAAGGTTTTTTCGAAAGAATTGCGGTCTTCGCCGGGAAGTCCGACCATGAGTTGCAGTCCGACGGACCAGCCTGCAGCGCGGACTCGCTCCATGGCTTCGGCCACATGGCGCACTGTATGGCCTCGCCGGCAACGGAGCAGCACGCGCTCATCCAGGCTTTGGGCTCCGATTTCCACCGTGCGCACAGGAAAAGATAAAAGCTTGGCGATGACCGTGGGCCCAAGGGCATCAGGCCGGGTGGAAAAGCGAATACCCGTAAAGGCGCCCCGCAGCACCCCCTGCGCCGCCTCATGCAAGAGCCGGTCTAAGGCCTCGTCGGGAATCTGCGTAAAGGTTCCACCGTAGAACGCGATCTCCCCGGGTTTTGCAGTGCGCAAAGCCCTTCGAGCCATCTCTTTGACGTACTGAAGCACGGCTTCCCAAACAACGAGACCCCGCACAGAGGTGATGGCCTGCTGATCACAGTAAATGCATTGAAAAGGGCACCCCGCATGGGGAAGAAAGATAGGATAAATACGCATTATGGCCCTTTGGCCGCAACAAGGCGAGGAATATCAGTGACAAAGGCGTCCAAAGCTTCCCGAGCCTTCCACGGGTTGGCGACACCGTTCATAATCACCGTCACGGCGTAGGCGGTGCCCGAAATGTTGCCGATATAGCCGCTGAAGCCGACCACGTCCCTCAAGGTACCCGTCTTGCCCCGAATGGTGTAGTCCGCCGCACACGCCTTCATGCGCTTGCGCAAGGTGCCTTCTTCGCCCGAACGGGCAAAAGAGGCCAGAAACTCCGGCCCCACCTCCCAGTCTCGGTGCGCCGCCATGAGCACCCGGTTGAAAGCGGCGGCACTGACCCGAGTGGTGCGTGTCAAGCCCGATCCCGAGTCCAAAGTCCTTTCGGCCGCGGACACTCCCAGCTCCGCCAGCACATCCTGAACGACGCGACAGCCCTTGGCCAAAGACCCCGGGAACCCGTAAACATGGAATCCCAACACGCGCAGAATCATTTCCGCCATAAAGTTGTTGCTGTATCGGTTCAACCCGTAGAGCACATCGCTCAAAGGAGGGGATTCCAGCCGATAGATCAGAAAGGCTGGATCCGGCAGAGGTCTTGGGCCCGCGTCGGCGCTCTGCACCGCGATGCCGGCGTCCTTGAGAGCGTGCCGAAAAGTGAGTGCAGCAAACCGTTGAGGGTCCTGTATGTTCGTGCGGTATACCGCGGTCTGAAAAGGTTCATCCGGTTTTTTGCCGTGAACGCGAAAGGTTTCCCGCCCGTCATCTCCCACCCCCAAGGATTGAAGGCCAACCCCGGGATTTTTGGTCTGCGCCGCCCATTCTTGGCGAAACACCGCATAGTCCGTTGAAGGAAAGGCTCGAATGTCATGAGACGCCGACTTGCCTTTTCCCGGAAGGATTTCCACATGCACCGTGTTGTAGTTGAAAGCCGTTGCCGAGATGACAGGGTTATGGGGACGATCGCATTGATTGTCCAGACACAGGTGTTCGAAAGGCGGATCAAAGGCCGAATCATCCACGAAGATGCCCCCTTGGACTTTTTCGATACCCTGGGATCGCACCTTCTGAGCAAGCAGCCAAATCCGTTCGGGAACAAGAAATGGGTCCCCATAGCCCTTGATCCACAGGTTTCCCGAAAGCACGCCGTGAAGCGGTTTTCCATCAGCCCAGATTTCCGTGCGGAACCGATACTCCACCCCCATGACTTTGAGCGCCGCGTAGCTCGTGAGCAGCTTGACGAGGGAAGCCGGCACCAAAGGCTTGCGGGCTTCGTATTCCCAAAGGACCGTTCCGGAAGGCAGAGCCGTCACCTGAACGCTTAATTCCTCACAGACCGCCTGCATGGCTTGGCCATGCTCAGTCCACGTGAACGCTTTCGTGGAACGTGGCCCGATCTTTTTTTCCGGCTTGTCCACCGCCTGCAGGTTCCCGGACCACCCCAGCACCGCCCACAGCAGGCACAACCCCATCCATCTCCAAGAACCCTTCTGAAGCTTGCGCATGGTTTCCCGCCGTCACGCGTTTTCTTTTCGGGACTGTTGCACAAGATCGTTCAATGCCGTCCAAAATCCGGGAAAGGATTTGGCCACTGCAGAGGCCCCTCGGATCGTCGTACCCGGCACCCTCAGACCCAAGACGGCAAAGGCCATGGCCATGCGATGATCATTGTAGGTGGTGATGGCGTCGCCCCGCTGAGGTGGTCCCTGAATACGCAACCCGTCAGGGTATTGTTCCACAGAGACGCCCAGGCGCTGCAGTTCCGTGGCGACGGCATGAAGACGATCGGATTCCTTGATGCGCAGATGGGCCACGTTGGTGATGGTGCATGGTCCGTCCGCAAAGGCGCATACCACCCCCAATGTGGGCACCATGTCCGGCATGGCGTTCATATCCACATGCACGGGCTGAAGCCGATCCGGCCCCCGCACCCGCACGCCGCGATCTTCCCACTGAATCCTGCAGCCCATGGTGCGCAGCACGTCCAAAAAGCGACAATCTCCTTGAAGAGTGCTTGGGGAAAGAGGGTACGTGAGCACGTCGCCGTGCGTCAAGGCGGAAGCCGCCCAAAAATAGGATGCCGACGAACAATCGCCTTCCACTTCCAAGCGGAAACCGCTCAAGCGCTGCGGCGCCGGCACCCGTATGGCTCTCGGTTCCACCTGAAAAAACTCCAGACCCACTTCCGCCATCATGGACAAGGTGATGGTCACATAGGGAAAGGACGCCACAGGGTCCTTCCAGCGCACCAGCACAGGGCCTTGAGCCTGCGTCGCAGCCATGAGCACGGAAGACAGATACTGACTGCTTTCAGAAGCATCCACCAGGGTTTCGCCGGCGAGCAACCCATTGGTTTGCAGCTCCAAAGGCGGACACGAACCGTGACCCAGAAAACGCACATTGACCCCGAGGGGCTTGAGGGCATCGGCCAATGGGCCCACAGGACGCTGTCGAAGCCTGGCCGAACCGTCAAAGAGAAAAGTGCCCCGCCCCACGGCCGCAAGCCCCATGAGCAGCCGAAGGCTAGTGCCGCTGTTGTTTAAAAACATGGGTTCAGGGCTGAAAACCCACCGATGGGGCGCCGGGCGCACGCGGATCCTTGAGCCCTGCCAGTGGATCCCCACCCCCAAACGGCGCAAGGATTGCGCCGTGACGCGTGTGTCTTCGGCGTCCAAAGCGTTTTCAATGACACATTCCTCGTGGGCCAGAGCCGCTAGAATGAGGGCCCGGTGTGTGACGGACTTGGACCCCGGCACGGCAACCTCTCCTCGAAGCCTGGACACACAAGGAATGGCGCGCGTATCGGCCGATTCATTCATATCAAGCCTTTCCTTTGTGTTGGCGGGCCGCTCTGCGCAGGGCTTCACGCATGGCCGCTTCCGGAGCAGGGCGATTCAACCACCAGAAAAACTGTTCGATGCCTTGATAAAGCAGCATTTCGAGGCCGTCCACCACGCGAGCCCCCCCCGCCTTGGCCTGTCGTAAAAACGGCGTCTCCAGAGGAGCGTAGACGATGTCCATGACGACCATGTGCGGCAAGAAAAAATCCGGAGGCACGTGGAATTCGTAAGGACGGCCCGACATTCCCGCGCTGGTGGCTTGCACCACAACCTGCGGCCGCACGCGTTCAAAGCTTTCAAGAGGCACCCAGGAACATTCCAGAGCGGCGGCCAATTCCTGAGCTCGATCTTCGGTGCGGTTCGTAATGACCACATGAGCCCCGGCTTGCATCAATCCATACACCACGGCGCGCGCGGCTCCGCCTGCACCGAAAACCAGTGCCGTCACACCTCGAAGGGGATGAAAGCGTTCCAACGCCCGCACGGCTCCAAGCCAATCCGTGTTGCGCCCTTCCCAACCGGTCGGTGTGCGTCGCAGGGTATTGACGGCGCCGATGCGCTGCGCCGCCGCATCCACCTGAACGCACCGTTTCATCACGTCCTGCTTGAAAGGAGCCGTCACGCTCAGCCCCTGAAATCCCAAGGTGTCCAGCACGGCCAGAGCCTCGGCCAGATCGTCCGTTTCCAAAGCCAGGTAACAGGCCTTGAATCCCAGAATGTCGAAAGCGGCCTGCATCATGGCGGGACTCAGGCTATGCCCTGCGGGACGGCCGATGACACCAAAAAGATCGTGTTGCACCGATCGCACCACGGCACTCGTCGCTCTCACGGCATCACCCTCCAAATCTCGCCCGCTCCACATCAAACCGAATGGGACTCATGGGATTGGCTCTGGGGTAAGAACCCAGCACCTTCAAAAAAGTGGTCCGCTCCGACGCCTCATTTAAGGCAGCGCGCACGGTTTCATCCTGTTCATGCCCGGCGATGTCGGCAAAGAATAAATACTGCCAGGGATGCACTCGGTTTGGACGCGATTCGATACGGGTCATATTCAGACCGTATTGAGTGAAGGATTCCAACACCTTATAAAGAGCTCCCGGTTTGTCGGCCACGGCGAAAAGCAGCGACGTCTTGTCGTCCCCCGTGGGGGCATTGTCCTTGAGGCCCAACACGATGAAGCGCGTGGTGTTTCCCGGGTGGTCTTCAATGCGTTCGGCCAAAATGTAAAGCCCGTGATTTTCGGCCGCCTTGGTGTTGCAAATGGCGGCCGCCTGCGCATCCATGGCCGCCGATTGAGCGGCCCGAGCCGTGGAAGCGCATTCAAAGATCTCCAGGCCCCTCAGATTTTCCGAAAGCCATCGGCGGCACTGGCCCACTGCGTGCGGATGTGCGTAGATCTTTCGAACCGCTTGCAAGTCTGGCGCCTTTGAGCACAAGCAGTGGGCCACTTCCAGATAGCATTCGCCCACGACACGCACAGGCCTTTCATACAGGAGATCCATGGTCTGGCCGATGCCGCCTTCCAGGGAATTTTCAATGGGCACCAGAGCCACATGGGCCAAATTTTTGCACAAGGTATCAAAGACATCCAGCAGTGTGGCCTGCGGCGTATAGTGCGCGGTATGGCCGAAAACGGAAATGGCGGCCAGGTGCGAATAGGTCCAATGGGGGCCGAGAAAGGCCACCTTGAGGGGCTGTTGCAAGGTTCTGGAGGCGGCCAGAATCTCCCGATAGATGGCCCGCACCGATGCATCGCTCAACGGACCCGCATTGTTTTCCACCAGCCGCTTGCACACCGCCTCCTCGCGCCCGGGGTCGAAGGTGTTGAGCCCCAGTTGCGCCTTGATCCGTCCCACTTCCTGCACCAGGCGCATACGCTGGTTGAGCAGATCCAGAAGGCGCAAGTCCAGTTCATCAATCGCTTGTCGGTATCTGGATAAAGGATGCTCTTTCATCACCGCTCCATTATGGTTTCCGAAACCGGCATACCGAAGTGGCGGGCTTCGGCGGACAGGGCCACACGAAGGTGTTGACCGATCTGCAGCTGGGTCACGGACAAGGCGCCGCCGTCCGCGGCAGTCAGACAAATGGTTTCGGCATTCTGTAACAGAATGCTTCCCGAACGGTTTCCATGGACGGCTTCCACCAGCACCAAAGGGCGCCTTTCGATCTTGGATCGGCCCACCACGGCTTCCGTGGCGTTTCCTGAAGGGTCCACCACGAGGACTCGATCCCCGGCTTTCAATTCACACAGGTAGCGCGTGCGCCCTTCGGGCACTTTCACGTAGGCGTGAACGGCGCCGGCGTTGATGCGAAAGGGCCGCGGAGCCACATAGGGATTCTGACGGGTTTCGGCCTGCACATGGAACAAAAAGCAGGCACTGTTGCCCACCAGAGCCCCTTGGCCGTCCTGCATCATGAGGCTCGTGTCCAGGCACACGCGATCCCCGAGCCCTACGGGTCTTACCGAGACAATCTCCGCATCCACCAGATCCTCTGAAGGTATGGCGGCATGCACCCGATGAGCCCATCTTTTCAGGGTCGCCGGGTCCGGGGCACGCAGGATCACTCCGGAAACCCCTTTTTCCAAGATGCCCAAGGCCGTCTCCAACCGGCTTTCCGAATCCACGGCCACCAGCAGTCGACCGGAGCGGGCCACAAGGTTTTCCAGGGGCAGGATCTCCCAATCGGCATGCATCACCGCCACGGGAAAACCGAGACCCAAGAGCCGAGCCGCATTCTGCTCGTCTTCCGGGCCGCGCACACTGACAAGATGCACATCCCGACCGGGCACCCAATCCCCGTCGTCGCTCACCACCATGAGGCGCCCTAAGGTTCGAATCCTTTCCGCCATGCCCTCAGGCGCCACCACAGCGCCCGCACCCGCTTCGAGCGCCGCCGTGGCCATCTCTTTGTCCCAGCGGTCCAAATGCACCCAGACTTCCTTCACTTTTCTCTCCCTTGTTGGAACGACCGAGAATCCCCCATTGACTCTCCGCTCAGAACCAACCTTTTCCTTCCTTGCCATATCGAGCGGGAAAAACATAAAAAAAGCCGGGGGCTGAACCCCCGGCCTCGGTTGCGCTACACCTTTTCATGCCGCGACCTCTCAGGGGTCAGCCCATAGTCCCAGCCTAAAAAAGTACGCGCCACAAAATTGTCGGCTCATGTGTCCCATGACGGCTGACCCTCTCTGATAAAGATCACATGCTTTGTAGGAAACCGCGACCTTCCCTGTCAAGGACTATCTCACACGGGTCGTTGAGGATGCCGAAGCGCCGCTAGGCACGAGAAATCATCGCGGCCGGCATTGCTTCCACTGAAGGTGTTCTCAGACAAGCCCATCAGCAACATGTCCGAAAAGGCCTTCCCTCGGCGTTCCCATAGGCCCACATGCGTCCAAGCGAAACCGCGACCTTTGTGGCCGTTCCTCGCGGTCCTCTTGGCTGAAGGATCGCGTCCTCGCGGTCCTTTCGACCCGACTGGTGTGTTTTTCTCGAAGGGACCGAATCCTGCCGCTCCGCACATTCGTAGCACTCCCCCCGGCCTTTTCTCGGTGAAAGATCACACAGCGGACGCGCCAAAGCGCGCCCTTTCGAGCACGGACATAGCTCAGGGCACATTGACGCCGCTTTGGGCTTCAGACACTGAGCAGGCTCAGGCCGCTGACGGCATCCTTTGTGCGCACGGCACGGCTGCCAAGAATTTCCAAAAGGATCACTTCGCCCACTAGCCAGACGGTTACGCCTGCCCGCGTGCACCCCACGGAAGCTCCACCTTCACGACCTGAGGCCCCGTGCATGTGCAGAACGGGATTTCCTTTTTCGTCAGGAAAGAGTGTTCCCACCGCCAAGATCTCTTGGATGCCGGAAAGCGTATGCACGAGCGGCACAATCTCTCGGCCCCGTCCGGCTTCCGGACCCACCACAACCCGGCTTCCATCATCGATGCCTCCCAACA
Source organism: Desulfosoma sp. (assembly GCF_052743555.1). NCBI lineage: Bacteria > Pseudomonadati > Thermodesulfobacteriota > Syntrophobacteria > Syntrophobacterales > Syntrophobacteraceae > Desulfosoma > Desulfosoma sp. The sequence continues at coordinate 108,416 of NZ_JBRAHS010000001.1, forward strand.
AAATGGCCATGGCCCTCTGGACGCCTTTTTCCCGTGCAAAGTTTTCAATAACCTCGGGAATCTTCTCCCCTTCTTCCAGCCGCAGCACAAACACTCGGCCCACCTGCCCTTCATCGTAGCGCATCTCGCCCTCCCCGATGGTTCATCAAAAAAATTTTCTCCATTCTGGATGTCAGGCGCCCATGTTGCCATGGCACCCAACGCTAGCACAGCAGGTGCCGATTGGCCAGCCGCACTCGGCGCAGCCCTGCTCGACGTGCGGCTTCGAGGCACGCTTCAGCTTCCGCTTTGGAAGTGGTGGGAAAATCATTGAGAACGAACTGGGGGGCAAAACCCAGGAGAGCATAGGGAATATCGGGGTTAAGATTTGCGATGAACCGAGCGAGGCGCGACACTTCCCTTTCTCCCACATAGCCCGGCACTAGAAGCGTGCTGGCGATCAGCAAGGGAGGATCGGGGCGCATGGGAACCCATTGGGAAAGCTGAGTGAAGTTCTCCAGCACCTGACGGTTGTCTGTCCCGCACAGAGCCCGATGGATATGGGGATCCCAAGCTTTGAGGTCCACCTTGATACAGCCGCCGGATTCCAGGGAGAGCTGGACCATGGGTCGAAGCCAGCTGGAATGCATACTGCCGTTGGTTTCCCAGCAAACGCGAAGAATTCGACTGGATCGTGCTTTCACGGCTTCCTTGGAAAACCGCAGAGCAAAGGGCAACTGAGGCACCGGATCACCACCGAAAAAGCAAATGCATGAAGTGCGCTCCGTCACCGCCGGCAGCATCTCCTCCACGGCCAACCTCGGCTTGCCCGCTGGTGTCGCCCGTTTAAAGGTCCAGTTTTGACAATAAAGACAGTTGAAATTGCAGGCCTCAAAAAAAACAGCCAAGTTGTACCATCCCACTTCTGGCCCTTTGGCCATGCTGAAATGGGGATACCCTACGCCGGTGCCTCCGGCACAGACCCAATCCGCCACGCAGTTGGTGGGTAAGGGATCGTGATAATAGGACACCGCCGCCACAAGGCGCCCGTCACGGCGCAGACTTTCCATGTCCCCGGTGCGAACGCCGCAATACCCCCATTGTCCTTGCGTCATGCGGCATTGATGGTGACACAGTCTGCATTGGGCTCCGATTCGTACCTGAGGCACTTCCTCAGGCAGTTGGAAACGCGCCCGGGATTTGCGATGAATGGCATCCACCAGGGGTCGAGCTCGCTCCCAGTCGTGCACGATGCAGTGGGCACATACGCCGAGGCCGGAACCCGCGCCCTCCACCTGATGACCACAGACGCGACAGCGAAATCCTCGCGATCCGCCGGTCAGCCATGCAAGCCCCACGGCTCCTCCCCTCCTGGCATCACAGCCCGCCGCGCACCTTGAGAGCCCGTTCGAACATGCCGTCCGACAGTTCTTGGGCGCGGATCAAGCATTCGCGCTCCCACGCTTTCAAAGGGTCGGTCATGCGGCCGTCCGCCAATGGCCGGACGGGGCGCTTTCCACCTGCCCGCATTCTTCCATCACCCTCACCTTGGATTGTGAAAACAACGCATCGCCGGTACAGCACGCCTTCCGCTCCCTGCTGGCTTCTTCCTCAATAGGAGTTTAGCCCACAAGCCAAAAGGCCGACAAGGGCCGGGGGCCTTTTGCCCAGGCCTTGGCGGCCGTGAAAGCTCATCTCAACAGACCAAGCGGTTTTCCTCTGAGGAGCCTGTCCGAGAACACCTTCGTTAGGAGCGGCGCAAGCCGCAAGGCCCTATCGCGCCCTGCGGCGTTCCTAGAACCGCAAGCCGAAAGGACACGGTCAAGCCATTGTCAGAGACGCCCCTCTGAGGCACTACTTGGCGTCAGTCTGTGGTGGTCCCTTTTCTCAGTGGGCCTTCTTTTTCAGGCCCTGTGGGAACCAATTTTTCCAAGCCGCGAGAATGCCTGGAGGCGCCATAGGGTCCTGCGGCGTGCGCCGATCTCTCTCAGATCAAACTTGTGGCCAAGCTCTTGCGTTTAACAGATGCGCGGCAGGGGTTCGCCACGAAGCATGTCCACGATACGGTGACCACCGATGCGGGTGCGTAAGGTGACTCGACCAGGATTGTCGGCGAGGACCTCTCCAATCAGTGCGGCATTGCGTCCCAGCGGATGCCGCCGCATGGCGTCCAGAGCCTTTTCGGCTTCTTCTCGTGGAAGCACCACCAAGACTTTTCCTTCGTTGGCCATGTAGAGCGGATCCAGACCCAAGATTTCACACGCTCCCGCCACATCCGCTCGAATGGGCAAAGCCTCTTCAAAGAGCCGAATACCCACGTGGGACTGGCGCGCAATTTCATTCAGGGTCGTGGCCACACCCCCTCGCGTGGGATCGCGCAACACATGGACATGAGAACACGCCTGCAAGATGACAGCGGTGAGGGTGTGAAGCGGCGCGGAATCACTTTGGATATCGCCTTCCATGGAAAGGCCTTCGCGGGAACACAGAATGGCCGTTCCATGATCACCGATGGTGCCGTTGATGAGCACGGCGTCGCCCGGACGGGCGTTTTGTCCTCCCCCCGATATCCCCGGCGGAACAATACCGACGCCGGCCGTGGTGATAAAAATCTTGTCCCCTTTGCCCTTGGGAACCACCTTGGTGTCTCCGGCTACCACGACCACACCCGCCTTTCGAGCCGCTTCGGCCATGGAGGCCACAATGGTTTCCAAAAGCGAGAGATCCAGCCCTTCTTCCAGAATAAAACCCGCCGTCAAAACCATGGGGTGAGTGCCGCTCATGGCCAAATCATTGACCGTTCCATGAACAGCCAGCGATCCGATATCTCCCCCGGGGAAAATGACGGGATCCACCACGTAAGCATCGGTGGTGAACGCCAGTCGATGTCCGAAGATCTCCATGACCGCACTGTCGTTCATGGCATCGAGAAACGGGTTGCTCAAAACCGGGGCGAAAACCCGCGCCACCAGTTCATGGGTCGCCCGACCTCCACTGCCATGATCCAACAACACTTGCGTTTCCTTCACCGCCCTATCTCCCTTTCAGCCGCTTGCGCGAGGTGGATCATTCTCGGCCTTCACGGTCAGTACCTCTCTTCCAGATCCAGATTTAGGCCATCGTACGCGTATTTGAAATAGGCACCACAGGTGCCTTCACTGGACACCATGCACGGTCCTTTGGGGTTTTGCGGCGTGCACACTCTTCGAAACAGAGGGCACTGCGGGGGCGCTAGGGTCCCTCGCAGCACATCCCCGCAGCGGCACGCGGGATCTTCACGAACGCTCAACATGGGCACGGCGAACCTCCGCGTGGCATCAAACCGAGCCCATTCCTCACGGAAAGCCAGTCCGGAATGGGCAATGGCCCCCAACCCTCGCCAGACGGCGTTCGCCGAACGAAACACCTGGGCCAGGAGCCTCTGTGCGGCTGTGTTCCCTTTCCAGCTGACCCCGCGCCGATATTGAACGTCCACGCGCGCCTCCCCGGAAAGGCGCTGCTGCACCAGCATCCAAAGCCCGTGCAGAATGTCCAGCGGTTCAAAGCCCGTCACCACACATGGCATTCGATATCGGGCCGCCACGTCTTCATAGGCTTTGGCGCCGATAACCGTCGTCACGTTGACCTGGGCATAGAAACCCATCCAGCTGAAGGTCCCTGGACGACAACAGGGTTTCCATGGCAGGCGGCAGGAGCTTGTGCACGGAGAAGACAGAAAAATTTTCAATTCCTTGACGATCGGCTATGGTCACAGCCGCCGCCACCGTCGGGGCCGTGGTTTCAAAACCAATGCCGATAAAAACCACTTCCTTGTCCGGATTTTCCTGGGCCAAGGTCACGGCGTCGGTGGCACTGTAGACCATGCGCACGTCGGCCCCTTGAGCCCTCTGCTGAGCTAGGGAGGTACGGGATCCTGGAACGCGAGGTAAGTCCCCAAAGGTCGCTACGATGGTGTTGGGCTGTGAGGCAAACCAGATCGCCTTGTCGATATCTTCGGCAGCCGTGACGCACACAGGACAGCCTGGCCCGCTGATGAGTTCCACCGTAGCGGGCAAAAGCGGTCGCAGTCCGAACCGAAAGATGGCCACCGTATGGGTGCCGCAGATTTCCATGAAGCGCATGGGCGATTGTCCTGCGCATCGCGTTTTAAGCTTTGCCAGAAGCGTGCGCGCCAGATTCCCGTCTCGGAATTCATCAATGTATTTCAGGGCCATCACATGCCTCTATGCCTGAGAATCATTCTGAAATCTTGCCCATCACCCGTCCAAAACGGTCTTCCATGCCGCCTTTGGCCGCCATACATCTTCCGATATAGGCTTGTCCCAGAGCAATGCAGGCATCATTGGGCGGCACCTGCTTATGCACCAGAACATGCCAACCCCTTTCTTGTAACCGACGCTGCAGGGCCGTGTGCAGGAAAACGTTTTGAAAAACACCGCCGCTGAGAGCCGCGGTGCGCAAGCCCGTCCCTTGCGAGAGAATGTCTAGAAGTCGAGTCAGCGCCACAACGAGGCCGCGGTGAAAGCGACAGGCCACCACACCTGGCTTTTCGTCACGAAGGAGATCCTTCTCGGCCTGAGCCACCAGAGGACGACTGTCCAAGACCCACAACCCTTTGTCTCGGTAGAGATCAACGCTGTAGACTTCAGGGTCTTCCTCGATGGCTTGTTCCAGCTCGATGGCCGCTTGCCCTTCATAACTGATGCGGTCCCGCACGCCACACAAGGAGGCCACGGCATCAAAGAGGCGCCCGCATGAGGAGGTTCACGGCGTGTTGATGTGCCGCCGCAGCATGTCCAGCACCAGCTGGCGTTCTTTTTTGGGCCAACGCTTCATCAGGGGCCCATAGCGCTCTTCCACCGCGTCTTGGGCCAAAACCCACAGGGCTCCCAGTGCAGTTCGCCACGGTTCCTTGACGGCTCGATCCCCTCCGGGCAATGGTAAATGAAAAAAACGTCCCAAACGACGGCAAACATCCCCATGCACATAAAGAAATTCCCCGCCCCACAGGGTGCCGTCAGACCCATAGCCCGTGCCGTCCAGGGCCACGCCAAGCACGGGTCCGTCGTATTTTCTCTCGGCAACCACCGAAGCGATATGCGCATGATGATGCTGCACGGCAATGCGATAGGGTCGATCCCCCCGCGACGGATCCCCTGTTGCCCCTGCACCGTTTTCGCACGGAAAAGGATCTGCGTGGGTTTCCGCCCACTGCGTGCTCAAGTAGTTGGGGTGAAGATCATGCACAATCCACGTGGGGCGCACATCCAGAATTTTTTGCAAGTGATCAATGGTTTTTTCAAAAGCTTGAAAAGTCTCCAGATTTTCCAGATCCCCAATGTGCTAGCTCACAAAGGCGTCCCGCTCTCGCGTGAGGCACACGGTGTTTTTCAGTTCGGCTCCGGTTCCCAAAACCACAGGGCCGGCACACGACAGGGGCACCGGCACGGGCACATACCCTCGGGCACGCCGAACGGGCAAGATGCCGCCGCATAGCCCTCGGACCACGGAATCGTCACATCGAATGTAGATCTCTCGATTGTGCATGAGAAAAACATCGGCAATGTCTCGAAGGCGTTCGCGGGCTTCGGCATTGTCCGTGACGATGGGCTCATCGCTTTGATTGCCGCTGGTCATCACCAACGCATCGTAGGAGCCGTCCTGAAAGAGCAACACATGCAGGGGCGTATAGGGCAAGAAGGCACCGAGGTAGGCGTTTCGAGGGGCCACCGAAGGGGCAATCCCGCGCTCGAAGATTCCGCATCGGATCGTTTACGAACCAAGACGATGGGCCGTTCCTTGGAAGATAACAGCCCCTCTTCTTCTGCACTCACGCAGCATACCCCTCGAACGGCTTCGAGGTTTCCAAACATGACCGCAAAAGGTTTTTCTTCTCGAATCTTTCGGCGCCGCAGACGAGAAACCGCCGCCTCATGCCGTGTCAACACGGCCAGGTGAAATCCGCCCAAGCCTTTGACGGCAACGATCTGTCCACCTTCCAGGTAACGCACGGCCTGCCGAACCGCCTCATCCCGTTGGGCCAGAACACGGCCCTTGGAGTCTTCCAACCACACGTGCGGGCCGCATTGGGGGCATGCATTGGGCTGCGCGTGAAAGCGCCGATTCAAAGGGTCTTCGTATTCGGCACGGCACGTTGCGCACATGTCGAAAGGCGCCATAGTCGTCTTGTGCCGATCATAAGGAATGTCTTGCACGATGGTGTACCGCGGTCAGCAGTTCGTGCAGTTGATGAAAGGGTACCGATAACGACGGTCTAGGGGATCCGCCAATTCCCGCAGGCAGTCCTGGCAGATGGCCGTGTCGGGTGAAATCAAGGCCGTGCGCAGGGAAGACGTCTCGCTGACCTTGATGTGAAACCCTGAAAGGCCTTTGTAGGGTTTTTCCTGAACCGTGATGGAACGAATGGCCGCAAGAGGGGCGCATCCCGTCGCAAGCTCGTGAGAAAGCCTTCCAGCGCCTCGTGGGAGCCTTCCAACTCCATTTCCACGCCTGTGGCGTCGTTGCGCACCCACCCCTTCAATCCATATCGATGCGCCGACTGGTACACGAAGGGGCGAAACCCCACGCCTTGAACGATCCCTTCCACTCGAATGCCGACACGCCGCTTCCCATGGGGCTCCGGCGTTAAGAAAGGTTTTTTTCTCCCGTATTCGGGCTTCCAGCCACGCTGTCCACGCTTCCAGCCCTTCTCCCGTGCGACACGATATATCGAAGATCTCTTGGGTGGGGTTGAGCTGCTTGGCTCTTTGGTGAATGGCTTGAAGATCACAATCCACGTAGGGAAGAAGGTCGACCTTGTTCACCAAAAGGACCGAGGAAATCTGAAACATGAGCGGGTACTTGATGGGTTTGTCGTCCCCTTCCGCTACGCTTAGTATGGTTACCTTGTCATGTGCCCCCAGATTGAATTCGGCGGGACACACGAGGTTGCCCACATTTTCGATGAGAAGCACATCCACGGCGTCCAGCTGCAGGCTCTCCATGGCGGTGCGGATCATATTGCTGTCCAGATGGCACGCGCCATCGGTATTGATCTGCACCGCTTGCACACCTTTGCGCTGCAGTCGCTCTGCATCAAAGGACGACTGAATATCCCCTTCGATGACCGCCATAGTGTAACGGCCCTGCAGGGCTTCGGCCGTGCGTTCCAACACGGAGATTTTCCCAGCGCCGGGAGAACTCATGAGGTTGAGGACCAGGATTTTCTTGGCATCGAAGATACGGCGATTTTCCTGGGCAAGTCGTTCGTTGACCTCCAGAATGTTTCGAACCACCGGAACTTTCATTTCCGCCATTGCTTAAGCTCCATCGTTTTTTCCTCGCCCTTCGATGGACATGACCGTCATCTCGCGACCACTGATGAGCGAAAGCCCTGAAATCACGGGGCCGCACTGAGGGCACATGTCAAGGCGATCCTCCATCTCAAACAGTTCCCCGCACAGAGGACAGCGCATCACCACGGGGACCGTTTCAATGTCCAAGGCGGCGTGTTCCGCCGGCGTACCCTGAGCCACCACGTGAAAACAAAAGCGCAGAGCTTCCGGAACCACGGCGGCCAAAGCGCCCACTTGCACGCTGATGCGATCCACGGCTTCCATGCCGTGCCGCTGGCATTCATCCAGAACGATCTCCAAAACACTTTGGGCGATGCTCATTTCGTGCACGGCCTGGTCTCCTCAACTTAACGACCCTCGCCGAGGGCCGCGAGGTTGCGCCATTACTTTTTTTAAAGCATAGCGCACTTAACACAGGGCTGGAACAGGGTCAAGCTCGGCCCCGCAACTCAAAGGACATTTCAAGCCCCTGTAGATAGCACCTTTGGAATGCATGCCCTTCGTGGTAAGGTATTTTGACTTTCACGGTAGGGTTCGATATCGTCAGTGCAAAAACGGCCTGGGCTTTTTCAAAGATCATGGGAAGGCCTCAGGCCCCATGTCTTCAAGGCGCACGATGATGGAAGATCACGCACAGCGCAGACGTCTTCAGGCCATTGCTCTCTCCTTGACACTCAGCAGTCTCTTAATGGCCGTCAAATTCTACATCTACTTTCTCACTCACTCGGCAGCCGTGCTTTCCGATGCCTTGGAGTCCATCGTCAATGTCATTGCCAGCGGCTTTGCGCTCTGGAGCATCTTCCTGGCCGCAAAACCTCCCGATGCAGAGCACCCCTATGGTCACGGCAAAGTGGAATACTTCTCCGCTGGCTTTGAAGGTGCCTTAATCGCTGTGGCTGCCGTGGGCGTCTTTTGGAGCGCATGGCATCAAATCCACCGCCCGCACCCTCTGCCCAACCTGGATCTGGGCCTCTGGCTCGTTCTGGCCACTAGTGCCGTCAACGGCGCCCTGGGAGGCTTTCTGGTCACCATTGGGAAACACACGCATTCGCTGGCCCTTGTGGCCGACGGCAAACACATCCTGACAGACGCTTTCTCTTCGGCCGCCGTCGTCCTCGGCCTCGGTCTGGTCAAGTTCACCGGATGGTACTGGATCGATGGGGCCGTCGCCGCCCTGGTGGGTGGGCACATCCTCCTGTCCGGACGTTCGCTCCTGAAGACCTCCTTCGCCGGCCTCATGGACGCTTCAGATCCCCAGCTGCTTCGGGAAATCTCAGAACTCCTCGCCCAACATCGAAAAACCATCTGGATCGACATTCACAGGCTGCGCGCATGGCGCTCCGGCCGGCGGCTTTACGTGGATTTTCACCTCATCTTGCCGCGTCATCTGCCTCTGGTGGACGCCCACAGGGAAGTCGCCGAACTGGAAGAGCTGTTTCGGGTGCACTTTAAGGGAGCAGCCGAAGTGCTGGTGCACGTGGATCCTTGCCAGGATCCCGAATGCCCCATGTGCAGCATGCCCCAATGCAGCAAACGAAGCCACCCCAAGTCGGTGTCCACATTTTGGAGTCAAAGCCACCTGACCACGCGGGAATAACACCCACAAGGGCCTTTGGCCCCTTGCGCTGGGCTTCCACATGCTTGGGTTTGAAATCCATGCCATTGGAACAGCCTTGGGCTGAACCATCACCCACGGGAGAGCGAAGGACCATGACCAATGGGTTCAAAGGTGTCGCCGGCTTTGAGCCCGGTCGCTTTGGCAAAATCGGCCGCACTCACTTTTCCGGCTTCTTTGCTCTGCACCCTCTTGACAAGCAGCTCACCCAGCCCCGTTTGCACGGTGAATCCATCGGCGGTTACTGCCAGGACTTCTCCTGGGGCATGACTCGGTCGCTCCCAGATCTTTGCGGGTTTGGGAGCGGCTTCCAGAAGGATGAGACTGTTGCCCCGCCAAAGCGCTCGAGCCCCCGGCACGGGGAAAGCGCCTCGAACGAGATTGTGAATGGTTTCCGCGCCTTGGCGCCAGTCGATTGCCGTATGTTTGGGTTTGAGGGCCGGCTGAAAGGAAGCCAGGCGAGGGTCTTGTGGAATTCTCGGAGCTTTTCCTTCCCGAATGAGACGCACGGCTTCCGGCACCAGCTTCACGCCTAGGGGGTAAAGTTTATTGAAGTAAAGGCTCGCGGTCGTATCGTCCGGGGCAATGGGAACGGATTCCTGTAGCACAATGTCTCCTGTATCCACACCATCGTCGATGTAATGGATGGTCACTCCCGTTTGGAGTTCCCCGTGGATAATCGCCCAGGCAATGGCAGTGCCCCCGCGGTATTTGGGAAGAAGCGAGGGATGGTAATTGATAGCCCCGTGGGTGGCGACGTCAATGACATCCTTGCCCATGTATTGAGTGACGAAGACAAGGACAAAAAGATCCGGTTTTTTGTCTCGAACCCAATCCGCAACCTCCGGCCCCTTCAGGGTGCGCGGCTGTAAAAGGGGAAGACCACATTCCACAGCCAGCTCCTTGAAAGGGTTCGGCTTTTTGGCTTCCGGCACGTCAGGCACCGTCATGGCACCCACCACCTCTTCGCCACGATCCAGCAAAGCCTGCAAACAGTCCCGCCCAAAAGATGCCTGCCCAATGACAATCAGTCGCATACGCTCCCCCCCCTTAGACTTTCGTGCCCATACATTCTCTCCTGCCACGGCGCCGACGACGGACCGGCCCTCCTGACGAAGATTTTCGAAAGGAGCGAGGTGGTTATGGCGAACGGGAAGAAGTGGGATGCCGTCGAAAAATCCGGGTAAAAGAGCAACGGTTTTTCGTGGGAAAGGCAAGACGCACACGATCCGCAGGTCGGCGGTACACCAAACTTATCAACGCGTTAAGGTCCATGCAAGAAAAACGACGAAGGATATCTTGGGGAGCCTGTCCAAAAATGCCGTGTGAGGGTTTTTCTGTGCGTATCGAGGATTTGCACCGAGTCACTCAGCCCGTGTGAAGTGGGTGATGTGGTGTGGGGGCTTTTGTGCGTATCGAGGATTTCCAAGCGCTTTCAGAGGGACCACCTTCCAACTGTCCGCGAACGTGCGGACCGGCAGGAGGCGGTCCCTTCAAGGGGAATCGGGAAAGCTTCGCCCGGCCTAAAAAAGGACGCGCTCTTGCACGTGAGAAGCCGAGAAGCGCGACCCCCCACACTTTGAAGGCTTTCGCGCGTCACAATTCAATGATCACGATGGGCCATTTACGGTTGTCACGGCCGATGGCCAGAGGTATTGGCATGGGTGGATCAGCGCCGTTTTTTGCCAGGGGGATATTTTTCTCCCCATGGGTGGTAAAATTTTTACAAAGATCGAGGGGTGAGCCGATGGATTTTCCAACAACGGATGGCGAGGACCTCATACGCGTGCGACCCCTGAAGGCTTTGTGGCACATTGAACTGAATCGGCCTCGGGTCCTCAACAGCCTTTCCCTGGCCATGGTCCGCCAATTGGCCCGAGTGCTGGACGCCGTGCAACAGAATCCCCAGGTGCGATGCCTGCTGATCACCGGCAGCGGACCCAAGGCCTTTTGCGCCGGAGGCGATATCAAATGGGTAGCTTTGCAGGTTCGATCGGAAAACCGGGCTGAAGCAGAAGCGTTTTTCCATGAGGAATATGCCTTGGATTTGGCCGTCCATCGCTCCTCCAAACCGGTTGTCGTTGTGGCCCACGGCGTGACTATGGGCGGAGGGCTCGGGCTGGCGGCCGGCGCCGACATTGTGCTTGCCACCGAAACAACCCACATGGCCATGCCGGAAACACGCATTGGGTTCTTCCCGGATGTGGGTTCAACAGGATGGCTTTATGCCAAGTGCCCTGCCGGCTATCCCGAATATCTAGCACTCACCGGGGACGACGTCCTCGGATTCCATGCAGTGCGCGTGGGCTTAGCCACGCACGCCATTGAAAGCTATCGACTCCCTGACGTTCTTCGGGCTCTGCAAGACGCGGCTCCTGCATTGACGCCGGAACGCATTACGGCGCAAAAAGAACTCTTCGAGCTCATGGCATCGGTTACACGCCCTGAAGCCATCCCGGTGGACGCGGCCACGGATACGTGGGTGAGGTCCTATTTTGACGGCGTGTCATCTGTGCCTGAACTTCTGGAAAATCTTTCGCAATGCCAAATGCAAAGCCGCTTGTGCGAAGGCGTGTTTCGACGCCTTTCCGAAAGGTCGCCCACGGCCGTCGCCCTGACCCTGGCGCTCCTTAAGGTGCAACGCGGCCGTCCGCTCGAAGAGGTTTTGGCCATGGATGAGCGGGTAGCCCGATGGATCATTCAACACCACGACTTTTGGGAAGGTGTGCGGGCCCGTCTGATCGACAAGGACAATCGGCCGCGTTGGCACCCAGCCCGTTACGAAGAGGTTCGCTCCTTCGGCCCCCTTGATCCCTTTCTGCAAAATCCGCCGGGCCAGGAGCAAGCCCGCCGACCCATCAAGTAGGAGCGGCGTCCGCCGCGATTCCTTATGGCGCCTTGCCGCTCCAACAGCACCAAGGCGAGGGGACGTGGCACAGCTATTGTCGCACAAGCTCCTTGGAAGCACGTCCCAAAATGTGGATTTTAGCCAAATACGGCCTCAGATGGTTATCAGATTCGTTGACGGTGAACCGACAAGAACAAATTCTCGGACGACCTCATCGCGGCTTATGGCATTTGAAGAAAAGCCTGCTGTCGCGCCATGCCTTCGATGACTTTGGGCAGGGTTTTGAAAGGATGGTCGAACCACGTTTTCAGAAAGGTATTGTCGGCCACCAGTTCCGGGGGATCTCCGGGTCTTCTGGGCCTTTCCACGACGGTGACCGTGCGCCCCAGGCTTCGCTCCACAGCGCGCACCATCTGCCGCACGGATACCCCACTGCCTCGCCCCACGTTGGAAACCAGCCGATCTTGGCTTTCCAGCACATGCAAGGCCGCCACATGGGCTTCGGCCAAATCCAGCACGTCAACGTAGTCACGGACGGCGGTGCCGTCGGGGGTCTCGTGGTCTGTGCCGTAGAGATAAAAAGGAGCTCCAGTCAGAGCCGCGCGCATGAGGTTCGGCAGGACGTGGGTTTCAGGCTCATGACGTTCGTAGATTTCGCCGTCGGGATCGTTTCCCACCACGTTGAAATAGCGCAACATGGCCAACCGAATGCCCACCGTCGGAGCAACGGTTTCCAGAATTTGTTCGGCGTGCCATTTGGAAAGGCCATAGGGGTTGGTCGGTTCCTTGGGATGATCCTCCGCTATGGGGCTGGATTTCGCTTTGCCGTAAACGGCGGCGGAACTGGAGAACACCAATCGGCGCACTCCCGCTCGCGCCATGGCCTGCACTAGGGCAATGGTTCCTCGCACATTGTGGTCAAAGTACAGAGCCGGCTTTTGCACGGACTCTTCCACCACAGCCAAGGCGGCGAAATGAATGACGGCGTCCACTTTGAAGGCGCAAAGAGCCTGGTACACGGCTTCTTCGTCCCGAATATCCCCGTACACGAAAGGTCCGTAGCGAACCCACTCCACCCAACCGCGGCTGAGGTTATCCAAGACGATGGGGGTATGCCCACGGCGTCGAAGGGTCTTGGCCGTGTGCGACCCAATGTAGCCGGCTCCTCCCGTAACCAGAACGTTCATGATGCATCCCCTGCTTTTTGCCGGGCTTCGTGCAAAGCCATAATATCATCTCGAAGAACCAAAGCGTCCACGGCGTCCACTTCCTGTAGAATGTTTTCGCGGCCGTGCATTTCCTGGCGATCCACAAGGACAATGGCCCGCAGCACCTGAAGCCCCGAGGCTTTACAAGCCCGAATGGCCTGAAGAGTGGAGCCTCCCGTGGTGATGACATCGTCCACCACAACCACCCGGTCCCCCTCGCGCACATTGCCCTCCAGGCGCGCCGGAATCCCATGCCCTTTTTGCGCTTTGCGCACCACAAAGGCCTGTATGGGCTTGCCTCGCAGCCACGAGGTGTAGGCCACGGCATTGGCGATGGGATCCGCTCCAAGGGTGAGGCCCCCGATGCCTTGAATGCCCAAATCCTTGACGAGATCAAAAACCAGGTGGCCGATGAGCACCTGTCCCTCGGGATCCAGCGTCACACGCTTGCAATTGAAATAGAACCGGCTCATGGCTCCGGATACCAGCTTGAACACTGGAGTCTGTGCCACCTGAAAGGCTTGATTCAGAATTTTTTCCCGAAGCCGACGGCGCATGGCCTCCATGTCAGCCCACCGATTGGCGTCATGTTCCATGAAAACCCTCTATGTCTGGTCGCGAACCTGCCGAACGGCCCTTTGAATGATCGCCGCTGCCGTCTCCACATCTTCCCGGCGGGTAAAGCGCCCGACGGAAAACCTCAAGGTGCCCTGAGCCACCTCCCTGGGAACACCCATGGCTTCCAGCACATGGGAGATGCGCACCTGGTCGCTGTGACACGCGGCTCCTGCCGACGCGGCCACCATGGGCATGGCGCCCAAAAGCAAATCGACCGTTGTTCCCGGAAAGGAAACACTCAGGGTGTTGGGCAATCGTTGCTCCGGGTGGCCGTTAAGACGCGCCTCGGGGAAAGCTTTGAACAGGAGGTCCTGCAGACGATCACGCAGTGCCTTAAGGCGCGGTATCTCTTCGACGAGCTGATCTTTCGCCACAGCGGCGGCCATGCCCAACCCGACGATTTCCAGAAGGTTTTCCGTTCCAGGTCGAAGCCCGCGTTCCTGGCCGGCTCCAAAAAGGATTCTTTCCATCGGTGTTCCGGAGCGCACGTACAGGGCCCCCACACCTTTGGGAGCGTACAGTTTGTGGCCCGCTACGGTCAGGAGATCCACCCCCAGGTCATCCACATCCACAAACACCTTGCCGACGCTTTGCGCCGCATCCGTATGGACGATAATCCCTCGGGCCTTGGCAGCCTGCGCAATGGCCTTTATGGGCTGAATCGTGCCCACTTCGTTGTTGGAATGCATGATACTCACGAGCACCGTGTCCGATCGAAAGGCCGCCAGCACCTCCTGGGGATCCACCATGCCGTGCGCGTCCACGTTCACAAAAGTGACGTCAAAGCCCTCTTCCATGAGGGCCAGACAAGGTTCCAACACCGCGGGATGCTCAATGCGGCTGGTGACGATGTGGCGACCTTGGGCCTTGCGGGCGCGAGCCACACCGCACAGCGCCATATTGTTGGATTCGGTTCCGCCGCTGGTAAAGACGATCTCTTCGGGGCGTGCCCCCAGCAGCGCAGCGACGCGGGTGCGCGCCTCCTCCAGTATCTCTTTGGCTTTGCGGCCATAGGCATGAGTGCTGGACGGATTGCCAAAGACGGACTCCAAGCAGGGCCGCATGGCTTCCACAACCTTGGGGTCCATGGGCGTAGTGGCATTGTAATCCAGGTAGATGGGAAGACCCTCGTCCATGTCCTTGCCTGTCCTTCCACGCACTGTTGAGGAGCTTGTCTGAGAACACATTCCTTAGGAGCGGCGCCGGCCGCGACGGCTTATCGCGCCTTGCAGCGCTCCTACAGGATGAAGCGAAACGGCCCCGAAATGCTATTTTCGAATATGCTCCTTGAAGGAAGGGAGCACGGCGCGCCCGATGGCGGCTTAGGCCGATTCGACAAAAGACATTGTCGATGACGCGCCTAAACCTTCAGGGCTCCTTGGCGTTTCAGATCTTTCCATTCCCGGCGCGTGATGGGACGAAACTGGGCGCTCTTGCAGCGAGGACAGCCCATGTAGCGCCCGTCACTGGACAGGCGCCACAGGGTGTAGAGAAGTCCGGGTAGGAAAAGACAGCACCACAGGGCAATTTCTTTGGACCGCGAACCCTTCTGAAGCACAGCGGCTTCACCGACATAGTCACACGCAGCGCATTTGATCTTCATCGATTCTCCTTCCTTTGACGCATTGGCGCCCCTTTATAATTCCTGTTCACTGTGATATCAACCGCCAAATGGTTTTTTCGATGACCTCGAGCCCCCACGGAAAGGACAAAAACCCAAGACGGGAGAAAACGGATGCGGTCGGCCCTGCAGAGGCTCAGCGCGGTTTTTGCCGGAGGATGCCTGGGCGCTTTGGTCAATTCATGGCTGGCCTGGTATGCGGGCCAGGCAGGCGTTCCTCAGAAACTGGGTGTGGCCATGGCTCCCGTGTGGAGCAAGGCTTTCGTATACCCTCGAATTGTCTGGGGCGGTCTGTGGGGTTTTCTGTTTCTCCTGCCCCTGTTGCGAGGAGGCTTTCTCGTGGGGGTTTTTAGCCGATGCATTCTGTGGAGCCTGGGACCGACGGCCGCTCAACTGCTGTATTTTTACCCTTTCGTTTTTCATAAGGGATGGCTCGGCTTAGGCCTGGGATCCCTTACGCCTCTGTTCGTCTTCGCCTACAACGCCGTGGGGGGACTGTGCGCCGCATGGTGGATCTGGACGGCGGAAAAATGACTTAAATGCTCCTGCGTTTCTTGACCGGAATGTCTGTGCAAGGTATTTTCGGGCAAAAAACCAGGTGAGGATTGATGACCCATGTCCAACGACGCCGTGGAGGGGCTCTCAGCGAGCTTGGAAGACTACTTGGAGGTGATTTTCCATCTGGAAAATGCCCATCAAGCCGCTCGAGCTAAAGACATCGCTGATCAAATGAGCGTCCAACGCGCCTCCGTGACAGGGGCCCTGCGCGCTTTGGCGGGCCGAGGCCTTATCAATTACAGCCCCTACAGCAACGTGACCTTGACAGCCAAAGGGCGCCACGTGGCCCAGCAGATCATTCGGCGTCATGAAATCCTGAAAGATTTCTTCACCATGGCTTTGCGCCTTAGTCCCGAACAGGCGGAAGCCAATGCATGTCGCATTGAACACGCCATCGGGCCCGTAGCCTTTGAGCGGCTCGTGCAGTTTTTGGAATTTCTTAGGACCTGCCCGAGAGCCGGCCAGGACTGGCTTCAAGCCTTTGCCTCCTTTTGCCAAAAGTCGAAAAATGCGCCGGATTGCCCGGCCTGCGTGGCAAGATGTCTGGAAAAGCTGCGTGGGGAACAGCCCCCTCACGACCATGAACCTCTAAGAACCCCTTGAGACCGGTCGCCCAAAGGAGCTCGTATGAAAAAAATGTGGATTCAGCTGAAGCCCGATTGCGATGAGAAAAGAGTCCTTCGAGATCTGGAGGAAATCGGCCGCATCGAAAAAGACGCCTCCATTCCGGGAAAAATCATTATGACTTTTCACAACCAGTCTGAAGCCGGCATCAAAATGAGCAGTTTCAAGTTGCAGGAAGATTTCATTCACCTTTTTGAAGATTTCGATATGGTGCGACCGTAACAGCTGCAAGGCCCATAGCCGGTTTTGGTACCCCCTATTTCGGCCGCGGCGTGAGATCACCGCCTCCTGTAAGGTCCGGATTTCCGCCTTCCGTAGAGGCCATGAACACGCCTTGCGGAAATAAGACGGTATCTGCGTTTCCCCGCCATGCCTCGTACAATGGCTTCGCACAGGTCAAAGCTCCCTTCCGCCTCGCGCTTCTCGGTGATCTTACCTTGACAACATCACGCGATAACTCTATGTTCGTTTAGCACTCATTGACATGGAGTGCTAACATGAAACGGGATGCGCCAAAGATGAAGCTCAGCGAAAGAAATCAAAAGGTCCTCGAAGCCGTCGTTTCGGGCTTCATTCGCAGTGGGGAACCTGTGGGGTCCCGCACGGTTTCCAAGCACTACGGGCTCAACGTCAGTTCGGCCACGATTCGCAACATCATGGCCGACCTGGAAGACCTGGGCCTCTTGCACCAACCCCATACGTCCGCGGGGCGCGTGCCCACGGACAAGGGCCTGCGCCTGTACCTAGATTCCATCTTGAAGATCCGCAACCTGGAAAAGCGCCAGCAGGCTTTGATTCGCAAGGCTTTCAGTCCGGGGCGCGTGGACATCGAGGACCTGTTGCGCCGCACCAGTCAAGTGCTCTCGAGGTTTTGCCGACAGGTGGGCATCGTGTTGTGGCCCAGGTTGAGCGCCACACGCTTCAAGCACATTGAATTCGTGCGGTTGCGAGCCCGGCAGATTCTGGTCATTCTCATCACGGCCTCCGGGCTGGTGCAACACACCCTTGTGGAATGGGATGAGGACATCCCTCAGGACAACCTGGACAAGTATTCTCGTTACCTGAACGAGATCCTTGAGGATATTCCGTTAAGTCGCGTCAAGGAATGCATCCTTAAGGAAATGGAAGGGGAAAAGGCCCTGTTCGATCAGTTGTTCACTCGAGCATTGGAAATGAGTCGAAGGGCCTTGCAAGATGCCTTGGAAAACACGGATCTCCATATTGAAGGGCATAAGCATTTGCTGAGTAATCCCGAGTTCGCCGATGTGGAGCGTATGCGGCGCATTCTGGAAGCTTTCGAAGACAAGTCGCGCATTGTGCGATTGTTGGATCGCACTCTGGACCCGTCTCGGCAGGTGCAGATCATTTTGGGAACCGAAAGTGACATCAGTGAACTGCGTGAAATGAGTGTGGTGTCCTCGCCTTATGGTAAAGGCGAAACGGTACTGGGCGTGCTAGGAGTCATCGGGCCGACGCGGATGGATTATTCGCGCATTATTCCCGTGGTGACTTTTACGGCATCTTTGCTGAGCCGTTTCTTGGAAGAACCGGAGGACACTCACTTTTCCCAACACAGCGGCTCTTCGTAAAAATCTCAACACACACCGGCATCGGGTGCTGACAGGCGCCATGGGCATGATTAGACATAAGGCATCGTGGAATGCCGGGTATGGATGGAGGATGAAGCTTTATGAAGGAAGAACAGAAGTCGGGGACTAAGGACGAACCCATGGTGGAGACAGGTGCTGACACAACGGTGCCCTGCCATGAGGAATCAGCCCAAGAGGCCCCGGGCGACGGCGATCTAAAGGCTCTCTTGGAAGCCAAGGAAGCGGAAATTCAATCGCTAAAAGACAAGATTCTCCGCCAGGCTGCCGACATGGAAAACACGCGTAAGCGTTTGGAGCGGGACCGCTCCGAAGCCATCGCTTATGCCAATGAGAGCCTCATTCGCGAGCTTTTGTCGGTGGTGGACAATCTGGAACGGGCCATTCAGCACGCGGAACAAGACAGCGACAGCCAAACGCTTTTGGAAGGGGTCAGGATGACCCACAAGCATTTCCTGGATACTTTGGCACGGTTCGGATGTAAGCCCTTTGAATCGAAAGGCAAGGATTTTGACCCGTGTTTTCATGAGGCGATCCTTCAGCAGGACTCCAAGGAATTTCAACCCAACACGGTGATTCAGGAATTTCAGAGGGGCTACACGCTGCATGATCGGCTGCTTAGGCCGGCGCTGGTGGCCGTGAGCAAGGGCACACGAACGGCATCCTGTTCTCAGGAATCGGATAGTTCCGCTTGAGACTCCTGCACGGTTCGTGATGGAAAAGAATTTTTTCTCAGCCATAGTATTTCTTTACCAAATGCATTGGATGATATCGATCTTTCCTCAAGGAGGCACAGACAATGGCAAAGGTTATTGGTATCGATCTCGGCACAACCAACTCCGTTGTGGCCGTAATGGAAGGCAAAGAACCCAAGGTGCTGACCAATGCAGAAGGGGGCCGCACGACGCCATCCATGGTGGCTTTTACGGACAGCGGTGAGCGGCTTGTGGGCCAGGTGGCCAAGAGGCAGGCCATCACCAACCCGGAGAATACGGTCTTTGCCGTCAAAAGGCTCATCGGCCGCAAGCATAAGTCCAGAGAAGTCCAGCGGGATCTGGAGATTCTACCTTACAAGATTGTGGAAGCCAATAACGGGGACGCGCACATCTTGATTCGAGGGCGCCAGTACAGCCCCACGGAGATTTCCGCGTTCATCCTTATGAAGATGAAGCAAACGGCGGAAGATTATTTGGGCGAAAAAGTCACCGACGCGGTCATCACCGTCCCTGCCTACTTCAACGACAGTCAGCGGCAAGCCACCAAAGATGCTGGTAAAATCGCAGGGCTGAATGTGCTGCGCATCATCAATGAACCCACAGCTGCGGCATTGGCCTACGGCCTGGACAAGAAGAAAGACGAAAAAATCGCCGTCTTTGACTTGGGTGGCGGCACATTCGACATTTCCATTCTGGAAATCGGCGACGGCGTCTTTGAGGTCAAAGCCACCAACGGGGACACGCACCTGGGAGGGGAGGATTTTGATCAACGCATCATTGACTGGTTGGCGGACGAGTTTCGAAAAGACCAGGGCATTGACTTGCGCAACGACAAGATGGCCCTGCAGCGTCTGAAGGAAGCGGCCGAAAAGGCGAAAATCGAACTGTCGTCCACAACTGAGACCGATATCAATCTTCCCTTCATCACCGCGGACGCCAGCGGCCCCAAGCACCTCAACATGAAGCTGACGCGCGCCAAGCTGGAGGCGCTCACGGAGGACCTCATCGATAAGCTGGTGCCGCCCATGCGTCAAGCTCTTCAAGACGCAGGCCTCACGGCCTCGGACATCGACGAGGTGATCCTGGTGGGCGGCATGACACGCATGCCTCGCGTGCAACAAAAGGTTCGCGAATTCTTCGGCAAGGAGCCTCATAAGGGGGTCAATCCGGACGAAGTCGTGGCTGTGGGTGCCGCCATTCAGGGAGCAGTACTTTCTGGCGAAGTCAAAGACGTGTTGTTGTTGGACGTGACCCCGCTTTCGCTGGGCATCGAGACGCTAGGTGGCGTCATGACCAAACTCATCGAACGCAACACCACGATTCCCACCAGAAAGAGTCAGATTTTTTCCACGGCCACGGATAATCAGACAGCGGTCTCCATCCATGTGCTGCAAGGGGAGCGGCCCATGGCCGCGGACAACAAGACCCTTGGACGCTTTGACCTTGTGGGGATTCCGCCGGCACCCCGCGGCGTGCCGCAAATCGAAGTGACTTTTGATATTGACGCCAACGGCATTGTGCACGTCTCGGCCAAGGACCTCGCCACGGGCAAAGAGCAGTCTATTCAAATCACCGCCTCCAGTGGTTTGTCCCAGGAAGAAATCGAAAAGCTGGTCAAGGAAGCCGAGATGCACGCCGAAGAAGACAGAAGGCGTCGCGAATTGGTGGATACGCGCAACCAAGCCGATGCCCTGATCTACAGCACCGAAAAAACGCTGAAGGATTTGGGCGACAAGGTGGATGCGGCCACACGCAGCCAAATAGACACCCAGATCGAAAAGCTTCGCAAGGCCATGGAAGGCGACGACAAACGCGCCATCGAAAAGGAAATGGAGCAGCTGACGCAGGTTTCCCATAAGCTTGCCGAAGAAATGTACAAAAGAACGGCTGAGCAGCAAGGCCAGGCAGGCTCGCAGGAAGCCGCCGCAGGTTCTTCCGCTTCAGGTCGCAAGGCCGACGACGACGTGGTGGACGCCGATTTTGAAGAGGTCAAGGACAAGTAAGAGGACTCGCGGGGCCGGGTAGGCTCTTGTGCTACCGGCCGAATTTTGATAGAGAGCCAACGGCACAAGGGGCACGTGAAGACCGCGTGCCCCTTGTGTTATTCAGAGTTCAGAGCGTCGCAGGGATTTTTCGCCATTTCCCCTTGCACCATCTCTTCACATGAAGGTGGACCATGACCGCCACACACGCGTCACGCTTCCTCGCCTGCATGTTTGTGCTTTCCACTTTTGTGCTGAGCTGCGCCCCTCGACAACAGGTGCGCGTCCAAATTCCCGAAGCCGTCTTTCATCAACCGCCCCCGGCGGAAGCCCAGGCCCTGTGGAAAGAAGCCGTGGCCCTACGAAATGCCGGGCGCTTGGATGCGGCCCTGGCCGCTTTCCAACGCATCGCAACCTTTTTCCCTTCCAATGCCATTGCCCCCGCAGCCCTTACGGCTCAAGGCGACATCTGGCTTCAAGCCCAGAATCCCAAGGCGGCGCGCCAGACTTACGAAGCCGCCCTTAAGGAATTTCCCCAATGGCGGGAGGCCGTCACGGCCCGCATCGGGCTTCTTGAAGCCCGGTGGTCTGAGGGCGAAAACCGCAAGAGACTCATTGAAGAAGCCCAGGCCTTGTGGGAGGCCACGGCGCCACAACCCGCATGGAGACAGAGACTGATTCGCCTCTTGGTGGGCCTGAATCGAGACGCCGGCCATGTGGACGCCGCCGTTTTCTGGCTCGACAAAGGCTACGCCGCACAACCTGCCATTGAAGATCAGAGACTGCTCGACCAGGAAGCCTCTTCCCTGATCTTGACCTTGGACGGCCCCACCGTGGAACGGGCTCTGCACACCTATGGAGCGGAACGCTTGGTGCCCTTTTTGCTCTACCGTCGCATGCAGCTGGCGCCTCCGGAAGGGCGTCGCGACGCGTTGCTCAAGCTGATGGCCCAGTATCCACAACATCCCATAGCCCGCAGCATTGAAGAAGAACTGCGAGGAGTCATGGGACCTTTACCTCAGGCGGATCCTGACAAATTGGGGTGTATGGTTCCTTTGAGCGGGCCGCACAGCGCCCACGGCCGGCGGTTGGTCAAAGGTGTGGCCCTGGCTCTGCGGCACTGGGAAAAGCTCTTTCGAGGAACTCCGGCTCGATTGGTTCTGGCGGACACTCAAGCCAACCCGAACGTCGCGGTGAGCGCCCTAAGCCACCTGGTGCAGGAGGAGCGTGTTCTGGCCGTGTTGGGGCCGTTGAGTCCGAAGAGTGTCGAAGCGATTCTTGCCGCGGTCAATGAAAGAGGAATTCCTGTGATCAGCTTCACGGAAAAACGCCGCGTCACCTCCCAAACCCCTTTTCTTTTGCACGCCTTCTTGGATCACCAGGACATGATCGCGGCGCTGCTCACCTATTGTCGAAACGCTCTAGGGTTTCAAAACTTCGGCGTGCTTTACCCGGAGGAACCCTACGGCCGCGCTCTGAGAGAGATCTTTCTCCGCACGGTTCAAGAGCTTGACGGAAAAGTCGTGGTGGATACGCCCTACACTCCGGGCATGACCGATTTCAAAGGTCCCATTCACACTCTCGCGCACCACGTGCCAAAGGGATCCGGAGCCGAGGTTTCCGACACACCCTTGGATGCTCTCTTCATTCCCGACGCCGCCGAAACCATTGCCCTGATCGCTCCGCAGCTGCCTTATTACAACGTGGTAGGCGTGACGCTTCTGGGCACAAATCTTTGGGAAGAAAAGTCCCTGCTGTCCGCCGGCGGCGTTTATCTGGAAGGCGCTCTGTTTCCATCAGCCTTCCAGCACGAGACTTCCCGCATGGGGGATTCCTTTCAGGACGCCTTTACACGAGACTATCGGGAAACATACGGAGAAGAACCCGACTTTTTGGCCGCTCAAGGCTACACGGCAACCTTGCTGGCACTCCAGGCTCGAGAACAAACGCTCAAAGAGGGCCAGGTCGATCGCCTGCGCTTTCGACAATGGCTCCTTCGAGTGGAACTGCCCACGGGACCTCTCGGCCCTGTTCGGTTCGCTCCGGACGGCCACATGGAACGCCAGTATCCCATTCTTCAAATCAAGGGCGGGGCGGTGGTGCGGGTGGACCAATAGGCCATGACCACACCACACTCCATGTCGCCGTGGCCGCTTCAATGGCCGGTGTCCGTGACGCCGGCTTCTTCAAAGGTCTTGATATCCCGAAGGACGCGTGCCGAAGCTTCCACCAGGCTCATGGCCAAGGCCGCCCCCGTGCCTTCTCCCAGTCGCATGGACAGGTCCAACAGGGGGGGGCGTTCCAAAAGCTCGATCATGGCTTGGTGGCCCACTTCCTGACTGCGGTGTGAGACGAAAAGGTAATCCTTGGCGAAAGGAGCCAGCTGGCAGGCAATCAAAGCTCCTGCCGTAGCAATGAAGCCATCGCAGACCACGGGCACACGCACGGCCGCGGCTCCAAGAACCGCTCCGGCAAGCCCGGCGATTTCGTAGCCACCCACTTTCGCCAGAACATCCACCGGATCTGTGGGATTCGGGCGGTTGACGGCCAAAGCCTTTTCCACGGCCCGCACCTTGCGGCACCAGGCGGCATCGTCAATGCCGGTCCCTCGGCCCGTAAGGTCCTTAACTGGCTTGGTGCTCAAGGCCGCCACAATGGCCGTGGACGGTGTCGTGTTCGCGATGCCCATGTCTCCTGTCCCCACAAGTTGAAAGCCTTCCTCCTGAACGGCAGCCATCACAAGGTGAGCCCCTTCTACAAGGCCACGGACGGCCTCGTGCCGCTCCATGGCCGCCCCTTGGGTCATGTTGCGGGTCCCTTTGCCGATCTTTCGCCGAATGACGGCCCAGTCCTCCGGAAGATCGGCCGCCACGCCGAAATCCACCACGCGCACCTCAGCTCCCACATGGTCTGCCAGGACATTGATCGACGCCCAGCCATTGAGAAAACTCCAAACCATCTGAGCTGTAACTTCCTGCGGGTACGCGCTGACACCCTCTTCAGCCACACCGTGATCTCCGGCCATGGTGAAAATGATTTTTCGGCTCACATTGGGCGTTAAACTCTTGCAAATGGCCCCCAGTCGAGCGGCCATCTCTTCCAGCCGCCCCAAAGAGCCTCTCGGGCGGATTTGCGATCGAAGTCTTTCCCAGGCAAGCTTTTCCCAATGGGAATCCACCGGCTCAATGCTCTCAAGAAGGCTTTGAAGCTCTTTCTCCATGAACATGACGCTCCTCTCGTGGTTTAATGCTTTCCCAACAAAAAAGCCTTCGTGGTCCCACGACCTCGAAGGCTCACCCTAGGCACGGGTCAACTTTCGGTCCGCTCAACGTCCGGGTGGCAGGTCTTCTGACTCGCGGATCCCTTGCCTCTTCGGGCCTTCCCATTTCCCACGCGGAAACAGTGGCTCTGCTCCGAAGGCATCCCCGCTTACAGCGCCGGCCCAGCGTAGCGGCTTTGCACCGCCTTCCCTATTCTCCCCGCATGCTCTTCAGGGCACCACCCCGGACCGCACCCAATGATAGCTTCGTAAACGACGGTTGCTGTCGCTCCTTTCTTGCTTCTTCAGGTCAAGTCTCGCCCACGCACCATTTTTCAAGCAGGTTTTTCCTACCTGCATCAACTTCATTTGTTCAGGCGGACCCCCATCCGTCCGATGCCATGACGCAACATGCGCGGCTCCAGCAGCCTCCCCTAGCCGCTATGCCTGCCTGTCTAAAAAAGCTCAGGCTTTATTCCGCAACGATCCCGCACGGCCCTGTCCTCTTTCGCCCATGGCGCCCCTCCCGCACGTTGCCCGCAGGCACAAACTCTCAGAGCATGACCACGAATGGCTTTTCTTGGCCTTCCTGCGGGTTCCATTGTCCCAGAAGAAGGACCGCTTCCCAGCGCTCCGCCAAATGGCGCAAGCGCCGCAGGGTGTCCTTTTCCATGCCCGCGCTTCGATCCCCAATCCCCATAGTGGGATCAGCCCCTGCAGGTCTGCGCGATCGGGGACGGCCAAAAACCCGCCCCTTCAAGAACAAGGGCCTGCATATCGTCCACGCGAGCGCCGGAACCCTCGGGCCGCATGTTCGGCCCCGCTCTCAAGCTTTCTTAGATGTTCGGCGCAGGAGCTTCAGTGCCTTTTTTGTCTCCATCACGGGCACCACCTCTGCAACCCCCAAATCGGTCCACTGAAAGACCGCAGCCGCCAGGTGCGCTTCGTCTTCGGCTTCGAAAAGCCGAAACACGCGATGCCCCGTCACATCGAACCATTCCCCCTTCAGGGCCGTTCCCGGCACTTCGGGAAGCTGTTCCGTGCGCTCGATGACGCGGTCGCGATCTTCCGGAGTGTAGCTGAAGATGGCCATAAACAGCATAACGCGCCTCCTTGTGTGAGCTCCCGCCCTGTCAACCTTTTCGATCTTTATACTCCAAGGCGTTCATCGTCTGTCAAGGGACGATTTCGCGCCCGAAAAGCCTTGACACTTTCAAGACCAGCTCACTACAACGGCTGCCGTGAATGGAATCACAATCTCAACCTGCATAACAGAAAGGAGGTGACACGGTGAGAGGTAAGCATTGGTTCGTCCCGTCGGTTTGCATCGCAGCGGCTCTGTTTGTGGGAGCCCTCATTGCCGTGGCGGCAGATGCCCCGGATGTCATCACCATGAACTCAACCCTGTGGCCCAGCCACACCAAAGCCAATGTGCAGTTCACGCACAAGAAGCACGCCGAAGAGTATAAGATCGCGTGTACCGAGTGCCATCACAAATACGAGGGCGGCAAGAACGTGTGGAAGCAGGGAGATCCTGTACAGAAGTGCCAGGAGTGCCACAACGAGCCGACCATTGAAGGCGAAAAGAAGCTGCCTCCGGAACAACAAAAGCTGAACTTGAAACTGGCCATGCACACCAATTGCCAGGAGTGCCACAAGAAGCTGAAAGCTCAGAATCCTCAAACCGCCGCTCCGACCACGTGCGTGCAGTGTCATCCCAAAAAGGAAGGGCAAAGCTAGGAAAGCCTTTCCGGCGACATGTGACGCCTAACCCTCTCCGCCGACCCTTTACGGGGGGAGGGTTTTCTGTCGGAATCTACCCTGGCAGCCGCAGGTCGTAGCCAAAGAAAAAAACCCGAGAGATGCTTCATCTCCCGGGTCTTTGAACTTGAGCCTGCTTCAGAACGCTTTAGGAGGAAAGGATAAAGCCACCGAAACGGCCATCGCGCCTCGCTGCTCCGATCTCGCTTTATGCCGAAGGTCCAGCCCCCCCCTTCAAGGGTACGGGCAGCAAAGGATTTTGACCCTTAGCCGAAAAACCCCTTGAACCCGTTCTCGGACACAATCTGGAGAAGAAATCAGCGGCGCCTTAGACTTCTTCCACCGTAATGGCGTCGTTTTCGCAAACTTCCACGCAGCTTTCACAGCCGAGGCATTCGTCTTCATTGACGGGCTCGGCCTTACCATCCACGAGTTCGTAGACGTCCACGGGGCACACATCCACGCACTCGCCGTCACCAGTGCATTTGCTCTTATCTACAGTCACTTTAAACATCGCTCGTCATCCTCCTCATGTGATCTTGTGGAATGTAACCGACAGGCCAAAGACCCGTCCATCTCGCTTGGCTCATGCCGCCAAGGCCTTTACTGACTGCCTAGGGCAAAGTCAAGAAAAAAGGTGCGCCTTGAAGCAGGCGCAACCATTCGTGCTTGTTTTCTCATGCCCAGGGACCAAATAAGCCCGCCGGAATTTCCAAGGGTTTTAAGGCGTGCGTCGAGGTGTTTCCGAGGGGGATTCAGCCCCCTCGGATCCTTCTTAGCTCGACTTACACGCAGCCCGTCGGTTTCGGCAGGCCAGCCATCTTACAAGCGCCCTTGCCCGGTCCGCTCGGAAACAGTTCATAGATGTATTTCAGCTTGTAGCCGGTCACCTTGGTCAGAATCCGCACCATGGGAGCAATGCCGTGCTTACGGTAATAGTCCTGGAGGACATGGATGACTTTCCAGTGTTCTTCGGTCAGCTCCTGGATTCCTTCCGATTCCTTGACATACTCGACCCATTCCGGGCACCAGTTGTCAAAGCTGTCGATGAATCCATCTTCATCGAGGTTAAACACCTTCCCTTTGTACTCGATTTGTGCCATGGAAACATCCTCCTTTGTTTTTTATCTTCCGCAGACACACTCATGCCGGACTCTGTCCAACGAGCGCCCGAGAAGCCTCAAGGCCACTCACTTCCTTTCTCTCCCGAGCCATTCGGTATCGCCAACCCGCACCCACAAGCCCCGGCGCCCATGTCTGGCACCCCACCGCATGGAGATGCGTGTAAGTCGCCAACACATTTCTATAGCACACACCGTCCTGACCTTCCAAGACCCCACATCCCTTTTTCACGCGAAAAGCCAACGCCACGGGGCCGTCCACATCCACCACCCGGGAATAATGAAACTCGTGCCCTTTGAGCACGATTCCCCGGGGGAAAAACGGTGTCTCGCCAACGACCTCCACAATGGTGTAGCCATGGCCTTGAGGCCTCTTGCCCATGCTGACATGAAACGGCAAGACCCCCACCATGGGGTGAAGACCCTCAGGCATTCGGATCCCGCGGCTCAAATACATGAGGCCGCCGCACTCGGCGTAGACGGGCAACCCGTCTTCCACCGCGTTGCGGACCGAGGCTCGAAAGCTCTCATTGGCGACCAGTGGGGAAAGATGCGTTTCCGGAAACCCTCCACCAATGTACAAGGCATCCAGCTCGGGCAACACGGGCGCGCGCGTGCTGTCCACAAACACGAGTTCTGCGCCGGCTTCTTGAAGAGCTTCCAAGTTTTCCGGGTAGTAAAACTGAAACACTCGATCCTGAATCACGCCGATGCGCACGCACGGCCGCAATATACCCCGGGGCCTTCGACCCTCAGCCTCAGCGGCCGGCCGCCCCAAGGGTTCTGCTGCCTGCGCGATGCGGTGCAACGCCTCCACATCCACATAGCGCAGCATGCATTCGGCCAACAAATCCAGCGTTCGCTGCACGCCCGCATGCTCATGCACCGGCACAAGGCCCATGTGCCGCTCCGGAAAGGCAATGCCCACATCCTTGGGCAAGGCCCCCAGCACCGGAACATCGCACACTTTTTCAATGGATTCGGTCAGAACCCGTTCATGACGGCCCCCGGCCACACGATTGAGGATGACGCCCGCCACACGGACCTGGATATCCAGGTGCTGGCACCCTAAAATCATGGCGGCGGCGGTGCGGGTCACCTTGGTAGCGTCTAGCACGAGGACCACCGGTGCTTTCAAGAGCTTGGCCAGTTCTGCCGATGCACACGTCCCATCGGCGTCTACACCATCGTAAAGCCCCCTGTTTCCCTCAATGACGGCCACGTCGGTCCCTGCGGCTCGATCCACAAAAGACCTGAGCAGGTCGGGGAGCGGCATCATATATGGGTCCAGGTTATAACAGGACGATGCTGCCGCGCAGCCGAGCCATCCGGCGTCGATATAGTCCGGCCCCTTTTTGAAGACCGCAACGCGCAGCCCCTTGAGGCGGCGAAAAACCGCGGCAAGGCCGGTCGAAACAAGCGTCTTGCCGGCGCCTCCTCGAAGCGCTGCAATCATGAGACGCGGTGTGCGGTGCAGCATCATAGGGTCACCAAAGGCCTCGCCGACCCTTCTCAGAGTCGGCTGGCCCGTTTACTCCTACCATTTGAACTGCGTCGTGGTCCGCCACGTGGTCATGGCAAGCCGGTAGTCGTCAATGTGCTCATGGCGGAACTCGAGTCCTGTCTTTTCAAAGAACCGTTCCCAACCGATACGCTCAATCCATTCCCCGACTCGTTCATAGCGGCGGGCATCGGAGGCGTAGGTCTGGAGGATCTTCTTGATCGTCTGCACCGTGGTGGGCCAACGCGGTGGCTCGTTGGGAATGTAAGGCACCGCGAGCTTGGAGAACATGGGCGGAACGCGGGAGTTGGACACCTTGCCGCCGACCCACAGAGCGATGCCGTCGCCTTCGCCGTCCGCCAAAGGCAACGCCGGGCACATGGTGTAGCAGTTGCCGCAGAACATGCAACGGTTTTCGTTGATTTCGACGCTTTTCAAATCCCCCACCTTTTTGGGTTTGATAGCCGCTGTGGGGCACGCCGCGATGACCAAGGGGATTTCACACACGTTTTGCACACGCTCATGTTCGATAATAGGCGGTTTACGGTGCACCCCCAGAATGGCAATGTCCGAACAATGCACGGCGCCACACATGTTCAGGCAACAGGCCAAGGAAATGCGCACCTGGGCCGGCAGTTTGTGGGAGCCAAAGTATTCGAACAGTTCATCCATAACCGACTTGACAATGCCTGAGGCGTCGATGGCCGGGGTGTGGCAGTGCACCCACCCTTGAGTGTGAACGATGTTGGTGACACTGGCACCGGTGCCGCCGATGGGAAACCAGTTGCCACGGCTCTTTAGATCGTCCATGAGGGGTTTCAGTTTGGACTTGTCGTCCACCATGAATTCCACGTTGTTGCGCGTGGTCCAGCGCACATAGCCGCCGCAGTGTTTGTCGGCGATATCGCAGATTTCACGAATGAGATCCACGGACAGAAGCCGGGCAGCGCCGACGCGGACCGTGTAGACTTCAGCTCCTGTTTCGGACACGTGGACCAAAACACCCGGTTCCAAGATTTCGTGATATTTCCACTTGCCGTAGTTGTCCTTAATAAACGGTGGGAAAAACTTATCATATTTCGGAGGACCGATGTCGGTAATGCGGTCTTTCATAATGTCGGTGGGATCGAATGGCATGGTTTCACCTCCTATGCATGATGCCGTTCACGGAAAGACTTCGCGTCGCGTTCCCAACCGCCGGGAACGTCCGCCGGGTCGTAGAAGATATACGGGTTATAGCGCGTGGTATTGATCATGCGCGGATCAGGCTGCAACTCCACGGCCTTGAGGAACTCGCGCAGACCGAGGCGCTGAATGAGCTCGCCCAGCCGCTCGCGGTTCTTGCCGTTTTCCATCCACCAATCCCACATCTTTTCCACGAATTCGTGGAACTCTTCGTACGGCGGCTCCATCTTCATGAACGGAATGATAACACTGGACAGCTGCGCCCCTTCCAGAATCGGCGCCTTCGCACCACAAAGAATGGTGGCTCCCACGTCGGTGCCCGGCCGCAAAGCGCGCGGCATCACGTTGATGCAATGCATGCACCGAGTGCAGTCTTCATCCCAAATCTTGAGATTCTTGCCGTCCCATTCCATGCACCGCGTCGGGCACAAATCGATCACTTCCTTTTGAATGTCCAGCTTGCGCTTTTCAAAACCATGGGATCCGCCGTTGGGCACCAGTTCGCCGCCCACATAGGCCCGCACGGCTTCCTGGTCAATGCGGATTTTATCCCGCCAGGTGCCGATGATAGAGCAGTCGGCACGGGCGATGGCCGCCACGCAGTCGTTGGGACATCCCGAGGCTTTAAACTTGAACTTGTAGGGGAACATGGGACGATGCAGCTCGTCCTGGTAGCGCATGGTGATATCATAAATGATGTCCTGAGTGTCCAAACAGGACCATTCACATCGCGCTCGACCCACACAGCCTTCAGGCGTCCGCATGTTGGACCCGGAACCGCCCAAGTCCATGCCCATCTCGTGAGTCAACCGATAAAAAATGGGTTCGAGTTGGTCCGTGGTGGTGCCCAGAAGAATGATATCACCCGTGGAGCCATGCATGTTGGTCAAACCGCTACCATGTTCCTCCCAGATGTCGCACAATTTCCTGAGAACTTCCGTCGTGTAGAACTTGCTGGCCGGCTGGTTTACGCGCATGGTGTGGAAATGCGCCACGTTGGGGAAAAGATCCGGACGGTCGCAATAGCGCCCAATCACGCCCCCGCCGTAACCGAACACACCGACGATGCCGCCGTGCTTCCAATGGCCTTCCTTGTGCTGGTAGGACATTTCCAGGAGCCCCAGAAGGTCTTCGCACATGGGTTTTCTGGCCGCCACTCGCTTAATGTCGCTGATAAAGCTCGGCCATGGACCCTTTTCCAGTTCATCGAGCATTGGGGTCGCATGCTTCAAAGCCATCCTTTTACCTCCTTGAAAAATGGTGAAAACTTCACTGAACCTTGTCCTTCCTCATTGGCAGGCTCCGCCGGTGCCGCTTCCCTGCGCTTAGACCTGCGACCCCACCCTAAGGAACGGACACATCCTTAAACCCTATTTCATCTTCTCCTCTTCGGCAGCCACGTCGTCCACGCCCGGCAGCATGTAAAGAGTGGTGCTTCCACTGGACCAGTATTTGACCTTCCCTTCCTCCACAAGCTCGTTAATGACCTTCTTGGCTTCTCGCATCTTGAGCTCGGGAACGGCCTTGCACAGGTCATTAAAGTAAAGCTTGGACTTTTTTTGGCTTTTCATGTACTCAAGGATCTTGGCTTTGGCCTCTTCGCTCATGGTTCTCTCCTTTGTGAATGAAACATGGCCACACCGAGCGTTCCAACACCCCCGCCGATTCGTTACCCAAGGTATGTCACATGAGAAAGTGAATCTATTCACTCGCATCGCAAACCTCTATAAACTTAGGCCTCAAGCTTTGTCAACTCAAAACCCGGCAGAGCCCCCGCGCGCCATGAGGCCCTTTCCTTGGCCTGTTGCGGGACTCCGTCGGCACGCAGCCGTCTGAAGGCCTTCGCCGTGTGGCGGAAATGTTCTCTTGACGCCTTTCTCTTTGCACTGGCACCTCACGTCCTGGCCTTTCTACTGAACGCCCCTTCTTGACACCGCCTGAAGGGCTTGTTAAGTTCCGGTCGCCAAAGGAAAAGGCGGCGTCCTGGACACATTTATCAGCGTCGTCGTCCATCCACCATCTTATGGGGGATCATCCACGGGAACGAGGACAATTATGACGGATCTTTCCAGTGACTTAAAACGGCACGAATTGGAGCTCAATCAATATATTCGATACCTTCGCGAGCGTCTTTTTTTTGAGCCCCAGTCCCCCATTTTTCATTACAACCTGGGTCTTGCCTATGCGCGCAAGGGACAGCGGGCTGAAGCCATCGCGGAGTTTCGCCAAGCCATCGCGTGCGATCCCTCCATGGCGCAAGCCTACGTCAACTTAGGAGGGCTCTATTTTCAGGAAGGGGATCTGGACAAGTGCATCGAGGCCAACCAAAGGGCTTTGGAATTGGACCCGTCCCTGGCCATGGCCTACAGTAACCTGGGCTTTGCGTATCTGCAAAAAGAAGACCCCGAGGCCGCCATTGCCGCCTGCCAGAAAGCCGTGGCTTTGATGCCCGACCTTTTGCAAGCCCACAACAATCTGGCCGTCGCCCATTTGCAACGAGGCGAATGGCAGGAAGGGATCAAGGCTTCCTTGAAAGCTTTGGAGATCAAGCCCGACTTCGCCCCCGCCTATTTCAACCTTTCTGTGGCCTATGAGGCTCTAGGGGACGAGGACCAGGCGGCCAAGTTCCGTCAACAGGCCCAGGCCCTGGGATATCCCGCGGAAGCGGAAAGCCTCTCCGAGTCATCACGAAAGTGTTGAGGCGCTACACAGAGGAGAAAGTCCTGTGATTTCGGCTATGGAAGAGCCGCTGGAAGTTTTCAAAGACCGCTGGGTCGTTTTGGAATATCGCGTGAGCCTTGAGGATGGCACCGTGGTTCTTGGTGGAGACGAGCCGGCAGCGATGAATTTCGCGGTGGGCTACAATCAAGTCCTTCCGGCTCTAGAAGCCCGCTTGCTGGGCCACAAGGCCGGTGAAACGCTCCAGTTTGTCATCCCTGCAGAAGAAGCCTTTGGGGCTTATGATCGTCGCCAAGTAAAGCGCCGCACCTTTAAAGAGTTTCCTCAAGGCCGAGCTCTGGAGCCGGGCAGATGGGTCGTGGCTTCCAACGACCGTACAGGCGCTCAATACGCTTACTTTGTCCAGTCAAAGGATGAGGACGGCGTCACTTTAGATTTTAATCATCCGCTGGCCGGAAAGGACCTTTACTATCGCCTGCGCATTGTCCAGGTTCGGGACTTAACCCCGGAGGAATTGATCGAGCTGCGCCCGTGCCGAACCTCGTCATGAGCATGCGGGCGGCCTTTTCGAAAATGAATTCGATGGAGCCTCGGGCTGGAGCATGTTCCACGCTTTCATCGGCAGAGGCCTTTGGCCTTCCGCCAATGTTTGGACCGCGGGAACGTGCTCCCTTGTCGAAACTCTCAGCCCTAAGGGGCCTTTCACGAGTGGTTGTCCGTGAGCCTGTTGGGGCCGCTTCTCCGAAAGGGGTCCTGGAGTTGATGCTGCAGGAGGCCGCACGGCGCGATGGGATTTTGCGCCCGGCAAGCTCCTCCAAGAGCAATCTTCTCACAGCAGTTGGCGGCGATATCCTATGTCGTGATGGCCCCTTGGGGCGGATTCCGTGCCTTAGCGGTGCACGGCTTCTCAGTCTTTTTTCCATGGCGTGCGTTCAAACCAACAGCAAAAAGCCTTGACGGCCATGGCTCTCGGGTCTTGGCGCAGCAAACCACGACACAGATCCATCAGTTCCTTGTGGTGGCTTCGGAGCCGTTTTTCCTGCCCTTGGCTTTGAAAGAATTCGGCCAAAATCATGCCAGCTTGCACGGCCGTAGCGCTGCGGATTTGTTCCCGAGGATCCTTAGGTTCCTGAAAAGGGTCCCAGTTTTCATAGCCCGTTTTCAAGATACGCTGTTGGCCGCGCGCCGACATTTGATCAAAAATGGCTTTCTTGCGGCGTTCGTATTCTTGGCGATCTTCCATAAACCCCACTCCTGTCATGGTTCATTCCAGAAGAGTTTGAGTCGGACTTTCTTGAATTCCCGCGTGCTGAAAAGGATGCGGTATTCGCCGATGTCAACGGCTTGTGCCAATCGTGCGGCGATTCGGCGGCAATCGTCTTCGGTTTTTCCATGGATCATGGCGTAGAGGTTATAAGGCCACTGGGGATGGGCCGGCCGCTGGTAACAATGGCTAACTTCTGGAAATGCCGCCAAAACGGTCCCGGCATCATCGATGCGCGAGGGCTCGCATCGCCAGACCACCATGCCGTTGCCACCGAAACCCACCTGCCGGTGATTCAGCACGGCAGCGAAACGCCGTATCCACTGACGAGCAAGCCATTGGCGAATGAGTCCCATGAGATTGTCGCCGCCCATGGTCAGGTCCTTGGCCAGGGTGTGGAAGGGGCGGGACTCCAGGGGCAGATCCTCCTGGAGGCATCGAACCAGCCGAATGGTCTGCTCGCAGACCTGAAAGCCTTGGGTACCTTCCAAAGAAATTGCCGACGACTCGTTGGAGACCGTGTCCGCTTCGGCATCTTCCAAGACATCCAGTACCACGGCCAATTTGTATTTTTTCACCGCAGGCAAAATGAGGGTCGGCCATTCTCCAGCCTTGCGGCTCAGGTGCGCCACCACCTGGTTCAGACGCTTTCCGGGAGGCACCGCGATGGTAAACCACAGGTTGAAGGTCGCCGGACGAAGGTAATTGTGGCTCACCCCCGGATATGCGCTCACCACTTCAGCCGCCCGTTCCACAACAGGTTCCGGGACGGCCATGGCCACTAAGCTGCTTTGGTAGCCCAGGGCGCCCGTATTGAAGATCGCGCTGATTTGCCGCACCAGCCGCCTGGCCTTGAGGGTCCCAATGCGCGAAAGAACGTCTTCTTCTCGAAGCCCGAGCCTGTCTGCCAACACGGCATAAGGGCGTTCTTCGATGGGAAAAGAGCGTTGAATCTGGTCCAGAAGGCGCCGATCGATGGTATCCAAGAAAACCCCCTTTCAGGACAAAGCTGTCGCAAAACGCACTTTGGCATCCTCAAGGATGCATGATAAACGTTTTGCGCCATTGGCGCCAAAACCTTTCACGCTCGGGAGACACCCATGCCGTTGAAAATTCTCTTCTGCGCTTCGGAAGCCACCCCTTTTGCCAAGACGGGCGGCCTTGCCGACGTAGCCGCGTCCCTACCTGAGGCGCTCAGCGCCCAGGGATGTGACGTACGGCTTTTCTTGCCACTTTACCCGTCCGTTGAGCGGAACACCCAGACGATCAAGGTTGTAGCCGAGTGGATTCCCATTCCCGTGGGTGTGCACACGTACCACGTACATTTTTGGCAGTGGTTAGGGCCTTCGTCCTACCCCGTCTACTTCATGGAAAAGGATGAATTCTTTCACCGACCTCATCTTTACGTGCATCCCCTACGCGGAGACTATGAAGACAACGCGGAACGCTTTATCACCTTTTCCCGTTCTATCTATGCACTGTGCAAGCATCTGGACTGGATCCCTGATATCCTTCACCTGCACGATTGGCAAGCGGCCTGTGGGGCCGCCTATCAGCACTTTCACTGGCGTTACGATGCCGCCTTTTCCCGCGTCCGCACCTTGCTCACCATCCACAACCTCGCCCATCAGGGCCTCTTTCCCGAAGCCTATTTCGGCCTCACAGGGCTTCCTTCGCAAGCCTACTCCATCGAGGGCATGGAATTCTTCGGCCAGTGCAACTTCCTCAAGGCCGGTATCGCCTACAGCGATCGAATTTCCACCGTGAGCCCGAGGTATGCCAGGGAAATTCTTGAACCCAAACAGGGTTTTGGCCTGGATGGCCTTTTGCGCCGTCGCCAAGACGCCCTCATCGGCATCCTCAACGGTATCGACACCACGCGATGGAATCCATCCCAGGATCCGCACATTCCGGCGTTTTTTGACGCCGAAAATTTGAGCGGCAAGGGCGTGTGCAAGGAAAAGGTTCTGAAAGCGCTCGGGTTTCCCGAAGCTGTTCGCCAAAGTCCTTTGTGTGTTGTGGTCAGCCGTCTGGTCCATCAAAAAGGCATTGATCTCATTCTGGACGCCCTGGACGATATGATGGAGCTTTCCGTGTGCCTGGCCGTCTTGGGCACCGGGGACCCTCACCTGGAACGGCTCTTGCTCCAGGCCCAATCGCGTCATTCCGACCGAGTCCGCGTGGTGTTGGCTTTTGATGAAGCGCTGGCCCATCGACTGGAAGCCGGCGCCGACATTTTTCTCATGCCCTCTCGATACGAACCCTGCGGTCTGAACCAGATGTACAGTATGCGTTATGGAACCATCCCCATTGTGGCCGCCACCGGGGGGTTGGACGATTCCGTGGAAGACGCGGTGCAAAATCCCGAAAAGGGTAACGGCTTCAAGTTTTATGAGCACACCAAGGAGGCTTTTCTCGGCGCGCTGAAGGCGGCCTTGGAGGCCTATCGGGATTCGGAAAAGTGGCGTCGGCTGCAGCAAAGAGCCATGCGCGAGGACTTCAGCTGGGATCGAGCGGCGCGGACCTACATCGCCCTCTATGAGGCCATGCTCGTGGGATAGCTTTGCCACTGACAACGGCCTTAGGCTTCATAGGGCGAGGTCGCCCCAGGGCCCCCGTGGGTTTTCCAGGCATGGCCTGTTCTTATCCGTTGGCCTTTGGCACAGGGCGCTTTTACGAGCCTGTCCAAGAATGGCTTTAGGGGGCCGTTTTCGTTTCATCCTGTGGGAAAGGTGTTTTCAGACACACTCCTTTTAGGCCCCGTGCGTCAGAATGCGGTCCATGAACAGGGTCGACAGCCCAAGAAAGAAGAAGAAGCCTCCCGTGTCTGTGGCGGCGGTGACAAAGATGCTGGATCCCAAAGCGGGATCCAGTTTGAGCTTTCGCAACATGATGGGAACAAGGGCCCCCAAGCATCCCGCAACAATCATGTTAAAGATCATGGCCAGCCACATGATGAGGGCGAGCCACGCATTATGATGCCATGCCAGAGTGATCACGGCCAGCAGCGCCCCGCACAAGGCGCCGTTGCATAGACCGACCGTCATTTGGCGCAACACGACCATCCATTTGCCTCTGTCCACGATCTCTCCCAGGGCAAGAGCACGCACCACTACAGTCAGCGACTGCGTTCCCGCATTGCCTCCAAGGCCGGCCACTAAGGGCATGAGGGACGCCAGCACGACGAAATGCGCAATGGTCTCTGAGAAGAGACTCACCGTATAGGAGGCAATGAGGGCCGTGCCCAGGTTCACAAAAAGCCACGGGGAACGCAGCTTGACGGAGCGCATGACGGGCGAGGAAACCCGCTCATCCGTGTCCAAGCTGGCCAGCAGATACATGTCTTCTGTGGCCTCTTCTGTAATGACGTCAAAGATGTCGTCGTAGGTGATGATCCCGACCAGGCGATTTTCACCGTCTACCACGGGTATGGCCAAGAAGTCGTAATGGCGCATGTCCTTGGCCACCAACTCGATGTCCATGTCCACAGGAACGGAAATGACCTGGCGGGACATGATTCGCTCCACCGTACTATCCGGGCGGGCCATAATGAGGTCTCGCAGAGACACGATGCCGATCAGATGACGCGACTCATCCACCACATAGGCGTAGTAAATGGTTTCTTTCTTAGGTGCCTGCAGGCGCAATTCATCTAGGGCTTCTCGGACCGTTTGGGTGGCCTTGAGGGAGGCATAGTCGGTGGTCATGTAGGCCCCCGCGCTTTCCTCCGGATAGGTGAGAAGTTTGAGTAAATTTTGCCGCTCCGCTTTGATCAGCAAGGACAGCAGCCGGTCTTGGAAATCCTCGTCCAGCTCCTCCACCAGGTCGGCTCTCTCGTCGGGCCGCATCAAAGAGATCAGACGAACAACGGTGTCTCGGCTTAGATGGGGCAAGGTTTCCTTTTGAATTTCAAAAGGAAGAAATTCAAAGGCGGCCAGAATCTGCTCCGGGCCCAGAATCTCCACGATGCGAGCGATATCCTGCGGTTTATATTGGGCCAGGCGCATGGCGGCATCGGCCGGATGCACGCTTTCCAGAGCCTGGCGCACCGCTTCCCAAGGCTCCCCGCTCAGTCCTTCATGCAGCAGACCGTCGGCGTTTTCTTGTAAAGTCATGGATCCACCTCTTCGGTTTTTTCCCTATCCGCGTCTTTTGTAAAAGCTCCGCTCTGCTAACAGAATCTGCGGATCTTTTCAATGGCCCTTGCACGCATCAGCGAAAAATGCTTGACAGGACTCAGGACGCCTTCTAATGGCTGCGTGTTTTGGAAGAAAGAAAATCCATCGCCAAACAACTTCGACCATCACCGCAGCCCAGAGGCATCCCGGCAAAGGAGACGTGACAATGAACGACATCAACGCCTACGAACGGCTTGCCCGTCATCTCGATCGACTACCCGCAGGGTTTCCCCGCACGGAATCCGGCGTAGAATTAAAAATCCTGCAAAAGCTCTTCACTCCCCAAGAAGCCCAACTGGCTGTATTGCTTTCCTTGAAGCCCGAGTCGGTGGAAGACATAGCCGAACGCGCCCAGATGCCGCCCGAAGAACTCGCGCTCAGACTGGAGGAAATGGCTCGCAAAGGCCTCATCTTTCGCCTGCGCAAGGGTTCGGAAGCCCGTTACATGGCGGCTCAGTTCGTCATCGGCATCTGGGAATACCACGTGAACGCCTTGGATGAAGAACTCATCGCTTTGGTCAACGAATACATCCCGGTGTTTTTCAAAAAAACCCTAGCCCTTAAAACCCCCCAGTTGCGAACGATTCCCTTACCCCGCTCCATCACGCCGGAACAGCACGTCATGCCCTACGAAGAAGCCCGCCGTATCATCGAGGAGCAGGATAAGATCGTCGTGGCCCCTTGTATCTGCAGAAAGGAGCACACGATGGCGGGAAAAGGCTGCCAATGCCCTCTGGAGACCTGCCTAGTCTTCGGCGCCGGCGCACAGTACTATGAAGACAACGGATTGGGACGCCCCATCGATCGAGAGGAAGCTCTGAAAATTTTGCACATGGCCGAAGAACACGCCTTGGTCTTGCAGCCGTCCAACGCTCAGAAAGTGATGAACATCTGTCTGTGCTGCGGATGCTGCTGCCAGGTTCTCAAGAACTTGAAGAAGCTTTCCTCGCCTGCCGAGTACGTGGCCAGCAACTATTTTGCGCGGGTCCGCCAAGAAGACTGCATCGGGTGCGAGACCTGTGTGGAGCGCTGTCAGATGGAGGCCATTGCCATGGTCGAAGCAACGGCACACGTGGATGCAAAACGGTGCATCGGCTGCGGCGTGTGCGTCCCCACATGCCCTCAAGAAGCCATCGTCTTGGAAGCCAAATCTGAGGATCAGAAAAAGACGCCACCGGCTCATCCTTTTGACTTGTACAAGATCATGGCGATGCAGCGCCTGGCCTCTAACCTCGACCCATGATCAAGGGCGCTTTTTCCTCGGGGCACGGTTCGCCATCCCCCAAAGCGCACCGGGGGTGCCTGAGCAGGCCGCCCGCAAATGTCCTTTCCAACGCCGGTGCCATGGCGTGAAGAGGTTCCGGGAGAAGAAGGGATCCTTGGCTCCGTGGACGCCGGGCATGGCCGCATGCCGGGTGGTCCACCCAGCACAAGGCGTCACAGGAAACCCGTAGCTGAGTCAGGAACGCCTCAGCCCATCGTCGATGGCGCGCCTGCCCCGCAGGCACGGAACGGCAGGACGGCCAGGTGGGTTGTCAAACGTCTTGCCTTCCGCCTGCTCGGGAAAGGGCTCATGGGCTGTTCCCCAAAGCCCGCAATCCAGAAATCGGTCTGTAAAGGTCCTTGTGGCTTAGAGGAGAAGAAGGGTTGCACGGCGCCATAGGAGTTCGCCGCTCGCGTTACGCCTCCAATGGGCCTTCCAGGGCATGCCTCACGACCTCCAAGGCCTCAAGGAACACCTGTGGCGGCTCAAAGAGGGTACACGTTTCCTGACTCGAGAATTCTCCACCCGCTTCGCGTCTCGCCCAGCAGCAGGTTGATCTGCCAGCCCACTTTGCAGTGGTCCGTAATGATCTTGGGGACCTTGACTTCCAGGGAGCCCGTTTCCAGAGTCACTCCGGAAAGAACAAGAACTCCAGGCCGAATTTCTTCCACGACAAAATAATCATCCAATTCATCGTCCCAGGTGCGGGGCGGATGGGTTTGGGAAAAGTCATAAAGGAGTCGAGCCAACCGTTCGGCGGCGGGTAGCTCCCGGGACGCCTCACCAGCCAGATCCATGGCCTTGCGAGCCTCTTCCTTGGGAGCATACTCCTTGGCCACCAGCCATTTCATAAGGGCCTTGATCACTGTTCCCGCCGCTCGCAGCAGCGATTCTGAGGCCATAACCTTGCGGATCATGAAAAAGGTCAGAAACGTGGAGACCCCGGAGGAAATCTTTTCAGGACCGAAAATGGCGCAAAAGGTCTGGTCCTTATAGTCCACCAGCCGCCGATACAAAGTGTTTTCTCCGGCCGTGGGCAGTTCCTGGTAACCGTAAAGATTCAAGGAGGTGTGAAACAGCGAGATGACCTCCTCGTAACGGCGAAAGGTCTGAGGTTTCAGCCGCCTTTTCTGCTCCGCAAGGAACTCCGCAAAAATGTCTTCAATGTTGGGTTTCGCAATCATCGGAAAGGAAATGATATTGCCTCTGGCTTCGTTTTTCTTCATCGATACCCCACACCAGCTCTGGGAAGTGACAACCTGCCCGGAAGGGCTGGCCGCTTATACCTTTTTTCCGCAATAAGGGCAATACGCAAAAGAGGGCTTCAGGGTCTTGCCGCACGATGGACACCGAACCGTAATCGGCGGTGTCACCACATCAGTCGGCCTTTCATGA
Organism: Desulfosoma sp.; assembly: GCF_052743555.1. NCBI lineage: Bacteria > Pseudomonadati > Thermodesulfobacteriota > Syntrophobacteria > Syntrophobacterales > Syntrophobacteraceae > Desulfosoma > Desulfosoma sp. The sequence goes on from NZ_JBRAHS010000001.1 coordinate 148,754, forward strand.
AAAGTCTGTTCCGGTGGCGCCGCGTAGCCGCACCGATCACACATGAGCAAGGGTTCCCCCTTTTTAACCGGAAAAAGGGGAATGAAAAACAGGCTGAGGTAATGATCGATGCGTTTGAGGCGCGCTTGAGCCAGCCCACAGGCCGGACACAAACGCGGGGTTTCGTCCAGTGTCTTGGTCCTGGGTTGAATTCCTCCGACGAAGAAAAACACCCTCCTCCACCCTCCTAGAACTTCTCAGACATTGAAACGAAAGTGGACAATGTCCCCGTCCTTAACCGGGTAATCGCGGCCTTCGAGGCGGACCAGGCCCTGTTTTCGAGCTGTGGCATAGTCGCCGACTTTCTTGAGATCTTCGTAGGCCACCACTTCCGCGCGAATAAAACCCTTTTTCATGTCCGAGTGCACCACGCCTGCGGCCTCCACAGCGTGAAGGCCATAGGGAATCGTCCAGGCCTTGACCTCGTCTTCTCCGACCGTGAAGAAGGTCCCAAGGCCCAGGAGCTGAAAGGAGCGCCGAATGACACGGTCCATGGCCGATTCACCGATGCCATAGTCCTGACGAAAAACGGCCGCATCGGCTTCACTGAGTTGAGCCATTTCCATCTCCAAGCGTCCTCGAATGACCAGGACATCCTCCATGCCTTTCAAATCCTCAGGAATATCGGCAGTGTCATCGTCGTTGTTGACAATCACGAGGATCGGTTTGGCCGACAGGAACGTGTAGCCCTTGAGTTCCGGCGCGCTGGCCAGGCTCGGCTCGGTGCGCAAGGGTCGCTCTTGGTTAAGCAACTCGGCACACCGCTGCAGGAGTTCCATTTCCTGGGCTGCCGCTTTACGGCCTTTTTTCAGTTCCGCTTCGATGCGTTCCAGACGTTTTTCCACCGTGGCCAAATCGGCCAAGAGAAATTCCTCCTCCAATTCCCGAAGGTCTCGAGCCGGGTTTGGTGCGCCGAGCACAGGATCCGAAAAATTACGAACCACCACAAGAAACGCTTCCACCGGGCGCATGTGGGTCAGCAGCAGAGCCATGTAGTCTTTTCGCTTCTCGGCAACGCTGGCAATTCCTTGAAGGTCCGTGTAGATCACCTGGGCCGGGGTTCTCTTGCGGGGCTGATACAGGGCGGTCAGCCAGTCGAGGCGGGGATCGGGAACCGGCACCACACCCAACACCGGCACTACCTGGCCGGAAGCGGCGCCGGATTCGGCGCTGCGCTGCGTCAGCGCGTTAAAAACGGTGGTTTTTCCAGATCTGCTCAGACCCACAATGCCCAGTTTCATGTGCATGCCCCTCGGTCTTGCCCTGCCAGGTGCTTCCTTGCATAATTCTGCTTATGAAGACCCGTACTCCTTTCATACACCTTTCGTCGGACTCGAGCAATGTGTTGCTCCGAGCCGCCGCCTTGATGGAGGCGGAAGGGACCCTGGACGGCCCGGCCCGACACCAAGAATTCGATACCCTGCTTCGACAACGGAGCAAGGATGCCGGGGCCGAGTCCGAAGGGGGGTGGGAAGGCTTTTTCCGCACCGTGCCGGCCTGGTCCTCGACACCCCGAAGAATTTTTGCTAAGGCGCAAGACTACGTCCACACCTGGCAATCCCTGGGCGTGCAGGTGGTGGGCTGCCGGTTTCCCTCCGGCCATGCCTTGAAAACCTGTCCCAGATACCTCTTTGCGTTGGGAACGCCTCCAGAACCCACGACCATCCTCTGTGCAGCCTTCAATTCTCGCAAGGGCAAACACACACGCCGCCGGGATCTATGGGTGAGAGCCCTGCACCAGGCTTTTGACCAAACCGCCGACCAACCGGTAGGCTGGGTGAGCAGTCTCGGCACGCCGGTTTACGACTTGACCACCTGTTGGGCGCACGCGCAGCGAAAACCCCTGGTTTTGGTGGCCATCCCTTCCCGCTCCCGGCCGGCCGTCTTCGAAGCACTGAGCTATTTTCCGGATCTCAAAACCGCATGGATTCTAAGTTGTCTCCCTGGCCGACCAGCCTGTCCCCCCGCTCGTTACGTGGTCTGCCGGGATCGCCTCGTCGCCGCTGTGGCGGAACATTTCTTCGTCCTTGCCATCCGCCGTGGGGGCAACCTCTTTCAGGTCCTTAACGACGAATTGCAGTCCCATTCCAAGCCCACCTGGATCTTCAGCAGTGCTCAGGAATCGCCGGAAACGGAAGGAAACCGAAAACTTCTTCACAACTTTTCTCACTGTGCGCGTGTGTGGCCTGAACAGGTGACAGGCCTCGCCCACGACCACCACCCTGATCCTGTGCGCGACACCTCGCCTCCCTTAGCCTTTGAGTTCACAGCTTTTCTTTATCATTACACCCGTTCTTGTCCCGGGCCGTGGCCTGGCCAAAGCCGGTGTGCATGGGCAGAGGATCTCCTGAAAGACAGGCCGTGGGCCGATCACATGGCCCTGGACACTCTGTGGCGTATTCTCTGGGAAGGGCGTCTTCGCGCCAGTGGACGTCTGATTCGGCAAGGAATTCCCGTGGTGTCCTGGACACGGGTTCCTCCTTTGAACCTCCTGCAGCTCACTCGCTGGAACCCCGCACTCATTCGATGGACCTTTGAACCCTACGGCCTGGCGGTGAGAAAAGACGTCCTAAAAAGCCTTGGAGCCAGACCTGTTATCTATGCGTGCGAAGCGGGTTTTGCCAAGATCGCCCCAATGGACCGCTTTCGGTTTCAGCTGCACCAACCCGGCCGGGTTTCATGGAAAGCAGAGAGGGAATGGCGCCTCCCAGGGGACTTCATGCTGGATGCACTCGATCCCGACGCCTGGTGGGCCTTCGTGCCAACGGCCGAAGAAGCCCGCAGGCTTCAGGAAAACGTCGGCCGCCTCTGCCGTATCGTTCCTTTGACCACCTTGACCATCTAGTCTTCAGGATGATGACAAAGGTGGCCTTGTGCGGTTTTCTCGCCACAGCGCCAGCAGCCTCTAGCGCGATCAGCCTTCACGGCTTGCGGCGCTTCATCATGGCCATGGCCGCAGAGCCCCTGCTTTGAGCGTCAAAGCGCCGAAAAGCGCGTTCTGACTTGGTCCATCTTCGTCACACGTCAGACCCGAACCGGTTCACCTGAAAATTTTCAATGTTCTCGGCGTACGGCCTCGGTCCCTAAAAAGAATGATGAGCATCGAGTGAAACATTTGTGGTGAAGAATTAAAACCATCCTTCCAGCGATATCAATATGTTACGTAGAAAAGTGGCAAACTTTCGTTAGCGCTGGCCCATGGGTGCGAGAAAACGACCTGACGCTGAATTAAGAGATGAGCCTCGAAGGGCTGTTTTCAAGGAGTGTCTCTTGGGAATCGGGAATGTCCTTTTCAAGATCTTTTCGAGTCTGTTCCAGGACCTGCACGATGGCCTTGAGGAGATCATCGAGCCCTTGTCGGGTGAGCGCGGAGATGGCCACGGCGGAGTGCCCCAGGCTTTGATAATGCCGGAGGAGGCGTTCACGATCCTTGGGATCATCGAGCAGATCCATTTTGTTCAGGGCGAGAAGGCGTGGTTTGTGTGCAAGTTTCTCAGAGTAACGCTCAAGCTCTCTTTCGATGACTCGGTAAGGGGCCAGAGGATCTTGGCGGGGCACGGCCGCTGCGTCCACCACATGAACCAGCACACGGGTTCTTTCGATGTGCCTCAAAAAGCGAAGGCCCAAGCCCGCCCCTTGATGGGCTCCCTCAATGAGGCCCGGAATGTCGGCCATGACAAATGGGGGAGCATCCCTAAAGGCGACCACACCGAGATGGGGAACCAGAGTGGTGAACGGGTAATCGGCGATCTTCGGGCGAGCTGCCGAAACGGCGGCGATCAACGTGGATTTCCCGGCATTGGGAAATCCCACAAGGCCCACGTCGGCGAGCAGTTTCAGCTCCAGAACAAGTTCCCGGAACTCACCTTCCTTGCCTTCTTCGGCGATGCGTGGCGCCTGCCGAGTGGAGGAAACGAATCGAGCGTTTCCCCGCCCGCCTTGGCCGCCTCGAGCTGCCGTCCATCGCATGCCTGGGCGGTTCAGGTCCGCCAAAACCTCACCAGTCAGGGCATCCTTGACCAAAGTCCCCACTGGCACCATCAAGATAAGATCTCCTCCACTTCGACCGTGTCTGTCTTTCCCCTGGCCGTGGCGTCCTCTTTGAGCTCGATAGGAACGCTTGAAGCGAAAATCCAGCAGAGTCTGCTTGCGCTCCGTCGCCTCAAAAACGACGTCCCCGCCCTTGCCGCCGTCGCCTCCGTCGGGTCCGCCTCGAGGCACATACTTTTCACGTCGGAAACTCACACACCCATTACCACCGCGTCCGGCGCGCACTTCGATTCGGACTTCATCCACAAACTTCACAGTCTGCTCCTGACAAAAACACAACGGGGGAGCCATGCCCCCCCATTTGGTGTTTCTTCTTTCCAAGGGAAAATGCCGCCTTCGCGCTTCTTGAAAGCCCGTAAAGCTTCTGTCGTCGTGCCGCCGCCGTACGTTCGAGGCCGGCGCATCGTCTGAGCATGCCTTATGGAATTCGCTTGGGCTCCACAAGGCGGGAGCGGTGCAAAGCGGCCTGGCGATGTGCGCCTTGCGCCACTTCAAACCTTTCCTTAAGTGGTCTGCGCCGCCACGGGATAGACACTGACCTTTTGGCGCTGCTTGTCCTTGTACTCAAAGGCCACCACCCCGTCAACCAGCGCAAACAGGGTGTAGTCCTTGCCCATGCCCACATTTTTTCCCGGATGGAATTTCGTGCCCAGCTGCCGAACCAAGATATTGCCGGCACGGACAAACTGCCCCCCGTACCTCTTGACGCCTCGCCGTTGCCCGGCGCTGTCTCGACCGTTTCTTGAACTGCCGCCCGCCTTCTTATGTGCCATGGCTTATGCCTCCTCACTCCCGGACGCCTTCGAATCCACTCGAGCCTCCTGTGATGCCATCGGCACACGGTCTTCGATCCCCTCGATCTTCACCGCGGTGTAAGCCTGCCGATGCCCTTGCTTTTTCCGGGAATCCTTGCGTCGCTTATATTTAAAAATGATGATCTTGCCGCCCCGTCCCTGCTCTACGATGCGCGCCCGCACCACCTTGGCCTCCACGAGGGGACGCCCCACATGGATCTGGTCTCCATCGGCCACGAACAACACGCGATCCAAAAGGATCTCGTCGCCGGCTTTTCCGGGGAGTTTTTCCACCTTAAGCAACCCACCGGGCTCGGCTTTGTACTGTTTTCCTCCACACTCCACAATGGCGTACATCGGCTCGTCCTCCGCCCTGACCCTCATTCAGCGCCTCCGCTCTCAGCCTGCCGCGACAAAAAGAGCGGCCCCAGGCCGCTCGGTGACCGGCAGCCGGAGCGCCATTTTATCCTCGAGCGAACGTGCCTTTCCGTGTGAGCCTTTCCTGGAACTCTCTCAGCTTCTCACAACCTTCCAGGCACTTGTTCTTGTCCCGGTCCTTCTTGTCACAGTCCAGACAAGGGCTTCGCATGCGCATACCGTGCGGGCTCCTTCCAGAAACGACGTAATGGGGTCTTATAAATGGCCATTCGGGAAGCTGTCAAGGCTTTTCCCACAGGCAGCATGGATGACATTGGCCTTCACAAGTGCTGCGGATTAGCATAAAGAGGTTTTGTTTTCTTAAGACAACAGGGCGTGGCGGCTTTTCACTAAAAAAGGAAAGAGGGCATTTCGTGATGACTCGGTACCAGAGCTCTGAGCGCGTCTTTTACCGAAACCTTCGCAAGACCTACCCCGTGGTCGATCGCGGAGAAGGCATCTTCATTTGGGATAAGGAAGGCCGCCGTTACGTCGATGGTTCCGGTGGTGCATGCGTGGTGAGCATCGGCCATGGCGTGCCGGAGATCTTAGAGGCTATGAGGGTTCAAGCGTAACGCATCTGCTTTGCGCACAGCAGCCACTTCACCAGTGAAGCCGCCATCGAATGCGCCGAGCTTCTGACCGACATGGCCCCGGATCCTGCACTCAACCGTGTGTTTTTTCTCTCCGGTGGATCGGAGGCCGTGGAAACCGCCGTCAAGGTTGTGCGGCAACATTGGAGAGAGATCGGACAACCGGACAAATACAAGGTGATCAGCCGATGGACCAGTTTTCACGGGAACACCACCGGCGCTTTGGCCCTCGGTGGGCACACCGGCCGGCGGCGCCATTATCTTCCCCTGTTCCTGCACACGCCGCACATTGAGCCGGCCTACTGCTATCGGTGCCCTTTCGGACAAGAGCCCGAATCATGTCACCTGGAATGCGCCGATCAGTTGGAACGCACCATCAAGTATGAAGGTCCAGACGCCGTTGCGGCCTTCATCGCCGAACCCGTAGTGGGTGCCACAGCAGGCGCTCTGGTACCCAAGGACGGGTACTGGCAACGCATCCGCGAAATCTGTGATGCCTACGATGTGAACCTTATCGCCGATGAGGTCATGACCGGCGTGGGGCGAACCGGCCGACGATTCGCCTTGGACCATTGGGGCGTCGTTCCGGATGTTATTGTCACGGCCAAGGGACTGAGTTCCGGCTACACGCCTTTGGGCGCCGTGGTGGTCAAAGAAGAAATCCACGAAGCGATTCGCCAAGGGACAGGAGCTTTTGTGCACGTCCACACCTACTGCCAGAATCCCTTGTCCGTGGCCATCGGTGCGGCGGTGCTGCGCTACATTCGGGATCACCAACTCGTGGAGCGGTCGGCGGCCATGGGGAAGGTCCTGTCGGACCACCTTCAAACCCTTCGAAAACATGCCATTGTGGGCGATGTGCGAGGCATCGGCCTTTTTGCAGGCATCGAACTGGTGCAAGACCGAAACACGAAACAGACGTTTCCTCCGGCCTTGAAAGTGAACGCTCGAGCGGCCCAGGAAGCCTTTCAACGCGGACTGATCACCTATCCTGGATCCGGAGGAGCGGATGGGATTCATGGGGATCATCTTCTGCTGGCACCGCCTTTTGTCATCGACGAAGAGGGCATTGCCCAGATGACCCGCATTCTCGATGAGGCCCTCGCCGCCGTGACCTCACAGGTTCTCTGATTCCGCTCAGGCGTTGTCCACAAGAAGCGCCCAAAGGTTCACAGGGGGCACGCCACGCGTGCTCCTCGTTTCGGGCGTGTCACTCCACAGACTCGGGTCGATGAGCCTTGCTTTTCACTAGCCTTCTTGGCCGGCCCAAAGTGGTTGAGGCCGGCTGTCAGATTCGATGAAACTCGGATCCGGGAAGACTCAGGCGTTTCTCCAAGGCTTTCAGAACACCTGTGGCGAGGCTGACGAGTAAGAGATACACGAACCCCACGGCGGCAAAAACTTCGGTGTACTTGAAGGTGGAGGAGGCGATGATTTTTCCTTCGCCCGTCAGTTCGATGCACGTCACCATATAAGCCAGGGACGAGTATTTGATCAGGTAAATCCATTCGTTGCCACAGCCAGGCAGGGCGCGCCGCACAGCTTGAGGCAAAATGATATGCACGACGGTCTGCAGTCGGCTCATGCCAATGGCGTGAGCGGCCAGAATTTGCCCTCGTTTGATGGATAAGAGGGCGCCTCGAATGTATTCGGAATGATAGGCCCCGCTGCAGAGGGTAAAGCCCAGAACCGCGGCTTGATAGGGTGTGAGGTACACGCCCAGGCGAGGCATGCCGAAATACCAGATGTAGAGCTGAACCAGCAGAGGAAATCCTCGAAAGACAGCCACGTAGAGATCAGCCAACCAGCGCACGGGAGGCGTCGCGTAGACACGGCACGAACCCGCCAGCACACCACAAACAAAGCCCAAGACAGCTGAAGGAAGAATCAGCTGCAGCGATACGGCGGCGCCTCGAAGAAGCGCGGGCATCAGTTCACCGTAAAGAAAACCCAATTCCGCGGAAATCAAGGCCGCGCACCCAGTTGGTCGATTTTGGCGCAGAACTCCCGCGTGCGGGCGCATCGCGCCTCGTCAAGAATGACGTTCGGGGGCCCCTGTTCCACGATCCGGCCGTCTTCCATGAAGATCATTTCGTGAGCCAGAGCGCGCGCAAATCCGATCTGATGGGTGGCCATGATCATGGTCATGCCGGAAGCCCCCAGATCGCGAATCACCGCGTGCACCTCCCCGATCAGCTCCGGATCCAAAGCCGAAGTGGGTTCATCCAAAAGCATTACCTTGGGGTCCAGAGCCAAGGCTCGGGCAATGGAAACCCGCTGCTTCTGCCCCCCCCGGAAAGCTCCGCCGGATATTTGCCCGCGTGCTCCGCCAGCCCCACCCGGTCCAGTTCGCTCATAGCCCGCCGACGGGCTTCTTTTCGGCTCATTTTCTTCACATGCACCAAGCCGATCTCCACGTTCCCCACGGCCGTGAGATGATCAAAGAGATTAAATTCCTGAAAAATCATTCCCACCTGCTGGCGATAAGCGCACAGTTCCCTTTTTCGGCCGGGATCGATGCGGCAACCTTCCAGAAGGATGTTTCCCTGGTCGGGCATGACAAGGAAATTGATCATCTGCAACAAGGTGCTTTTGCCTGCGCCGGAAGGGCCGATGAGTACCTTGATTTCGCCCCGCCGCACCGAAAGGGAAACACCCCGGACGATTTCCTTGTCCCCGTAGTGTTTGCGAATCTCGCGCACCTCAAGAATGGTTTCCATGCTCTCTCTTCGTGCCGCTCTTTATGCATAACCTTTGAGGCGCACCCTTTTGTGCACCGCTCCCATCAAGCGCGTCCCCAACCACGTGAGAACCATGAAAAGGAGACCCGCGCTGACGTAAATGGGCAAATGTTGATAGGTGCGGGAGGCCACGTGATGGGCGCGCGCCATAATCTCAGCGACCCCCAGAGCATAGGTCACGGCGGAGTCTTTGAGAAGAATCGCATACTCATTGGACCAGCCCGGAACGGCCAGGCGCAGGGCCTGCGGCAGGACCACAAAGACCACTGCCTGCAAATCGCTCATGCCCACGGCACGCGCCGCCTGCATCTGACCCGCGGGAATGGACAAGATGGCACCTCGAAGAATCTGCGATTGATACGCTCCACTGATGCACCCCAAGACAACGACGGCGACGGAAAACGCCGAAAGTTCCAACCCAAAGAACGGAAAGATGCCGAAATAGAAAAGGAACAAGAGCACCAGCAAAGGAACGCCTCGAAAAAACCACACATAGACACCGATAAACCACCGAAGCCACTTCGGCCCATAGACCAAGCCCACGGCCAGCGGCAGCCCGACGGCGAATCCCAAAGTCAACGCCCCCGCCACCACCACAAGAGTGATCCAGGCGCCTTTGAAAACGTAGGGAAGCCCTTCTTGAAGAACCGCGATGGATTCCATCCTCTTGGCCAACCTGCCATTTAAGGGTTGCATCGCCCCCGCCGCGCCGGCGGGCGATGGATAAACTGCCGCACAAGAGCCGTTACAGATACCATTCTAAACACTTTGTTGCAAGACACCCGAATTCCCGGTGCTCCTCATCGCCCCACAGAGAGCGGCCCCGGGCTTTGGCCCCAAATCCTTTCACATAGGGTTGCGCAGAGCCAGGTTTTTTGCTAACGGCTGAAAAAATTTTGCGAGGGTTTCATGCGTGGGCGGCCTTTTGGAGAAGTTCTGGGCAGTGCGTCGTGCGCCACCGAAAGCATGCCGAGAGTGGGCCGCCCGGCCCATGTCCCTCGTCACGGGAAAAGCCACAGGTTCTCATCGTCAACGGTCTGTGGAAGAAAAAAGGAGGATTGTGATGAAGCGTACCGGATTGTTTCTTGCCACGGTCCTTTTGCTGGGAACGGTTTTGGTCGCCATGGGTTCGACGCCCTCTCAAGCCAAGACGGCTTTTGTCACCATCGGCACCGGCGGCATCACGGGTGTCTACTACCCCACCGGCGAGGCCATCTGCAAAATGATCAACGATAAGAAAGACACATACGGCATTCGATGCACTGTGCAAGCCACTAGAGGATCCGTATTCAACATCAACGCGGTCCTGGCTGGACACCTGGAATTCGGCATTGCTCAGTCGGACCGGCAATATCAGGCCGTTCAAGGCGAGGCGGAATGGAAGGACAAGGGCCCTCAAAAGGATCTTCGAGCCGTCTTCAGCCTGCATCCTGAAGCAGTGACCCTGGTGGCGGCGGAAGACGCCGGCATCAAGAACATGGCGGATCTCAAAGGCAAGCGCGTCAACATCGGAAACCCTGGTTCCGGGCAGCTGCAAAACTCCATTGACGTTCTGAGTGCCTTTGGCCTGAATTGGGAAAAAGACATTAAAGCAGAACAAGCCAAGGCGGCGGAAGCGCCGGGGCTGCTTCAAGACGGCCGCATCGATGCTTTCTTCTACACCGTGGGGCACCCCAGCGGGGCGATCAAGGAAGCCACCGCCGGTCACCGTAAAGTACGGTTCGTCCCCATTGAGGGCGCATCCGTCGACACCTTGCTCAAAAAGTATCCTTACTACGCCAAAGCCGTAATCCCCATCGCTTTATACGAGGGAGCTCTCAACAAGGAAGACGTGCCCACGGTAGGCGTCAAAGCCACTTTCGTCACTTCCGCGAAAACACCGGACGATGTAGTCTACGCCATTGTGAAGGAAATCTTTGATAACCTGGAAAGCTTCAAGACCCTGCATCCGGCTTACGCCGTTTTGACCCAGCAAAACATGCTGGAAGGCTTGTCCGCGCCGCTGCATTCCGGTGCGGCAAAATATTTTAAGGAAACCGGACTGCTGAAGTAATCCGGTATGCTGCGGCGGCGCTGGGCACGGCGCCGCCGTTTTACAGTGCCGCGATCCACTCATAGCTTTCGACGCAAAACCTGCATTGCCCTTGAAGGATGTTGCATGACATCGAATGCCAAGGTTGCGGAGCGCGGTGTGACCATCGCCCGGAAACTGGCCGAAGAAGCCCGCACAGGGCGGGTTCAACGCGGTATTTCGAAGATTGTCATCACGACCGTCGCCGTTTGCTGGTCCCTTTTCCAACTGTCCATCGCTAGTTGGCTCATTTTAGACTCCTGGTACATTCGAGCGGTTCATCTGGCCTTTGCCATTTTCATCGTCTATGCCAGTTTTCCCATGTTCCGAAAACCTCGCCTGGGAATTCGGTATTGGGCCGCCACGGACCGTGTCCCCGTGCTGGATTGGGTGCTCGCTCTTGCCGCCGCCGCTGCCGCCCTTTACGTGGTTCTGGATTACCGCGGCATCATCAGTCGATACGGTGCCCCCGTTCCTCGCGATATCTTCATGGGGTTTCTCTTGATCGTGCTGCTCCTGGAAGCCTCCCGGCGCGCCATCGGACCGGCTCTCACGGTCATTGCCACGGTTTTCACTTTCTATGCCTTTTTTGGACCCTACATGCCCGACGTCATCGCTTTCAAGGGGGTGTCCATGAACCGGTTTGTCGGGCAAATGACCATGTCCACGGAAGGCATCTACGGTATTCCGTTGGATGTTTCGGCCACCATTGTCTTCCTGTTCGTTCTTTTTGGCTCCATGCTGGAAAAGGCGGGAGCCGGTCAGGTTTTTATTCAACTGGCCCTGAGCCTTCTCGGAGGTCACAAGGGCGGTCCTGCCAAGGCTGCCATTTTGAGCAGCGGGCTAATAGGAATGGTCTCCGGATCCAGCATCGCCAATGTGGTGACCACGGGCACCTTTACCGTTCCACTCATGAAGCGGCTCGGCTATCCGCCGACCAAGGCCGCGGCCATTGAAGTGGCGGCGAGCACTGACGGCCAGTTGGCGCCTCCCATTATGGGCGCCGCCGCCTTTATCATCGCCGAGTATGTGAGCGTGCCGTATGTTGAAGTGGTTAAGGCCGCAACCATACCCGCTTTTGCTTCCTACGCCGCCCTGCTATTCATTTCCCATATCGAAGCCTCCAAGCTGGGTCTGCAGGGGCTTCCTCGCGAGGAACTGCCCCCCTTTTTCAAAACCCTTTTCGAAGGGCTCCAGTACCTCATTCCCCTTGGAATGCTCATTTACGAACTCGTCGTCTTTCGGCACACACCCCAAATGTCCGCTTTCAACGCCATTTGGGTTCTGGCCATTCTCATGGTCGCGCAGCCGTGTTTAAGGGCGGCTCAAGCCAAGCAATCCATTGGCGCCGCTTTAAAGAAAGGTTTACTAGACATCCTCGCGGCTTTGGATGCCGGCGCTCGAAACATGGTCAGTGTGGCCATGGCCACGGCCGCCGCGGGCATCATCGTCGGCGTGGTGGCCATGGGGTTGGGCGGGTTGGTCAACCAGGTGGTGGATGCACTCGCCGGAGGCAATATTTACTTGCTCTTGATCATTACCGCCATCGCCAGCCTCATTATCGGCATGGGACTCCCCACCACGGCCACCTACATCGTCATGGCGTCATTGACAGCACCAGCCATCGTCACAGTGGGAGGATCCTACGGATTTGAAGTACCGCTCATCGCCGCGCATCTTTTTTGTTTCTTTTTCGGGATTCTGGCGGATGACACGCCTCCCGTGGGCCTTGCGGCCTATGCCGCTTCGGCCATTGCCAAGTCCGATCCCATTCGCACCGGACTGCAAGGCTTCATGTATGACATCCGCACCGCCATTCTTCCCTTTATGTTCATTTTTAACCACGATCTTATTCTTTACGGTGTCACCAGCTGGTTCCAAGGGCTACTTATTTTCGCCATGGCGTGTCTCGGCAACTTCGCCTTTGCCGCCGCCACACAAGGCTGGTTCATCGCGCGAAACCGTATCTATGAAGTGCCTTTGCTGCTGGGCGTCACTCCCATCATGATGCGCCCGGATCTCATCGCGGCTTGGAGCGGCCTCGACTACGGGCACCGTCATTGGATGTACCTCGCCGGCCTAGCTCTTTTCGGCTTCATTTACTTGGTGCAGAAACTTCGAACCTCCAAACATCCAGCACAGTGAAGGTTCCTTAAGGAAGAAAGACTATTTTACATGGAAAAACTCATCATCACCGTCGCTTTGACCGGAAATGTTCCTACAAAGGCCATGAATCCCCATGTGCCCATGACACCGAAGGAAATTGCTCGGGATGTGCGCCAATGCGCCGATGCGGGGGCGGTGCTCTTTCACGTGCACGCCCGAGACAACAACCAACGCCCCACGTTGGATATCGGCCGTTATAAGGAGAACGTTCGGCGCATCAAGGAAACGGCTCCTGAGGTGATTCTGCAGTTGTCCACTGGAGCGCGCGCGGGCAGGGACTGGGAAGCTCGAGCCAACCCTGTCAGGCTGTTTCCGGAAATGGCGTCTTTTACGACAGGATCCAACAACTTGCCTGACATTGTGTATGAAAACTCTCCCCAATTCATTGAATTTCTGGCGGGCGTTTTCAAAGAAACGAGCGTCAAACCCGAGATCGAGGTCTTTGAAGCGGGTATGATTAACAATGCTCTTTATCTTCAACGCAGAGGCCTCATTTTCCCGCCGTTGCACTTTGACTTCGTTCTCGGCGCTCCGGGATCCATGCCGGGGTCCGTCAAGAACCTCATGTTTCTATCGGAAAGCAATCCCCCCGGATCCACCTGGAGCGTGGCTGGCATCGGCAAGGCGGAAATTCCTCTGGCCACCGCCGCCATTGTCATGGGAGGCCATGTGCGGGTCGGCTTGGAGGACAATCTTTTTATGCCGGACGGCTCTCCGGCCACCAATGTCAAGCTGGTGGAAAAGGTCGTGCGGATCGCTCGAGAAACAGGGCGCGAGATCGCCTCGCCGGAGGAGGCTCGAAGGATCCTTTCCCTGGACCCTGCCCGAAAGGACCGCATTGTGAGCATGCTGGACTAAGCCCATGTCCTTTTGGGGACGTCGACAAGCCATGGGTTGGGCCGCCGCTTTGCTGGGCGGCAGTATTTTGCTGTCCCGGTTCATGGGATTGGCCCGGGACAAAGTCATTTCCTACTATTTCGGGGCGACCGAGGAATCGGACGTCTATTTTGCGGCGTTCGTGATCCCGGACTTCATCAACTACCTTTTGGCCGGCGCTTATTTTTCCATCACACTCATTCCTTTGCTGACCGAACTTTTTCGAAAAGACGAGGAAGACGCCTGGCGCTTTTTTTCGGCTGTGGCCCTTTGGACCGCCGTGATGAGTTCGGCCCTGTGCGCTGCGGTCGTCCTTTGGGCTCACCCTCTGGCCCGCTGGGCCGCTCCGGGTTTGAGTCCCCAGGCGGCGCAGCGTCTCGCCTTTTTCCTTCGCATTGTCGCTCCGGCCCAAGTCTTCTTTCTTTTAGGCTCTTGCTTCAGCGCTGTTTTGTATCTTCGCAAACAATTTCAAGCACCGGCCCTGACACCGCTCATCTACAATGCCTTGATCATCGCCCTGGGCGTCCTGCTACGCGGATACGGCATGTCCGGTTTTTGTTGGGGTGTGCTGCTGGGCGCTTTCTTGGGTAACTTTGTCCTGCCGGTGATGGCCGTGCGCTCAGGAGGGGGTCTTCGGTGGCGTTGGACCTTGTGGCATCCTGCATTAAAAAGATTCCTTGCACTGGCCCTGCCCCTCATGGTGGGACAATCCGTGGTGGTCCTGGACGAACAGTTGGTACGCGTTTTCGGGTCCCTTGCGGCCGTAGGCACCATCAGCTGGCTCAATTATGCACGACGCATCATGCTGGTTCCCGTGGGCGTGGTGGCGCAAGCCGCCGGAACGGCGTCTTATCCCTTTCTGGCCGAAACCTACAGTGCCGGCCACATGGATCAATTTTTTACAACGCTCAAAACCGCCTTTCGCAACACTTTGGCCGTTCTCATTCCCTTGTCGGTCTGGATGATGCTCACCGCCAGGCCCACCATCGTGCTGATTTTTCAACAAGGCCGGTTCGGCACGGCGGACACGGTGGAAACCGTGTGGGCCCTTCGTCTTCTCTTGTCCGTGGTTTTTTGTTGGGGCATTCAGCAGATTTTGGGCCGCGCCTACTACGCCCGCCAGGACACGCTCACCCCCGCTCTTATCGGCACGCTGTGCACGGTGGCCGTGATTCCCCTTTATTACGTCGGTGCCACGCACGGAGGGGCGCGAGGGGTGGCGGCCGCGAGCGCTTTTTCCGTGGCGCTCTACACCGCGCTTTTGGGCCTGTGGTGGCAACGTCGGCTGGGGCCTCGAGCCTTTCAGGGCCTGCTGACCTCTTCCATAAAAATCACGTTCGTGACCCTCGCCGCCGCCGCGCCTTCCGCCGTGGCTCTCACCTGGCCCACGCGATGGCACCTTGCCAACGTCTACCTTCAAGCAGCTTTCGAATTGATGCTGTCGGGCGTGGTGTTCGCTGCGGCTTTTTTCGCCTTGGGCAGGCTCTGGGCCAGAGATCTCGTCATGCCCCTGTGGGATCGTCTGCCCCTTGCCACCCGTGGCCGTTCCAGACGCTGACGACAGTCCCCGAATGAGAAGGGTCGTAGCCGCCCATGGCTGCCACAAGTCGGCGAAACCTTTCGGACACGATGACCTGCAACAGGGTTTGGATCTTGGTGTCGTTCCAACAGGCCTCGGGCACCACCAAGTCGTAGCGTTCCTCACAGACAGGAAGAAAATCCAATCCCAGAGCCTTTGCGGCGGCATAGATAGCCATGCCGCAGTCGGCATTGCCGCTCAGCACATTGACCGCCACCGCCATGTGCGTGTATTCCTCCCAGTCGTAACCCTGAATGCCTTCGGAACTTCTTCCGATTTTCGCCAGCTCATAATCCAAAAGAATCCGCGTGCCCGACCCCGCTTGCCGGTTCACAAAACGCACGTCGGGTCGAAACAAGTCCTGAACGCTTCGAATGTTTTTCGGATTCCCTGGCGCCACCACCAGCCCTTGGCGACGCCGAACGAGCTCAACGAGGCGAACGGGAAGGCCTCTGAGGTAGCGTTCCACATAAGAACGGTTGTAGTCGCCCAAACTTGGGTCCAAGAGATGTACTCCCGCACAATGCGCCTGGCCTCGCTTTAAGGCCAGCAGCCCTCCCAAACTGCCCACGTTGCTGGAAGAAAGATGCAGCCGAGGGTCAGCCCGTTTGAGTTCCGCCGCCAGCACATCCAGCGTGTTGTCATGGCTGCCGATCATGACCAGGGTATGTTCCAAGTCTTCTTCAGCACGCAACAGGCGCACTCGTACGGATTCCCCTTCATTGATCCCTTCGGACTCCTGGGGAATCTGGACCAGCCCATCCGCACGAACCAATGAGGTGATGACCCCCGCTCCCTTTTGCAAAGGCATCGCCACAAGGCGGTCTTGCACACGGCCCACAATGACCCGAAGGAATTCCTCCAAGCCCAACTTGGAAGGCATCTTTCGGCCCATGACGGCGTCCACTGTGGTCCAACCCGGTTCGGCCAGGCCCTGCATCCAGTAAATCAAAGGCCGAACAAACTGCTCAAAAGCCATGATGGCCGAGACGGGGTACCCGGGCAGCCCGATAAAGGGCTTGCCCTCCAGGATTCCCAGGATCACGGGTTTTCCAGGCATCATGGTCACGCCGTGGACCAGCAGCACCCCCAAATCCTGAATCAGAGAAGCCGTGAAGTCCTCCGACCCCGCGGAAGATCCTGCATTAAAGACAATGAGATCAGCCTCGGAGGCGGCGGCATGCTGCATATGCGCGCGCAGGGTCGCCGGGTCGTCGGCAATGCCAGGCTGCAACAAGGCAAGGCCTCCTTCCTGCGTCACCATGGCGGCAATGACCGTGCCGTTGAATTCCACAATTCGTCCTGGTGCCGCCTTTGCCGCCTCTTGGGCCGGAACCAGTTCCGACCCTGTGGGTTGAATCCACACGCGAGGCTTGGCATACACAGAAACCGTGGACACACCGGCTGCCAGCAAGGCCCCTAAATCTGCCGGGCGCAGGCGATGCTGCTGAGGCAAGAGCAATTCCCCGGCTACGATGTCTTCTCCCACCTTGCGTACATGCTGCCAGGGAAAGGCCGCAGTTCGAATCTCAAGGGTGCGTTCATCCACGTGGTGCACGTGTTCAATCATGATGACCGCATCGGTCCCTTGAGGCAATGGATCACCTGTGTCCACGGCAAAGGCCTGCTGCCCGATGGTGAGGTGCTGGGGGCGCACGGCGCTGGCCCCAAAGGTTTCTGAAGCCTTGACGGCATAACCGTCCATGGCCGCCCCGTGATAGTGGGGCACCGACAGGCGGGCGGTGACAGGATGCGCCAACACGCGCCCTAGAGCTGAAAACACAGACAGTTTTTCCACCGCCGTTCGCCGCTCCTGCACCGCTCGGCGCCATTTGTCCCGCGCCTGCGCCAGGGTATGCATCTCCAAGTAAATTTTTCTTTTCATGAAAGCTCTCGGCCTTTGGTTACACGCGTTGAAAACCAAAACGATTCCAAAACTCTCGGCGATACCGTCGCACAGATCCCAGATGCACTTCGGCCACATGCACCTGTTCCAACGCGTCCAGCTCCACCGTCACCCAATCCTCCAAAGAGTCCAGACTTCGAAACCAGCGTCGAAAAGACGCCTTATCCAAGAAGCGCGGCGGTTGGATGACAAAGCTTCCTCCGCCGTGTTGATGATAGCGTCGACCACCGATCACGGCGTTGTAATCCGCCGTGTTCACGCCCACGACTGCGAGGAAATTGTCAAAGGCCCGCACCAGAGCCCCCGTTTTCCAGTGCCCCCGAAGAATAGGAAAAATGCTGATGTTAAAAACAATCTCCACGCCTTCATTGGCCAGCTGGGTAGCGGCGTCGGGTTGACCCCAAAAATCGATGCAGACAGGCAGACCGATTTTTCCAAAATCCACCGGAAAGGCTCGAAACACGCCATCGCCCGGCGTGATATGCCAATGATCCCGTTCCAAAGCCCCCACGTTGGCCTTGCGCTGCCGGCCCAGAAGCCGCCCGCAGCGGTCAAAGAGGGTGGCCGTGTTGTAAAGGCGGCCGCCATCCTGTTCCACCAGACCCGCCACGATGTAGGCTTGTAAATCGCGGGCGGCTTCGGCCAACATCTCTTCCCCGGCAAAGGGAAAGTATTCCGGAAAACACACCATATCCAGCTGATGTCCTCGAATTCTCTCCAAAAGATGCAGGCCGTGAGCGATATTTCTTGGATCGTCAAATTCCGCGTAGGGCTTGGGCTGCACAAGAGCCACACGAATAGTGTCTTTCATCACTGCTCCCTCAAAGCGTTGCGGTCGAAGATGGAGAACCTGCCCATAGCAGATCGACGTAATAGGGAAAGTGATCGGACGGATACCGGCCTTCAAAATGATCCCTCACAATGTGCGCTTCACGCACGTCAAACTGACGGGATACCAAAATCCAGTCCATGCGACTCTTTTGCGGCACCCCGGAAAAACCATGATGCGTTTTCTCCGCTTCCCCTTCCCCTTTTCCCGCAAGGAGCCAACTGTCCTGCAGGCCTACATAAGCGTCCGTTAAGAGGCGGTGAACCGGGGATTCGGGCCCGTCGTTAAAGTCCCCCATCACGATATGGGCTCCGGGATGTTCCTGCACCCAACGGGCCAGGATCCGTGCCTGTTCCACGCGGGCTCTGGCACCCACATGGTCCAGGTGCGTCACGGAAATCCATAGCTTGGTCCCCGTGCCCGTTTCCTGGACCTCGGCCCAGCTCATCATGCGCGGAAAGGCGCTGTCCCAGTCCTTGCTGCGATGCACTTGAGGGGTTAGAGACAACCAAAATTCGGCACCGTCCACAACCGTGCCCCAATCCTTGCGCAGAAAGAGGGTCGGATACTGGCATGTGTCATCCAAAACCCGCTGTGGTGCATGGATGGCATAGTCCTCGAGGGCGTGCGCCAAATACTGCAGCATACTCCAGCGGCCCTCTTGGGTTCCCAAAACGTCAGGCCGATATCGGCGTACGATGGTGGCCACCCACTCGCGGCGGTAGATCCAACTGTTCTGCCCGTCCTGGTCGTTTTCAAAGCGCAAATTGAAGGTCATGACACGCATGGCGTTCCTGCCGTTATTTTTCTCTTCGGCTACAGGCTTTTCCCTGTCCAAGATGGCAGATTCCGCAACGGCTGACAACCCAATTCCACGTATTTTCCATTCATGTTTTCCTCTTCATGTGCCGATGGGACAAATGGATAGGCAAGAGAATTGCACTAGACAAAAACACCGAACAGGGTCAGGCATCATGCCGCAATGGAAGCTTCGCCTTGCGCATTCTGGAATCCAGGGTCCGGCCACGACATGTCCGGCGCGCTCGTGCTCTCAGCACCGCGGCACAGCCCGCCCCAGGGCGATGGTCCCTTTCGGGCACACTCAAGGAGGCAAAACATGGAGGCGACCATGAGTGTGGGCACTTGGTTTGGCTGCTTGTTTTTGTGGACCTTAGGGTTGACCGCAGCCGTGTGGGCGGCTCGAAGGCTTGCCGTGGAGCAACGTCCTTCACACCGCCGGTGACGGTAAAGAACCGGCCGAGGGGGGGGCATTGCAGCGCCTGGCCGCGGCAACGAACCGAGTCTGCGCACTCGCGGAACACCTCCAATGCCTTGTCGCAAAGGAGGTCTCATCATGGATTCCCGCCGAGACTGCACAATCTGCCGTCACGAAACGTCCGAAAATCTTTTTGTGGACGATCTCTTTCGCCGGGAAAAGGATGGCACCCAAGGCCAACCCAACCCACGCTACGGGGACAACCGCGACCAACTTTTTGCAAGGTTCCGATTGCGCCTGGATCCGAGCCACCAAAAGTATGTGGCCGGCTACCAATGGTTTTGTTGCGTGTGTGGAAGTCCCAGCGCCAGTGAAGAAGTGTGGTTCCCGTGCCGTCAAAAATTCGTCACCGTCAAAGTGATATGCCATTTGGGCTGCCACAATCACTGGCGCCTCAAGATTGACGC
This sequence comes from Desulfosoma sp., assembly GCF_052743555.1. NCBI lineage: Bacteria > Pseudomonadati > Thermodesulfobacteriota > Syntrophobacteria > Syntrophobacterales > Syntrophobacteraceae > Desulfosoma > Desulfosoma sp. Next base: position 168,498 of record NZ_JBRAHS010000001.1, read on the forward strand.
GCACAAACCCATGAGCCTGGCCGGCGCGTGCTGACGTTTTGAAGACCACCCCTGCGCCTGCACTTCAGGGCCAGGATGCCCTTGAAGCCGTTTTCAGGGGTCAGGCTTCGGTTCGGCCTTTGGCTTTGTAGAAGTCCATGAGGAACTGCGCCTCGATGGGCGAAAGATCGAAGCGCAGAATAGCCTCGTGAACAATCTTTTGCACGGGTTTGTCCGGGTCTTCCTGCACACAGCTGGAGACCCATTTGACGGCTTTGCGGATCGCTTCCCCTTCGGGCATCACGGTCGTCATGAATCACGTCACCTCTCTCGGCATCCTTGAAAATATTCCCGATAACGCTCGGGGCCATTTGCGCCTTTTTTCACCCAATCTTTACCATTCCCCGAGCCGACTGTCATGTCTATTTCGCCGCAGTGCATCAAACCTGACCGGCGGCCTCTGGACCCGAACAGTTTCAAGACCTACTATAGAAGAGGCCCGTCGCACCTGAAGGTCGGTTGCTCGGGGAAATTTCATAAAAGCCGTCCGATGGCATAGAGGAGTGGAAGATGAAGAAAATACTAGCCGCGTGGATGATGGTGACGGTGGTGTGCGGTGCGGGGTGGACCGCCGCGGCACAGCAGGACGGAGCCTGGTCTTTTGATCCCTCGCACACCAGTGTGACTTTTACCATTCAGCACATTTTGGCAAAGGTCGCCGGAACCTTTGACGAGGTGCAGGGGCAGGTGGTTTTTGATCCGGCACAACCGGAAAAGGGAGCCGTGAGGGTCGTTATTCCCGTCGCATCCATCAACACGCGGGTTGAGAAGCGGGACGCTCACTTACGATCTTCGGATTTTTTTGATGCCGAAAAGTTTCCGGTCATGACCTTTATGAGCACACACATTTTTCCCGGAAAAACGTCCGCCGACTTCATCGCTCAAGGCACCCTCACCATAAAAAATATCAGTCGCCCTCTGGATCTGCCTTTCATACACTTGGGCACCAAAGTGCACCCCATGGATCCATCCAAAGAAATCATCGGGTTTGAAGCGCATGCGACCATCAACCGACTGGAATTCGGCGTGGGCAACGGTCAGTTTTTTCAAAAGGGCCTGATCGGCAAAGAAGTTTTTATATCAATCTATGTGGAAATGCTTCGGGACCGGGCACCAATCACGTAGAGCCGGCAGGGCATCTGCGCTGAACGACAAGGTTTGAAGGACCCACAATGCAACAATACTTGGAACCAACGGCCATTTTGGACTGGAAGCATCCACGAGTTCTCGAGTTTTCGCGCCAAGCCGTCGGAAAGGCCAAAGACGCCGTGGAAAAAGCCGTTCGACTGTACGAGGCGGTGCGCGATCAAATCCGCTACGATCCCTATTCACCTTTCTATCGGCCGGAGCACTACCAGGCAAGTGAGGTCCTGAGGCGAGGCCGAAGCTTTTGCATCCCCAAAGCAGGTCTTCTTTGCGCGCTGGCGCGCTCCCACGGCATACCCGCTCGCGTAGGGTTTGCCACCGTCAAGAATCATTTGGCCACGAAGCAGCTTCTGGAATACCTGGGCTCAAACCTCTTCGTCTTTCACGGTTATACAGACCTTTTTCTTCAGGGCCGCTGGGTAAAGGCCACCCCGGCCTTCAACAAAGAACTGTGCCTGCGCCACGGCATAGATCCTCTGACTTTCGACGGTCTAAAGGATTCCCTGTTTCATCCCTACAACAAACAACAGCAAAAATTTATGGAATACGTAGCATATCATGGAGAGTATGCTGACATTCCAGTATCCGTCATCGTGGAGGCGTGGAAAGCCGCTTACGGAGCGCAAAGGGTTCAGGGGTGGATAGACGCTATGGAAAAAGCCGACTCCGAGGCGTTGCGACTTTTTGAAAAGGAAGATGTGGTCACATGACCCTGCGCTTTCCAGGCACAAAAACGCCGCTGCACGTTCACCGCGTGCATGAAAAGTGAAGAAAGGACCAGCGCTCATGACAGGTCCCTTGGCTAACACATGTTTTCCCCTGGAAAAATCGATGCTGGAAAACCCCGTAGAGCTCACCGACCAGCCGGGAACCCTCACCTTTGACGACGCCCGCCGATTGGCCGACCGCGAAGCGGAAACGCGCTTGAAAAATCCCATGCTTCTTGCCTGGTACGATGGTCGCCGAGGGTTTTTTTCACCCAACGTGGCATGCTGTGACCCTTCCAAACCAGCTTGGCTCGTTTATGCTCAATCCCGTGGGGCGGAGTGTACCATTGCCATCAACGGCTTGGATTATGTGTTTCTCTATCGGTCCACAGAGCCGGACCATGGTTGATGAAAAGGATGACCTTTAAGGGGACACGCCGGCTTTTTGCATCAAATTGACAGCATGCACGATGGGAACGGCAAAACTGATACCGCTCGGGGTTTCTAAAACTTTTTCTTTGCCTTGGGTCAGCAGAACCTTGTTGACGATTCCCAGGACTCGGCCCGTGTCCGGCTGAAATAGTGGGCTTCCACTGTTTCCCGGATACGCCGTAGCATCCAATTGATAGACATCAAAGGGGTTTTTGAGACGTTGCACCAGATCACGGCTCAGGGACTGTCCGGATTTGACGGGGATCACCATTGGGCTGACGGCGGATATGATCCCTCGGTGGGTCACAGGATAGAGGCCAAGCACCATGCCGATAGGAAATCCCGTAAAGGCGATCTCCTGCCCTTCTCGAGCCAACGACGGGTCCAGTTTCAGGGCCGGCAAGGGGTCTCCGTGCATGCGCAGAAGCACCACGTCGTGCTCCTGATCCCGAGCCACCTCTTCCAGCTCCCTCCAGTGCACTTGGGAACCCCGACCGACAAAAGCCGCAAGAACTTCACGGTGCTCTTTATCCAGCGCTTCCGGTAACACGTGGGCATTGGTCAAGATATGCCGCCCTTGGGCCACGACAAATCCCGTGCCCAAAAAGACCGACGGCGGGCGCCGCAGGGGCTGATGCGTGCCGACCGCAACAATGGAGGGACGAACCCGTTCCGTGGTTTCGGGAAGGCCGCCGAAAGCCTTGTCCAGACCAAGGGCCACAACCAGCAGCAGCACCAGCCCATGCAGGCAATTGCTCCAGATCATGCGCTTTGGATGAACCATGCCCTCCACCCCAAAGGCACCATGGACAGCACGCACCTGCAAGGCACGTCGCCGTCTACGTGCGGCTACTGTTTTTTTGCCGAGAACTTTCATGCCCTTGACAGAAACGGCTCTTCTCGGCCGAGAAGCCCCAACAGAAAGGCTCGAACATTTTTTCCAAGCACTGCGTGATTGTATCCCCCTTCAAGCGCGGCGAAACATCCGATGCCCAGACGTTCACAGGCCGCATGTATCATGAATCCCAGGGCCGCATAGTCTTCGGTCAAAAGCACGCCTCCCCAGTCTTGTTGATGCGCATCAAAGCCCGCCGACACTGCGATGATAGTGGCCTGAGCTTCGGCCAAATCCTTTTCCACCTGTCGAAGATACTCTTTGCGGTCCTCGGTCTGCGGGTTCAGGATCGCGGCGTAACCTCTTTCCGCCAAAATGTTGACGGTGCCGTCTCCGTAGTGAAGGTCGAAATCCAGCACATAGGCCGTACGAATATGACCATGGTGTTTGAGGTGTTCCAGGGCGATGGCCACATTGTTATAATAGCAAAAGCCCCAGGAACTGTCCGCAGAAGCATGATGTCCGGGAGGTCGCACCAAGGCAAAGGAAGGCCCTTGCAATCCTTCCACAGCGGCCATCACGGTGGCTCCTGCGGCCAACGACGCCACAGGATCCAGCCCTTCTCGAATGACGTCTTGAATGTGCCGGGGCGTATGCACCCTTTGAATATCTTCCCAGGACGCCGGCAGCGCCTCGTGAAACTCGCTCACATCGGCAATGGCGTCGCGAATACACTCCAACCTTCCGGGCGCCGCCGCCGGATCCCGTGTATAGGATTTCCGAAAAAGATCATGTGTGAAAACAGGAATGCGATGTCGTTTCATGGGGATTCTCCACGGGTTCGGCCACGGTTTCCATGAACTTTCGCACATGATCCACGCCCGCCCGAAGGTCCTCTGTCTTCGTGCCGGCTTTCAGCTCCACGATCAAAGGACAACCCACGCGGCACGCGAGGCGGACGACGGATTCCAGCTGGATTCGGCCGAAGCCGGGCGGCAGATGATCAGTCTTTCCCTCGGCATCGTGCACATGAATCCCCGCGAGTTGATGTTGCCAAGCGTTGAGGATTTCCGTTGGGTTTCCCCATCCGAAGGTTTCCATGAGGTGTCCATGTCCCGTATCGTGCCAGTAAGCCAAGGGCGCCCCTTCCAACTCATGGAAGAGTATCTGATATTCCTCGGTGTTTGGCATTTCGTGGTAGTGGGCTCGATTTTCCAGGCCGAGAACAATGTGGAGCCGTTGCGCTTCTTGAGCCAGCCGGTCCAGGCTCCAGAGCAGCGCATCCAGGAAAGGCTTGCGCCGAGCCCGGCGTTCGGCCTGCTTGCGCTCCAAAAGCGCCTGGTATTCGGAGCCCTGCGCTCCGCCGGTTTCCCACAGGGCCATTAAAGTGGATAGTTCGGCATCCATGGCCACGCGACCGCAATGCAACACCACGAAAGGAGCCTCCAGGTCATTGGCATGCTCCATGGTCTTCACCGTCCATTGGACAGCTCGAAGGCGTTCCTCACGATCCGTGTGGCTTAAAAGAAACGGCTCGGCGCAGACCCGATCCCACGGTACCGAGTCGGGCACAGGGCAAAAATTGTGGAGACTGAAAACTTTCAGTTCTGACCCCCTTAACCCCGTCACTACCTGCCGAAACACGGGTGGGGGCAGCCGGTAGTCCAATTCCAAGCCGTCCACCTGCAATGCTTTGCAGGCTTCCACCACGTCCCGACCGTGGGTGATTTGGCCTGCCGCCCAAGAAGTGGAAACGCCAAGAACCATGGTTACGTCTCTCCGGGAAGCGAGCTCAGGTCAAAGACGGCCACCAAGGGCGTGTGATCACTCGGTTTGCTCTGCGCCCTTGGGCCGGGGTCCACAAAGCATTCCACACATCTATGCGCCATGGGCTCCGTCACCAGCATGTGATCGAGGCGCCAGCCCAGGTTGCGATCAAAGCTCTTGGGGAGTCGATAATCCCAGAAGGTAAACTGCTTGACCTGGGGATGCATGCGGCGAAAAAGATCCACCAAACCCCAGGCCATGATGTCCTTCAGCTTGGCTCGTTCCTCGGGATGAAAGCCCACTTCGCCTTCCAGCCTTTTGGGATCGTAGACGTCCATGGCTTCCGGAGCCACATTGAGGTCACCCGTCCACACTAGGGGATCCTGAGGGGAAAAGCGTTCCTGAATCCATCGGCCCACTCGATCCAAAAAATCCAGCTTATAGCGAAATGCGGGATCGTCAGGGGCGCGCCCTTGAGGCACATAGGTGTTGACGACCCATATGCCGTGCACCTGTGCGGCCAGGAACCGCGCCTCGCCGTCCACCACGGCATCCCCGGTTTTCATGATCACAGACTTCGGCGTCTTCCTCGTCAGCACCGCCACACCATTAAAGGATTTTTCTCCCTTAATCAGTACCTCATAGCCAAGCGCCTCCAAGGCCTGCCGAGGAAACACCGCTTCCTGGCATTTTGTTTCCTGAAGGCACAGCACGTGGGGATGCTGCTGGGAAATCCAGGCCATGAGCTGGTCCAGCCGCGCCCGCACGCCGTTGACATTGAACGTTGCCGCTTTCCACAACATTTTCTTCCCTCGCTCACCAACTCCGCCGCACAATACATTCTTCGGGAAGTTCCGACAAGAAGCGGCTCGGCTTCACCAGATCCCCCTTTCGAATCATGGCATGGGACAGATACAGTTCTCCAACGGCGCGGGTCATGGCCACATACAGAAGCCGCCGTTCTTCTTCAAGACCCTGAAGACTTTCTTCGCCCCGGCCTTCGACGGGCGTGCCTTCCAGGTGCAAGGAGCGCCAATGGGGCAGCAGACCTTCTTCAATGCCGATGACAAAGACCACCTGAAACTCCAGGCCCTTGGCCGCATGAAAGGTGGCCAGGCGCACTCCGGCTCCCGCTTCCGCATCGTCTTGGTCTTCGCGAATCAGCGCACACGATTCCAGATAGGATTCCATGTCTGAGGCTTGGCGCGCTGCATCCACCATCTGCTCGATGTTTTCTCTTCGCGCAATGAAATCGTCTTCTCCTTCGCTGATGCCCCTGAGGTAGTCTTCATACCGGCAGGTTTCGACAACGGCTTGTATGGCTTCATGGGGCTTGAGGCCTCGAAGGCGATCCAAGAGGCTCAAGAGCTCTTCCATGGCCACGGCCACTTTTTTGCCGAGCAGCCTCCGTTCCAGGGCACGTCGACATTTTTCCTGAAGCGGTGTGCCGGACCCTCCGGTAGCCAAAATCTTTTTCAGGGTGGCACTTCCCAGTCCCCTTCGCGGCACGTTGATGATGCGCTCAAAAGCCACATCGTCCTTGGGATTCACGGCGCTCATGAGATAGGCGTGAATGTCCTGCACCTCGCGCCGCTCAAAAAAACCGCGCCCTCCCATTATGGTGTAGGGGACTCCCTTGTGTCGCATGGCCCGTTCCAACACCATGGAACAGAATTTGGTGCGATAGAGCACCGCCATGTCCCGAAAGGGTATTCCCCGGTCTAAATGCAAAGCCCGGCAACGCTGCGCCACCCACTGGGCTTCGTCATCGTCGCTGGGAAACTGACGCACTTCCACGGGCTGACCGTTGCGACGGCTGAAGCATTTCTTTTCGATTCGGGAAACATTATGGGCGATGAGACCTTCAGCCGCCGCCACAATGGGGCGTGTGGATCGAAAATTTTCTTCTAGCCGAACGATTTTGGCCTGAGGATAATTCTTTGGAAAATGGATGAAAAAGGAGGGATCCGCGCCACGAAATTGGTAAATGCTTTGGTAGTCGTCTCCCACAGCCGTGAGATTGCCATCGCGCAGTAACAAATCCATGATGCGGCACTGCACGGCGTTGGAGTCCTGGAATTCGTCCACCAGCACGTAATCGAACAGGTTCTGGCAGCGTCGTCGCACGGCTTCGTTCGTGGTGAGAAGCTCTCGCGTTAGGGCCAGAATGTCATCGAAATCCACAGCATTATGTTGCGCCAAAATCTGATTGTACAATTCAAACACTTCCTGAAGGCGGAACAGGCGGCTTGATTGAGCCAAATAACCCCAAGGATCAACACTGTTCTTGGCTCGAGAAACTATGGCTCGATAGGCATTAAGGTACGTCGTATCAATGTCCAGTTCCGCCAGCGCCTTTTTCATGTCCATGCGCTGCTGGTGTTCGGTATGGATACTCAAAGGCCGCGTATAACCCAAGAGCTCACAGTGTTCTTTGAGAATGTGGAAACAGGCGCTGTGAAAGGTGCGCACCCAGGGAAAGGCTCGGGCAGGGCGCCCCGTCATGGCTTCCAGGCGCCGTTTCATTTCCTCGGCGGCCTTGTTGGTAAAAGTGATGGCCAGTATTCGCTCGGGATCGTACCCCAGGCTCTTGACCAAATAGGCGATTTTGGCCGTCAGAGTTCGCGTTTTGCCGCTTCCAGCACCCGCGGCGACCAAAACCGGCCGGCCGATGAATGTTACGGCTTCCTGCTGCTGTGGCGTGAGTGTGATGTCCATGAACCATCCTCAGTGCTCTTGTAACAGCGATCCTAAAACTTCAGGGACAAATCTTAGAGGTAACGGTGTCGAACTGCAACCCATCCTTGTGAGGGCGCCCGCGTTTGTGGTAGCATGGCATGCACGAAAACGGCATGGAGAAGAGCCGATCATGTGATGAACCGTGAGGGAGCACCTATGGATAAGATCACGTTGCAGGAAGTGCGTCATGTGGCGGAATTGGCTCGGCTCAGCCTAAGTGGCGAGGAGGAGACGGCCATGACGCAACATCTTAACATCATTTTGCAATACATGGACAAGCTCAACGAAGTGGACACCTCCAACGTGCCTCCCACAACCCATGCCATCAAGCAGGAAAACGTGTTTCGGCCCGACGAGGTCCATCGTTCCCTGGATCGGGATCGCGCTCTGTCCAACGCGCCGCAAAGCGACGGCGCCAATTTCGTGGTGCCCCGAGTCATTTGAATCCGGCAAAGGAAAGGAAGAGGCGTCCGTGACGCATCTGAGCATTCACGGGCTTCGAGAAGCCCTCTTGGCGAAGCGATGCAGTGTGACGGAAGTGGTTCGTGCGTATCTGGACCGCATCCAAAGGCTGAACCCTCACCTCAACTGTTTTATCACGGTCACGGCCGAACAGGCTCTTCAAGACGCCCAGGACTACGATACGGGCCGCAGAAGCCTTACCGATTTGCCTCTGGCCGGCGTCCCTTTGGCCGTCAAGGATGTCCTGTGCACCAAAGGCATTCGCACCACATGCGGATCCAAGATGCTTGAACATTTCAACCCTCCTTACGACGCCACGGCGGTCGAACGGCTAAGAGCGGCGGGAGCCATTCTATTGGGTAAAACCAACATGGATGAATTCGCCATGGGCTCCTCCAATGAAAATTCAGCCTTTGGCCCCGTCAAAAACCCTTGGGATATGAGCCGTGTGCCCGGAGGATCCAGTGGCGGGTCGGCCGCCGCCGTCGCCGCCGACCTGTGTGCTGCCGCTTTGGGAACGGATACGGGCGGTTCCATTCGTCAGCCGGCTTCCTTTTGCGGCATTGTCGGTTTGAAGCCCACTTATGGACGCGTTTCCCGTTACGGCCTGGTGGCTTTTGCCTCTTCCCTGGACCAAGTCGGCCCCATGACCAAGGATGTGCGCGATGCGGCTCTTTTGCTCGCCGTGCTGGCCGGCCACGATCCCAAAGATTCCACATCCATCGCCCAGTCCACGGAGGATTACCCGTCCGCGTTGACCTTGCCCATTCGAGGACTTCGTGTCGGCTTGCCCAAGGAATACGTCAACGAGGGCATGGATGCCGAAGTGGCGGCGGCCATCGAAAAAGCCTGCCGCATCTTTCAAGACCTCGGAGCCGACCTCCGGGATGTCTCCCTTCCCCACACCGATTACGGCGTGGCCGCCTATTACATTATTGCGCCGGCAGAAGCCAGCTCAAACCTGGCCCGTTATGACGGAGTCAAATACGGTTACAGGTTTTCCGAAGCACGCGACCTTCTCACTATGTACAAGGAATCCCGCCGCCGGGGATTCGGTACCGAAGTGAAACGACGCATCATGCTGGGAACCTATTGTCTGTCTTCCGGCTACTACGACGCTTACTATCGTAAAGCCTCCCAGGTGCGCACTCTGATTCGCCAGGATTTCTTCAAGGCCTTTGAGCACTGTGACGTGTTGCTGGCTCCGGTGTCCCCCACAGCAGCCTTTGTCCTGGGCGAGAAAACCCAAAATCCTCTGCAAATGTACCTCAACGACGTCTTCACTCTACCGGCAAGCCTTGCCGGCATTCCCGGCCTGTCCATTCCCTGCGGCTACACCGCGGCCGGGTTGCCCATCGGCGTCCAGATCCTGGGACCCCACCTGGGCGAAGCCACCGTTTTGCGAGCCGCATACCATTTCGAACAGGCCACCAAGGGAGAACGGCGCACCCTCACCCTCTAAATCCATGGCGTCAAAGCCTTCGCCGAACCATGGCCTGGGGTCTTTCCTTGTGTCAATCGCTTGACGTTTTGGTGACGATTCTGTAGCTGTAGAAAACGTCTTGGCGCATATGGTCCTCTCACAGCGAAAGGCTTGCCATGGCCCTTGAAAACAAGGATTTCAAGACGAATGCCCACTTTGTATTCGGCAAACTGGTGATACGGTACGGGCTGGCCACGAAGGAAATCGTGCAAAAGGCCTTGAAAACTCAAGAGGCTCTGGCAGCGGCGGGCGAGAAAAAGCATCTTGGAGAAATTCTCGTGGACATGGGGGTCATCACCCCCTCGCAGATGAAGGCGCTTCTCAAGCTCCAGCGTTTTTTCAAACTCCGAGACCAGGAAAGACCTCTTCTGCACTATGCGGTGACCAAAGGTTTATTGCTTCCGCGGGACGAGAAGCGTGCTCTTGCCCGCCAGATGGAACTCTTTAAGCGGGAAAGAAAATATTATGCCATTGAGCAGATCCTCTACGAAGAAAACATACTGGATCACAGCGCCATTGAGGCTTTAAAGGACGCTTTTGCGGCATCCACCGCTTCACCGACGAAGACGGCCGCCACTCCCGAAGCCCCCACGATGCCCCCGTCCACGGCGACGTTTATTTCGCCTGAGCGCCTTCAAGTCCTTGAGGAGGTTTTTGACGTGGTGGTGTCTTCGGACCGCTTGGAAGCGTCCCTGGTGTGGACGAAGAAGCCACCGCCGAATCTTACCCTGGTCGAACTGCGTGCCTTCATCGAAAAACGCGGCATCTGTTATGGCACCCTTTTAAGTACGGACATCGTGACGAAGATATGTGCCAAACCGGGTGTCAAAGGCTCCGTTGTGGTGGCTCGAGGCGATCCTCCCGTGCCCGGGCGCAATGCCTCCATTCAATACCATTTCGATACGGACCCTCTCAAGGTCGGCCGTCTGCGCAAAGGGGGATCCGTGGACTTTCGAGACCGAGGGGAAATTCCTCTGGTTCGCGAGGGGGACCTTTTGGCTGAAAGAATTCCTCCGACGCCGGGAACTCCAGGCACCGACGTCTTCGGTCATCCCATCGAACCGCCCAAGCCCATGGACATCATCCTGCGCTGTGGAAAAGGAGTGGTCCGTTCCGAAGACGGGTGTCAAGTTTTGGCAGCGCGAAGCGGACGCCCTCAAATCAGCGCGGACGGCAAAATCAGCGTCCATTCGGAACTGGAAATCTTCGGCGATGTGGACCTCAAAACAGGCCACGTGATCTTTGACGGCGATGTGAAAATCAGTGGCGCCATCACTGCGGGTTTTCGCGTCAAGGCCGCCTCGGTGACCGCTGCCGAAGTTCACGGCGCAGAGATCCTGGCCGAAGGCAACGTCATGATTTCCGGGGGCGTCATCAATGCGTTCATCCAGGCCGAAGGCCAGGTCAAAGCGCGGCATCTTGCGGGCAGCACAGTGCGCGCCTGCGGGGACGTCGCCGTTTCCAGCAGCATCGTGGACTGTACCTTAGAAACCTCCGGATCCCTGCTGGCCCCCACCGCTACCGTCTTGTCCTCCCAGATCACGGCAGCCGCAAAGATGTTCCTTTTGCATGTGGGATCGGAAAAGTCCAAGGCCTGCCGGCTTGTCATGGGCGAAGACCCGATTTTGAAAAGGAGATTGAGCGGCCTCCGGGATCGCATGCAGCACCTGAAGAATCGAGGCTTGCGATTTAAGAAGGCGGAAACCCGACAAAGAAAAGTGCTGAACGATATCGAACTGGCCATTGGAAGAACGGTGCAGTTTCAGGACCGAACCCTTCTGGAAATTCGAAAACTTGAGGAGGACCGGGCAGCCGTTGAGAGCCCCTCGGCTCAAGCACAGCTGGAAAACCTTCAAAAGGCCATTCAGGATGCCGAACAAAAGGTGGAAAAGCTTTTTCAAGTGCAGGATGCTCTCAAATCATCGCTCCGTCGACTGGTGGACCGCTGCAGCCAATGCGCTCGTGACCTGGCCGATCTGGAAGAGGAAGTGCGGGGCCTCACGCAATGGGCCAAAATGAAAAAGGAACGTCCCGAAATCACGGTGGAAGGTGTGGTGGCTGCGGGGACTGTGATCATCGGGCCCGAATCCTCATGGAAAGCGGTGGAAAGTCTGCACGCCGTGCGCTTCACGGAAAAATCCATTGAGGACCCACAAACGGGTGTCGTCAAAAAGAAATTGAGCTTGTCCGGGCTTTCCTGATCTTTTCCCCCTCAGGGCTTCGCAAGCCTCATGATTCGTGCCGCATTTTCCACAACCCTGCCAGATGTTTAAGACCGCCCGCTTCTTGCGCGCCGTGAGCGTCTGTGGAGATCATGCAATGACCGCGCTCTCGAAAACCGCGCCCTTGTTTCCCGCAAAGCCCTGTCCCACAAGGCCGATTTTGGCTGTATCTGGATTGGTAACTCCATAAAATACAGGATTGTCATTCCGCAAAAACGAGCCCTCAGACAAGATCCTTGATCTCTCAGGGAAGAGGCTTCAGTCACGACAGGGTTGACCTCCCTACGCTGAGCGCTGACGCTCTCATGGCTGAGGGACCGTTGCCATTGGCCCAATGTTTTGTGAGAAGCGGCGAGCTGCATTAAGGGCCGAAAAGCTTTGCTCGCAGCCGGATCTTTGAGCCAAACACCGGCGGAAACGGGTTGGGCTCTTCCTTTGCAGGGTCGTTTAAGGCCTCGGAAAGGCACCTCGAGGCACCACAGTGATGCCTCGCGGCGTCACTACAAAACGCGTGCGATCTTCCTGGGGTGAGACGCCGATTTCTGTGTGCGGAGGAATGACGTTGTCCTTGTCGATGATGGCCTTTTTGATGCGACAATGGTGTCCGATTTCTACGTTGTCCATGATCACCGATTCATCCACTTCTGCATGACTGTTGACAATTACGTTGTAGGACAGGACCGAGTGGCGGACGATCCCGCCGCTGATGAGGCAACCATGGGGCACCACGGAATCCCGGGCCGTGCCGGCACGCAAAGATGCCGGATCCCCGCCAGACACCACAAATTTGGCTGGAGGCACCTGCCGTTGCAGGCCTCTCATGGGCCAGCGTCGACCGTGAAGGTTAAAGAAAGGCGCCATGCCTGTCAGGTCCATGTTGGCGTTCCAGTAAGCATCCAGGCTGCCCACGTCGCGCCAGTAGCTGGAATCCCGTGTTGGATACTGTGTCTTGAAATGGTAGCCCATTTCCGGGTCATAGACGGGCACGTCGTCCTTGATGAGATTGTAGCGCCGGTAGGGATAAGCATAGACTCTGGCTTCCCGCACCAGTCGAGGAATGACGTCCCGACCGAAATCTTCGTCATCACTTTCCTTCAGCACACTCAAAAGCACGTCCCGCTTGAAGAGGTAGATGCCCATCGAGGCCAGGCTTCGGGAAGCATCCTCGGGCATCGGCTTGGGGTCCTTGGGTTTTTCCTCAAACCCGCAGATACGATATTCGGCATCCACTTCGGCGATGCCAAAGGCAGAGGCCGTGGCACGGTCCACCTCCAGAAGGCTCACTGTCACGTCAGCCTGTTTTTCTTCGTGGAAACGGCGAAACAATGTGTAATCCATTTTATAAACGTGATCCCCGGACAAGATGAGCACGTGATGGGGTCTTTCCCTTTCGATGAGGTACAGGTTTTGGCGCACCGAATCCGCCGTGCCTCGGTACCAATCTTCCCCCAGCCTTTGCTGCGGCGCGACGATTCTTAGGTAATGGCCCAAAGCCCCCGAAAAAATGTTCCAGCCGTCCTCCAGATGATCCACCAGGGATTGGGACTTGTATTGGGTAAACACGAGAATCTTATAGAGTTGCGAATTGACGCAGTTGCTCAAGGGAATATCGATCAGCCGATAGATACCGCCAAAGGGGACTGCCGGTTTGCATCGGTCCCGTGTCAAGGGCATGAGTCTTTCGCCGCGCCCACCTGCCATGATGATGGTCAAAATGTCTTTCATGCACAGGCCTTTAGAACGATGTCATTGAATGATACGCCGAATGTCCGAAGGCAATTGATAGTTACGATAAACGATCGTGCCGTTCTTGTCCACCACCACGAATAGAGGAATTCCGCGCACATCAAAGGCTCTGGTGACGCCGCCGTCCGCATCATAAAGGATCTTGAACGGCATGGGGTGCGCTTTTTGATACCGCTGCACGCGCTCAAAGGAATCTCCTGATCCCACATTAATGCCCAGAATTTCCAGCTGATCTTTGGGGGTCTTCTGTCGCAGCTTGACCAATTCCGGCTTGACGGCCTGGCATGACGGACACCAGATGGCCCAAAAGTACAGCAGAACCGCCTTCTTACCTCGATATTCACTCAAACGCACCCGCTCCCCCTCGGTGCTTGGCAAATCAAAGTCTCTTGGGGCGCTGACGCCTGAGGCGCCGATCAGCCCCAAGACCTTGTCGATCATGGACTTGGCAAAGACGGGTGACGAAGCCCACAAGCACAGTCCCACCATGCACCCCAAAAGCACTTGTTCTATTCGCCCTTTCATAACCACATCTCTCCTGCCTTGACGAAGAAGTATTCCGCTGTTCCAATCATGACCACCGCAAAAACACGCTGGATTCTGCGCATCCACAGTCCCGATCGTGGCAGGGAGGCCAAAAGGCCCGTAAAGGTCCCCACCAGGATGATGAGCACACCCATGCCGTAGGCAAACGCGACAAGCATCAAGGTTCCCCAGAGAAGCTGTTGTCCCGTGGCCACCACGGTCAGGAGGCCGCCCAGAATGGGCGTGGTGCAGGGGCCCACCACCAGGGCCGAAGCCCCACCCATCAGGAAACTGGAAAAGGCGTCATGGCTGGCAACGGGCCGCACCTGAAACCGACTGAACACGCCGAATGAAGGCACGGGAATCACTTCCAGCATCATTAAGGCCAGGCACAAACACAGATTGCCGACAGCCAAAAACACCCAGGGATTCATGGTCAAGGAACCAAAGAGGCGGCCGGTCAGCGCCGCTATAAGGCCCAAGGCCGAATAGACCACAGCCATGCCGGTGACGTAGATGAGGGATAAAACAAAGGCTCTGAGGCGGCGTCCCTGAGCCCGATTTCCGATGAAGGCCACCGTGATGGGAATCATGGGGTAGGTGCAAGGCGTAAAGCCGGCAAGCACCCCTCCCAAAAAAGCTAGCGGGACAGCCACCCAAGGCGCATAAACCGCCACGGCTTCAAAACGCTGCATCCATTCCATAGATGTTTACGCTCCCCATCCATCCTGGCCCATGCGTCACCCCACAGGGATGAAAGAGCCGTGGGCCGCATGCACCGCACCTTTCCATGATCTCGTCAGGGCCTGCTTTCCTCGGTCCCCTGGGGGATCTGACCACAGTTCAACAGGCGGCGACTCTTGAGTTGCTGCCCGGTCTGCTCCTCAACCCACGCCACACCAGCCCGCACCAGGTCACAGGCCACCCCTTTGCGCAACCGAAATCTCCAGATCTTTTCCACAGGTCCTTGGAGCATGACCTGCAACAAGACGGCAGATCCCTGGTCCAACGTGACGGCCCCGGTATGGTTCATGGCATGAGTGGGGCATGCAAACCGGCCTGTACCCAAAGATAAACTCCAGGTCGAGCCTTCACGAAGCTTTTGCCCACACTGACCACAGGATTCCAGAGAGGGCAAGCCTCCCACGAGGTGAATGCCCCGCACCAGAAAAAGGGCGGCCACGTTGACGGGATCGCGTTCGATGCCCAACCGGGCCAGCGCGCCGCACAAAAGCGCGTAAAACTGGGGATTGGGAAGGTGCTCCGGGTGAAGACGCAAGGTGGTTTCCCCAAGCAGTCCTGCATAAGCCCAGCGCGAAGGATCGCATCGCAAGGCCAGGTTGCCTTCCAACAAACGGCAGGACTCCACCCAGCCAAGCCCTTTGCGTTGTCGAAAGCTCAGCCGGACCACGCTGTGGGACTCAAAGGCGTGCACAAAACGTTCTCGACTGCGTCGAGCCCCCTTGGCCATGGCCCGTACCAGCCCCGAAGTCAGAGTAAAGAAGGTGACGATGCGGTCGGACTCACCGTAGTCACTGGCGTGCAAAACCACCGCTTCGGTTTCCACAAGGTTCATGAGCGACTCAGGGATTTTCCAGGTACCGGGCGTCGGGAAGTTTCACCCGCAACACCTCACCCCTTTTGCCCAAAGGTTTGAGGGATTTTCCGTCCCACGAGACGCGAATCCCTCCAGCGTTTCCCGTCCAGATTCGGGCAGACCGGGCAAGGGTCCATTGGGCGCTTTCGCCGGGCTTGAGGATGCGGTTGTGGGGCTTTTCATCGTCCACCTGGACCTGAATCCATGCTTCTTCATCGGCCATGATGCGAAGCGTATGTGCGGAAGCCGACTGTCCCGCACGGTTGGTCTCGGATTCCGGCACTTTGGTCTCAGGTGAAGCGGCCGGGGCGCCAACCCCCCTCTTCTCCCCTTCGGGATTGGGCATAGGCGTCCCCTCGGGTCCCCGGGGTCCCGCTTCGCCCGTTCCAGACTCCGGCAAGAGGGCCAGAGATTCCCCTTCCGGCAAGGCGCCCGGCCGGGGTGCTTGAGTGTCCTGAGAGGCTTCCTTGAGTTCCCCTGCGCCCTTTTTTCGGGCCAAGTCCCCCGGCAGTTCTTGCTGCGGGTACACGGCCTCAAAGGTCGATTGCGCCTTCTCCGACCTTTTCATTTGATACTTCGGCCACCACACGGCCCATAACCCCGCCGCGGTCACGCCAAAGGCCAAGATGAGAAAAAGGATAAGGAACGCGCCGCTTTTCTTTTGCGTTCCTTTCATCCAGGATTGAAATCGGCTCAATCGCTCGCTTTCGTTGTCGTAGCGACGAATATCCGAACCGTACTCTTCCAATATCGGTTGGGGATCCACTCCCAAGGCTTGACAGTACACCTTGAGAAATCCTCGTATGAGCAGAGGTGTTCCGATCACGTCGTATTCCCCGGCTTCCAATGCCTGGAGCATACGCACGCTGATCCGCGTGTGCTCGGAAAGCTCTTCAAGGCTGATCTGTTGTCGCTTTCGCTCACTTTCGAGAAAAGCTCCGATATCCTTAAGAGCGTCCGTGGGCATCCCATCTCCTCATCCGGCAAGAGCCGCTCACCGTGCAAGCTTTTAGGATCCCGACGTTGGAGGCTCCAAATGAATCTGAATATAGGACTTGGCCTCCAAATCGCGAATCCATTGATCATACTTGCGATTGACTTCCATGCGAAACAGTTCTTGCCGCACCTTTTCCTTGACCCTTTCGTCCACAGCCCCAGGCTTGGGCCTCTTCACGTCCATCAGCTTCAGCACATAGAACCCGTTGGTGGATTCCAAAACGTCACTCACCTGGCCCGGCTCCAAATTCCGTGTCGCCTGTTCCAATGCCGGCGCCATGTTCTTGGCCTTGATGGTGCCGATATCCCCCCCGTTCTGCGCTTCGGGTCCTTGAGAGTAGGCACGGGCCAATTCGGCAAAATTTTCGCCTTGACGAATGCGCTTGAGAATTTCGTGGGCTTTCAAGCGCACCGCTTGTCGCGCTTCAGGAGCCTCGGGGGCCGAAAGAAAAATCACCGCCAGATGCCTTTCTTCCTCAGGACTTCGCATCTCACGGCTCAAGGCGGCCTGAACCTGTTCGTCGGTGATCAACGTCTTGGATTTTAGAACCCTTTCGATCAACCGGGCTCTCTCCATGTCCTGGCGGATCACCTTTTTGAACTGCTCCAATGTGCGGCCTTCCTCTCGAAGCATGGCTTCCAGCTGCTGACGGCTCATATTGTTGGCGCTTTGAATGGAGGCCAAGGCCTCTTCAACTTCGGATTCGTTCACCGTGATTTTGAGCCGCGCAACTTCTTGAGCTGTCAGCTTATCGCGAATCATCTGCCGCAAGACGTCCTTGCGCAAAGCGTCCGCCGGGCCCAGAGGAGCGGCGTCACGCAGCTGCCCCGCCTTCACGACGTCCTCCACACGGCGCTGCAGCTCGCTGTTCAAAATCACATCGTCATTGACCACAGCCACAATCCAATCCACCGTCTCGGCACGGCCCACCTTCGGCACACCCAGGAAACTCAACGCCGCCAACAACCCCACCGCCATGGCTTGCCACACACTCGGTCTCATCGCGCCTTGCGTCCTTTCCGGTCAGAAAAACCCTCACCCCCTACGCCCACCGAAAGGTCACGGTCAGTGGGAAAGGGCGAAACTAACCTATTGAATTGACTATGGTCCCTACCATGATCCACCAGCGCTTGCAAGATCCTTTTCAGTCGAACCAGGGCCGCCAAAGGGGTGCGCGCGTCCATTTCTACCCGCATTTTCCGCTCCCCTTGCATGGTGACCAAGCATTTGGCATCGGACAAGGGCTCCAGGATGCCATCCAGGCGCGGCGCTTCTATGAAGGTCAAGGTCACGGTGGTGCTTGTGCCTTCCAGGCGCGTGATGCGCAGGGCTCTCATCAGGAGCCGCAATCGCGCCAGTAAAAGCAACGATTTGGCTTCATCAGGCAAAGGCCCGAAGCGATCTCGCCATTCCTTGGCAATGTCGTCGATTTCCTGTTGAGTCTTCGCTCCAGACAAACGTTTGTAGGCGACAAGCCTTTGGTCCGCAACGGGCATGAAAGGAGTCGGCACATACGCGGCCACAGGCAAGGCGATTTCGGGATCTGGAAAGTCTTCTTCCACCACCTCGCCTTTCATCTTGCGAATGGTCTCCTCCAGAAGTTCCAGGTAGAGTTCGTAGCCGACGGAAGCAATGTGTCCCGATTGCGCTGATCCCAGAATGGTGCCGCCCCCTCGAATCTGCAAATCGTTGAGAGCGATTTTAAATCCGGACCCCAGTTCACTGAAATCCATCAGAGCTCGAAGCCTTTTCAACGCATCCCGGGTGACCAGATGTTCTCCGGGAATCAGCAGGTAGGCGTAGGCTTGTTCCGCGGAACGGCCCACACGGCCGCGCAGTTGGTAAATTTGCGCCAGGCCCATCTTGTCCGCGCGGTTAATGAGGATGGTGTTGGCCGCAGGAATATCCAGACCCGACTCAATGATGGTTGTGCACACCAACACGTCCACCTTTCTGTGCACGAAATCCATCATGATCTTTTCAAGGTCCCGCTCCTTCATCTGGCCGTGAGCCACTTCCACACGGGCTTCGGGCACGAGGGATCGAATCTTGTCGGCCATGCGCAGAATCGTTTGGACGTGATTATGCACAAAGAACACTTGGCCGCCGCGCCGCAGTTCCCGCGTGATCGCCTCCCGAATGGTGAGTTCCTCAAAGGGGCACACCACTGTTTCCACGGCCTTGCGATCCTGGGGCGCTGTTTCGATGATGCTGAGATCCCAAATGCCCGTCAACGCCATGTGAAGGGTTCTGGGAATGGGGGTCGCCGTCAGGGAGAGCACATCCACGGCCACCCGCATTTCTTTGATCCGCTCCTTGTGGCGCACTCCAAAACGTTGCTCCTCGTCAATGATGAGCAAACCCAAGTCCTTGAACACCACATCCTTTTGCAGAAGCCGATGAGTGCCGATGACGATGTCCAGGCTTCCGGACTGCAACCTTTCCAGAATGCGCCTTTGTTCCCCTGGCGTGCGGAATCGGCTGAGCACATCCACGGTCACCGGAAAATCCTTGAGGCGCTCCTGAAAAGTGGCAAAGTGCTGCTCGGCCAAGAGGGTGGTGGGGGTAAGCATGGCCACCTGCTTGCCGTCCATGGCCGCTTTAAAGGCGGCCCGCAGAGCCACTTCCGTTTTTCCATAGCCCACGTCTCCGCAGATGAGTCGATCCATGGGGCGCGGCGAGCACATGTCCTGCAAAACATCTTCAATGGCGCGCATCTGATCCGGCGTTTCTTCAAAGGCAAAGGTCGCCTCAAATTCGCGAAAGACACTGTCCGGCGGGCTGAACACCGTGCCTTCACGAATATGGCGAAGAGCGTAGATCTTGAGCAGTTCTTCCGCCACCCTCTCGGCGGACTCTTGGGCCTTTCTCTTGGCGGCTTCCCAAGCCTTGCCCCCCAGCTTGTCCACCCGCACTTCGGCGCCTTCCAGCCCTAGGTACTTCTGCACCTTGTGCAGCTTGTCCACGGGCACATAGAGGCGATCACCGTCCTGGTAGTCCAGCTGAAGAAAATCGCTCTCCATCGGTCCTACCGTCAAATGCACAAGCCCTCGGTAGACGCCGATGCCGTGGTCCACGTGAACCACCAAATCTCCCTCGTGTAAGTCTTCAAAAGAACTCAGAAACAAGCCCGCCAGGCTTTTTTTTCGTGCTGGGCGCGCTCGGCGTCGTCCAAAAAGCTCGGTTTCCGACACCACAGCCAAGTGATGCCCAGGCCAAACAAATCCGGAACGAATCTGGCCGACCGCCAGATAAAGTTCTCGTGCTTCGGGCTTACGGGGAAAAACCAGATCTCGACCTCGAAAGGTGCCCGTCGCTTCCATACCGTAATGGTTGAGCAGTTCCTTGAGACGTTTGGACTGTTCGGGATGATCGCTGACGATCACGGTACACAGCCCTTGATCCTGCCAGGAACGAACCTGGTGCACCACGGGCTCCAAAAGCCTCTCCCTCTTGGGATGCGACTTCAAGGCCAAGCACAAGTCGCTCTGGGTCCGTACCCCCACATCGCAGTGCGCGGCTGCTTTTTTTCGATCCGCCATGGCATTGATCCAGACGTTTTGAAAAGGCTGAGCCAGTACTTCCACGGACTCCGGGGCCAGAAAAAGCTCCTCCACCGGGCGCCGCCACAGATCTTGGTCATCCTCCCGGCCCCACTCCCAGAGCACCCGCCCGTAAGTGTCATGCAGCTGCTTTTTGATTTCGGCGTAATCGGACCAGAGCACGACGGCATTCTGCGGCATGTAATCAAACAGGGAGGCCAATTCCTCGTAGAAGACCGAAAGCACTGTCTCAAAAGCCGAGGGTTGATGCTCCGTTTCCAGTTTTTCCCGCCACAGATTGCCCAGAGAGGGGCTGAGCCGACCCGCACGGACGTCTTCCATCAAAAGGCGCTGTGCCCGCTGGCGCACCGTGTCATTGAGCACGATTTCGCCGGCCGGCGCCAGCACCACTTCCTCCAGCGTCGCCACGGAACGTTGGGTTGCCGGGTGAAACAAACGGATGGATTCCAACACATCCCCGGAAAACTCCATGCGCACCGGCCACGCATACAAGGGCACGTACACATCCAGCACCCCGCCTCGGCGGCTGAAATCTCCATATTCCTCAACAAGGGCCGCGGGGTAGTAGCCTCCGGTGGCCAAGCGCCGCACCAGAGCGTCCACGTCCAGCATTTCTCCCACGACGCGGTATTCACTGTTCTCCGCCAGCACTGCCGGCGGAATCACCTTTTCAAGAACCGCGGTGGCAGAGGTGACGACAACATAAGGTCCCGCCAGGTTTTTCAAGCTCCACAGTGTTCCCACCCTCTGGGCCGTTGATGCCATCTTGCCCAGGACCTGCGCTTGATGGCCGCAGCGGGAAGGAAACACCAGAAGTTTTCGCTCCAAGGGATCCACACTTCGACGAGACTGGAGAAAAAAGCGAATTTCCTCCGCCAAAAACCCGGCCTCTCGGTCCGAGGAAGCGATCACCACCACAGGCCGCTTCACCCCCTCCACAAGGTGTCCCACCCACAGGGCCATAGCCGAGGAAGGCATCTGAGACAAGGAAAGAGGGCTTACGCCTTGTCGAAGGGTGTCTGAAAGGTACGCCGCGGAAAACGAGAGGTCTTGGCGAAAGATCTTAGAGTGTTCCTTCTCCATTGGCTGAGCAGATTGAGCCGGCAAAGCTTGTTCAAACCTCCGCGTTTTTTGATCCCACAATAATCCCGAACCGTTCTTCCGTAAAGACGAAGCTTTTTCCACTCTTGGGCAGCTTTTGTCATCAAAAAAACTCCTGGCATTGAAGGGCTGTTTGAGGCATTTTATTATATTTAAGGATCGACGTTCATTGAGCCGGCATGAGAAAAAAGGCCATAATCCCTGACACTTTATGGACGTGGAGCACCAAGATGCTAAGCCATTCAGGCGCCAGTCTTCAGGACCGACTTCGCCAACTGCCCAGCGTGGATCAACTCCTCAAGCATCCGGACATTCACGAACTTCTGTCCAATGTTCCTCGAAAAATCGTGGTGGAAAGCCTGCGGGAAGTGGTGGAGGAGGCTCGACGCCAGCTGCTTTCTTCCCAAGAGGATCCCCTGCCGCCTGTGCCCTCGATTTCGGAACTGGTCCAAAGGGCGTCGGCGTTGTGCGCGCAAAAAAACGCTTTCACCCTGCAGCCCCTCGTCAACGCGACGGGGATCGTGGTGCACACCAATCTTGGACGTTCCCTTTTAGCCGAAGAGGCGTTGCAAAGGCTTCAGGTGGTCTGCCGCACCTATTCCAACCTGGAATACGATCTGGTCAACGGCCGCCGCGGATCCCGATACGTCCATGCGGAAGCCATTCTTCGAGAAATCACCGGAGCCGAAGCCGCCCTTGTGGTTAACAATAACGCCTCGGCCGTCTTATTGGTGCTCAATACTCTCGCCAAGGGTCAGGAAGTCATTGTGTCACGGGGTCAACTGGTGGAAATCGGTGGATCCTTTCGCATTCCTGACGTCATGGCGGCCAGCGGAGCCATTCTGAGAGAAGTCGGATGCACCAACCGCACACATCTCTATGATTATGAGAGAGCCATCGGAGAACACACGCGCCTTTTGATGAAGGTGCATTGCAGCAACTATCGCCTGGTGGGATTTACGGCGGAAGTTGCCCTGGAGGACTTGGTTCGTTTGGCGCGCCGTCACAATCTTTTGGTCATGGAAGACCTGGGCAGCGGTTCCCTTGTGGATATTGCCTCGGTCGGCCTGCCTCAAGAACCGACGGCCCAGCACGCGGTGCGAGCCGGGGTGGATGTGGTGACCTTCAGCGGAGACAAGCTCCTTGGAGGGCCACAAGCCGGAATCATTCTCGGACGCAAAGAGATCATCGCGCTGTGCAAAAAAAATCCTCTGACCCGGGCTCTGCGGGTGGATAAGATGACTCTGGCCGCTCTGGAGGCCACCCTGCGCCTCTATCGAGACGAGCCCACGGCCTGGCGCCGCATTCCCACTTTGGCCATGATCGCTCGACCTTTGGAATCCCTCAAGGATCAGGCACTGCGCCTGGCTCAGCGCATTCAAGAAGCCGTCGGCGCCCCATTCATGAGCGTTCAGGTGGTGGAAAGCTTTTCCCAGGTGGGTGGCGGCGCCTTACCGGAACGAAATGTGCCCACTTTCGCTGTTGCCGTGTCGTCCAAGCCATGGAGCGCCAATCAATTGGAAAAGTTCCTTAGGGCCAACTCCCCCCCCATCATCGGCCGCATCGAGTCCGACCGATTCCTCATGGACGTGCGAACCCTTCAAGAGGGCGACCCCGATATCATCGTTCAGGCCTTTGCCCGCCTGAAGACCGAGGAACTCCGTTGAACGGCACGGGGATTTCACCCACATCACCTGAAAAGGAAGCTTTGGAAGCTCCGGTCCGACTTGAAGCCGGAAGCGCTCGAAGCCCCAAAAGGCCCATGGCAAGAAAAAGAATCCCCGTGGCTGTAAAGGTGGCCCGAAGCCCAAAACCCTGCGCCACGGCGGCGCCTAGAAGCGGCGCCACAGCGCGGGATCCGGACACCACGGAACTGTCCAAACCATACACGGATCCCTCCTCTCCCTGCGCTGTGTAGGCCGCCAGAAGAGCACTTGTGGAAGGCAGCGTGCCACCCAGGGCCAGTCCAAAGAGAGCCTGCAATGCCAAAAGCTGCCACGCTTCCTGAACCAGGCTCTGAGGAAGATACGCCAGCCCACTCAAAAGGGCGCACATTACCAAGACCCGTTGGTGGCCGATGCGGTCTCCAAGCTTTCCCCACAGCACGGCGGAAACAGCGCTCATGAACGCCACCGCGGCAAAGACCAGGCCGGTAAAGGTGTTGACGGATGCTTCAGCTTCCAAGAGGGTCTGAATGAAAAATGGGGCAATGGGCACAATCATCATTCGACCGAGATAGGCTAAAAAGCGAAGTCCGTAGGCCGTGCCGACGCCGCGACGTCGCAGCACGCTTCGCCAGGACGCATACAACCCCAAAGAAACTCCGCCTCGTGGTGCCTTCAAAGGGGCCTCAAACACTTCCTCAACCCCCACCGCCACCAGCACTCCAGCGGTGGCCAGAAGGGCGCTGGTGACCCAAAAAGCGACACGATAGCCCAGCGTGTCAGCCAAAATGCCACCAAGCAAAGGCCCGATGGCAATGCCTCCTGTGAGGCCCACTTGCATCACACCCATAGCGTACCCGATGCGCTGCCGCGGTGCTGAAGCCGCCACCAGAGCATTGGCGGCGGAAATGGTGCCCGTGATTAAGCCCTGCAGCGCTCGAAGGCCCACCAGTTCCTCGGCGGAGCCCACAAAGGCCATGGCCGCCATCACCACGGCACCTCCAAAAAGGGAGCGTTCCACCATGAGTTTTCGGCCGAAACGATCCGCCAAAGCTCCCCAGATGGGTGAAGCCACCATCATGGTCACGGCCTGAGCGGAAAAAACGAGTCCAGCTAAAAGCTTGGCGTTCACATGCCAGAGGGATGGCAGCTCCTGGACGTAGAGCGGAAGGAAGGGGAAGATTACGGAAAATCCCACAGCCGAAACAAGCTGGGCCACAAACATGATCCACAGTGTGCGCTGCCATTGAGCGCCTTCCACACCACCCTCCATGAATCCGATGCACGAGGCGCCTGGGTAGCGCCGTGAACCCGATTCTAGCCGGATTCGTTGCCAGGAAACAACCCGTGAGGTCGCCGCCCCTTCACGGCGCCCTGCAAATCTTTCTTCTCAATTTGACCCGTTGTTGCTAAGCTGCGCGCCTGCTCCAGTTGACACGGCGCAAGGCTGTACATAATGGAGTGAAAACGCCTTGAAAAAGAAGGAGAGTACAATGGTTCACATGACACCCAAAGCGGAAGAAGTTCTCAAGGAATACTTCCAGGGCAAAGAAGTCCACCCCATTCGCATATTTTTGCAGCAGGGCGGATGAAGCGGTCCGTCGCTGGCCATGGTTCTGGATGAACCTACGAACGCGGATGCTGTCTTCAAGGTCAATGGTTTTACTCTGGTGGTGAATCGCCAATTGTTAGAGCTGACCAAGGCTTTGACCGTGGACTTCGTGGATCACGGTATGGTTTCCGGTTTTCGTGTGCTGTCAGAAGTTCCCATCGGCGGTGGAGGATGCGGGGCTTCCTGTGGGAGTTCATGCGGCTGAAAATCAAGGCCGACCTTCGCCCTCGGAACCAATAAAAAAGGGCCCAACCGGGCCCTTTTTTACGAAGAGCCGTGCAAGCGGGCTGCTTCTTTTGACTATGTTCAAAAACGGCGGGAACGAACAATGGTTACGATAAGCCAGAGGCCAAAAAGCCCTGAGACAAGGTATCCGATGATGCCCAGCGCCGGATAACCAAACAAGTAAGGTTCCACCCCGGTGGTGATGATCATGGATGAACCGATAATCATGGCCGCGACAATAAGCCCCAAGGTCAATCGATTGGACATGCTGTCCAACGTGCGCCGAAGATCGCCCAAATTTTCGTGCTGAAAGCGAACATTCAAGTCCCCTCGTTGGATTTTTTCAAGAATCTTTAAGATGCGCGGCGGCCCTTCCCTTTGCATTTGCCCAAGATACCGCAAAGTGCGTCGCACATTTCGCAACAGCTCCGGAGGCTTCCATCGCTCCATAGACAAACGTTTGACCAGATCTTCGGCTTCCTCGATGACATTGAGCTCCGGCGCCAATTCTCTAGCCGTGCCTTCGGCCGTAATAAGAGCACGGATCATCATAGCCAGATCCGACGGCAAGTGGAGTTTGTAATCCCGTAGTAAAGTGGCGATATCCAAAAGTAATGAACCCAGATCCAGCTGTTCTAAAGGAATGCCGTGATAGGCGTCGAGAAGGTCCAAAATTTCCCGGTGAATCAGCCTACGGTCCTCGACACTACCCCCGCCCCGGGCCAGGGCCAAGACGATTTCCAAAACCCTATCACTGTCCTTTTCCACAATGGCATGAATGAGGTCGATGATCTCATAACGCATTTCCCGGCTAAGACGCCCCACCATGCCCCAATCCAGGAGGCAGATGGCCCCTTCATCCGTGACCAAGATGTTGCCAGGATGGGGATCGGCATGAAAGAAACCGTCTTCAAGAATTTGCTTGACCATGGCCTTAAGGCTTAAGCGGGCCAACCGGAGTTTTTCCGGCGTGTCTGTCCGGGCCATCACCTCGGAAAGTCGCCGGCCTTGGATGAGTTCCATGGTGAGTACGTGTCGGCGCACATATGGGTCCACGACGCCTGGGGCAAAACAGTGGTCGACGTTTTGAAAGTTGGCTCGAAAGATACGAATATTTCTTGCTTCCAGGGTAAAGTCCAGCTCACGCGTCATGGTGCGTCGCAGTTCCCGGGCCAGGTTAGGAAGTTCATAGACCTGAAAATCCTCGAGCCTTTCATGAATTTCTTGGGCAACAATCTCTAAAATATAAAGGTCTTTTTTGATGACTTGACCAATGCCGGGGCGCTGCACTTTCACCGCCACGGCCTGTCCGGACCGAGCCAGCACGGCCCGATGCACTTGAGCCATGGATGCCGATGCCAAAGGTTCTTCTTCAAACTGGGAAAAGATGTCTTCCAGGGGCTCGCTCAGGGATCGTTCTAAAACCACACGGATTTCCGAAAAAGCTACCGGCGCAACCTCATCTCGAAGCTTTCTCAACTCCTGGATCAGGGTATAGGGCAAAAGATCCGGCCGAAGGCTCATCATCTGGCCGAACTTAACAAAGGTCGGACCCAGATCTTCAAGAGCCCGGCGGATTCGTTCAAAGGTGCTCGTTTCGAGCTCTAGGGAATGGCGAACGCCCGGCAGATGGCGGGTGGGAAATCCCAGGCGGTTCAGGACATCATCGAAACCGTATCGAAAGAGAATCACGGCGATGTCTTTGAATCGCCCTAGGTGCATGATGGTTTTGAAATCCACGCGGCTCCCTCGTGTGCCGAGGCACTCTTAAGCCCTCACTGTCAGACCTTGCTCAGACGTTCCTCCAGCATTGAGACGCGCTTTTCCAGGTTTTCCAGTCGGTCTTTGACGCCCTCCAGCTCACTGCGTCGCGCCACATCAACCCGCTCCACCGCCTTTTTGATGTTTTCGCTGAGCGAGTGCTGAATCTCCTCCCATTGCCGCTCCCCGCTGCGAATGAGTTCCTCCGCCAGATTGTCCGCTTCCTCTCGCGACAGCTTGCCCTCCTCGACCAAAGACTTGGTCGCTTTTTCAACGCGTTCCTTGGTCATCACCACGGCACCCAGGCTCGCCAATAGCCCTTTTCTGATCAATTCCAGCACAGCTTTCGCTCCTTTGTCCCAAAGTGTCGGCCTTGGCGTGCGCTTTTAAAAGCCACCACACCGCATTGTCACCCGCCTTCGACCCGCAGCTCAATGTAAGTGTCTCCCTGCACCGGCACACCGTGATGCCGTATAGTCTTTCCAAGATTTCGCAGTCTCAGACGCGTGCCGCTGGAAACGCCCGGAGGTATTTTCACCGCGACCCGCTTATTCTCCAAATGGGGCAAAGCCACTTCCATAACCGCACCGTGTAGGGCTTCCTCCACATCAATGGTCAGCCGGTACACCACATCCGCATGGCCCGCCCCTTCCCCGTCGGCTCCATGCTCCTTGCCTCCCACACCGACCCATTCCAAAGCCTTGCGCACCAAGCGCTTGCCCAGGTTTTTTCCAGCTTGATAGAGCAAGGAAGCTCCCATCTTTAAAACAGGCAGGACCAGCGAAGATGTGGATGGCCGCTGTGAAAAATCCGCAGGCCGACTTGATGGGGATTCCATGGTGTGTCGTCCCGTGGAACGATAGACGCGCACACCTTCCGGCCCTCCCCACAGGGTGGTGCGAAAAACAAAAGTCCTGCCTCCAAAGAAGATATTGTTCAAAAAACCCTCATCAAAACGAAAGCCCATGCGCTCGAATTCTCGACGCATCTCCGCAAAAATTTCCTGAGCCTGTCGGCTTGTGAAAAAGTCGCGAAAAATGTCTTCTTGACTATAGTTAAAGCCGCTAGCACGTCCATAGGCGGCGCCGGGCCCATGGCCCATGGCCCGATAACGGTCATATTCTGCCCTTTTCTGAGGATCCGACAATACGCCGTAGGCTTCGTTGATTTTCTTGAATTGTTCTTCCGCTTGACGGTCTCCCGGATTACGGTCGGGATGGGTTTCCAGAGCCAATTTTCTGAAAGCCCTCTTGATCGCCTCCGGTGACGCTTCGGGGGAGACTCCCAGAATGGCGTAATAGTCGTTGCGGTTCGAGGTCATGGTGATTTCCTTCCAAAAGTGAGATTTGCGGGCGTTTTCATGGTAGCCCGCTTGCAAGCCGAATCGGCTTTCTTAGAACACTTTGGCTACGGTCTTGCTCACTCAAACTTAACACAACCAACGAAGCGTGTCAGAGAAATCCATCACTGTCCATGCCCTGAGCGCTCTCACGAGGGACCTTTGAGTTAGGCACGCCCACAGGCGCCACAGCTCCGGCATCCTGGTTCTTGAACGCAGGGTGCCGAGGGAAGGCCCCGCATGGCCCTTTCGTATTGACTCCGCAGAAAGGCCCGCTTAACACCGTGATCCACAATCTCCCAAGGAAAAACCTCGTCGGGTTCCCTTTCCCGCATCACCCAAAAATCCGGATTCAGCACCGACTCCCTCGCCACCTGGCTCCAACTGATGCCCTTTAGGACCACTTTTTCCAGCAATTCGCCCACCCTTCGATCCCCTCGGCTCAGCAGCGCCTGCACATACGCCCATTTGGGCAGATCAAAATGGACGCGGACATTGGCCACTTTGCCCAGGGCCTGCTGCAGCCATTTGGCCTTGACTTTGAGATCGCTCACACCAGCAAAGGCCGCCCACTGAAAAGGCGTGAACGGTTTTGGGACATAAGAATGAACACTTAAGGTAATCAGCCCCATTTTCTTACGGCCTCGACTACGCTCCAGCACCCGGTGCTTGACCCTCTTGACTAAATCCACCACGGCTGCCAAATCCTCGCGGGTCTCCGAAGGCAAGCCGATCATAAAATACAGCTTCAAATGCTGCACCCCGCACTCGGCAAGCCGCTCCGCCGCCGAAAGGACATCTTCGTCCGTGAGGTGCTTGCCGATCACGGCACGCAAGCGTTCGGAACCCGCCTCCGGGGCTATGGCGACGGCCTTGAGAACACTTTCGCCCAGAGCCTTCAAAATGTCCGGGGACACCTTATCCGCGCGCAGAGATGAAAAATGCACTTCCAGGCCCCATTCCAGGAGGCGCCGGCATAGCTGATCCATGTCAGGATAATCGGATACGGCCGGACTGACGAGGCCGATGCGCCTCGTGTGCGGTATCCACCCTGCCACAATGGAACTTATCGCCTCGAAGGTATGAAACCGAGGCGGCCTGTAAACAAAACCCGCCGCACAAAACCGGCAGCCGCGACCACAACCGCGACCGATTTCGATCAAAGCCGTCCCAGAAAATTCCGTCTCTTCGGTGATGATGACCGAATGAGCAGGCTTTATGGCGGCCAGATCCACCTTGACCCGTTGAACCTTTGGCGGCGCTTTGCCCTTCGGCTGCATGCTCTGCAAAACGCCCGTCGGCCCGTAAATAGGAGTGTACAACCGAGGCACATAAATGCCGGGGCAATGCACGGCCAGATGCTCCAGCATTTCTTGGCGCGATGCCGCTGCACCTTCAGTCCAAGCGCGCACAAAAGAATCCACAAGACCCTCGGCCTCACCGATAAAGAAAAAATCCATAAAATCGGCCAAGGGTTCCGGATTTAAAAAGACCGCCACCCCTCCGGCAGCGACCAAAGGGTTGCTCTCGCATCGATCCGCGCTTCGAACCGCAAGCCCGGCCCAATGCAGCATTTCCAAAAGAGCCGGATAATCGTTTTCAAAAGACACCGAAAAGGCGATAAGGTGAAAGTCCGTGAGAGGCCTGGACGACTCCATGGAGAGCGGCTGGGCTCTGCCCGATCGATATTCCGAGAGAACTTCCGGGTCGGGATAAAAAACCCGTTCGCACGTTACCAAAGGACTGTCATTGAAAAGCCGGTACGCGGTCTGAAACCCTAGGTTGGACATGCCAACATGGTAGGTGTTGGGAAAAGCAAGGACAATATAGATGGCTCCTCCCGGATTTCGAGAGATCCAGGACCTTTCTTTGGACAGCCGAAGCTGTGATAGATGCCTCTGTTTCCAACGCATCAACGTGCGAGGCCGACGGATCCTTGAGGACAATCCTCCTTCGCTCGCACGCACAAGCCGTAACCCCCTCTCCCTGAAAGGCAAAGCGGACCACATCCCGCTTTCTTAGAAGCGGGAGGGAACCGCCGTGCTCCGCCGCAGGGGGTTCCCATCCCGCTCCCATGTGGCCATAGGACGGGGAGTCATGCCACGGAAGGACGCACAACCTCAGTCGGCTTGTTTGCGAATGAAGGTGGGAATGTTCCAATCTTCCTCGTCGACCGATCCTCCTGTCAGTCTTTTGAAGAAACTTCTTTTTCTGGGACGCTCCTCAAGAATCAAATCATCGCGAATGGGGGCGCTGGCTGCAGCCGGCAGCACCGCTGTTTCCGGCATGTGCGGCACCACGGGTTCCATTGCGGGTTCGGGGCGCAGCCTGGAAAGCCGCGACATATCGCGCTTGGCCTGCTGCTTAGGTTGTCCAATACCTGTGGCGATCACCGTCACCCGCAGCTCATCGCCCATCGTCTCGTCAATAGTCGTTCCCAAGATGATCTGGGCTTCATTGTCCACTTCGTTATAAATGATCGTGGACGCTTCTTCAAACTCGTACATGGCCAGATCCGGACCAGCGCAGATGTTGATCAATGCCGCTCGAGCTCCGTGAATGGAAATATCTTCCAGAAGCGGGCTGGAAATGGCCATTTGCGCCGCCATCGCCGCTCGGTTTTCTCCCTTAGCCACGCCGGTACCCATCATGGCCAAGCCCATCTCGCTCATGACCGTCTTGACGTCTGCAAAATCCACGTTGATGAGACCCGGATTCATGATGAGATCGGAAATGCCTTTGACGGCATGGAGGAGCACATCATCCGCTTTTCGGAACATTTCCAAAAGGGTGGCTCGGCGATCGGCCAGGCTGCTTAATCGGTTGTTGGGAATGCTGATGAGGGTGTCCACCACCTCCCCCAGCGCCTTGAGGCCCTGTTCGGCATTGCGCTGCCGCACTTTGCCTTCGAAACTGAAAGGCTTGGTGACCACGGCCACCGTCAGGGCTCCCAATTCCTTGCACACCTTGGCGATGATGGGGGCGCCGCCTGTCCCGGTGCCGCCGCCCAAACCGGCAGTAATGAACACCATATCGCTGCCTTGCAATGCTTCTCGGACCTTGTCCAGGTCCTCCTCCGTGGCCTTGGCGCCTTTTTCCGGATCACCACCCGCACCCAAACCTTTCGTCAGGTTGGTGCCCAGCTGAATGCGTACGGAGGCCTTGTTTCGCTCCAAGACCTGAAAGTCCGTGTTGGCCGCGATGAATTCCACACCCTCCATGCCTGCCGCAATCATGTTGTTGACGGCATTGCCGCCACCACCCCCGATTCCCAAAACCTTGATTTTTGCTCCATTCATCGGTTTGCTTTCCATGGCCACTCCCCTTTGCTGTGCCTTTGGCGTTGCCCCGTCCCGCCGAACATCGGCAAGACATCCTGTCAACCCTTGGAAGACCCCATGCGCCCCTGACGAAGCAGATCATGGGCCCCAAGAATCAAAACTCTTTGAGAAGCCTTTTGAGAAACCCCAAGGTTCGATGCCACCAGGAACCTTCCGATGATCCTCGACTCAGCCTCGGGCCGTGCTGCCATCCATAGAGCAAGAGCCCCGTGGCTGTGGCGTAGACGGGGTTTTTCACCACATCGCCCAAACCGCCGAACCGATAGGGAACCCCCACGCGCACCGGAAGATCAAAGACACGCTCCGCCAAATCCCGAATGCCAGGCAGCAGGGACACTCCTCCAGTAAGCACCACGCCTGCATGAAGGGACTCCATGTAACCCGAGCGAATGAGTTCCAATTCCGTGACTTTCAAAATCTCTTCCACACGCGCTTCAATGATTTCCGCCAAAATCGACCGCGCCAACTCCCGCGGTTTCTGTCCGCCCACGGATCCAACGGCGATCACTTCTTGTGGATCCACACGCTCAATCATCGCGCAGCCGTATTGCCGCTTGATCTTTTCCGCCTCATCGATGGCCGTTCGCAGCCCCACGGAAATATCTGAGGTCACATGGTTGCCTCCCAGACCGATCACTGAGGAATACCGAATGGCCTGTTCGCGAAAAACGGCCACATCGGTGGTGCCTCCCCCCATGTCCACCAGAGCCACCCCCAGGTGCTTCTCATCGGGATCCAAAACCGACTCACTGGAAGCCAAGGATTCCATCACAATATCCAGCACATGTAATCCTGCCCGTTCGCAACACTTGACGATGTTTTGCAAGGCACTGGAGATGCCTGTCACAATGTGCACTTTGGCTTCCAGCCGCACGCCGGACATGCCCAAGGGGTCCTGGATGCCTTCTTGATCGTCCACAACGAATTGCTGAGGCAGCACGTGGAGAACCCGACGGTCAAAGGGCATGGCGACGGCCTTGGCCGCCTCCAAAACCCGCTCCACGTCCGTGCGCGTCACTTCTCGGCTCTTGATGGCAATGACGCCGTGACTATTGAGACTCGTGATGTGCGTTCCACCCACACTGGTGTACACGGAAGAAATCTGGCACCCCGCCATTCTTTCCGCTTCACTCACAGCCTTGCGGATGGCGTTCACCGTTTGATCGATGTTGACCACCACGCCGCCACGCATGCCCATTGAAGGAGTCGTTCCCACCCCGACAATATCGATCCCTTCGGGAGTCACTTCGCCGACCACGACACACACCTTGGTGGTTCCAAGATCCAAGCCGACGATCAGGTCATCTTTTCTTGCCATGATCCCCTCTTGACCCGCAGGGTCCCCATCGCGCCGAGGGTGGCCATGTGCTCATATGCCCTGCGTCTTCTGAAATCGGCCCTGAATGTAGGCTCGATCGGGATAGGACAGATCCACAGCCAGCAGTGCATCAACGCCGGCCGCACCCATGCGTCGCTCCACCTCCTTGAAAACCGCCCGCATGCGCCGCAGCTTGTGTGAAAAATCCCCGGTTCCAAGATGGATTCGGGTTCCTTTGGGATTGGCAAAAATCGATAGACCCTCCAAAGGATCCCACTGAATTTCCGACACAAAACCGCCGCCTAGACCCGAATCACCTTTCATGGCCTTGAGCAGCTCATGAAAGGCATCGAGGAAGGCCTGGGGAACGCGATCGCCCAATGTCAGCGGCCTTTCCCCCACTTTGGTGACATAGGGCAGTTCCAAATAAGATTCGGCCTTGACCTCCACAAACAACCTTCCATCTTCGTCCATGAGCAGTGGGCGCGTTCCCATGACCACCGCCAAAGGCTTGCGCTCATCGATGGAGACCACAAGACGCCCGCTGGGGGACACGGCTACCTGAGCCGATTGGATCCATGGCAGCTTTTGGAGCCGCTGGGCCAAGGAATCCAGCCGCAACTTGAGCATGTTGACGCCCTTGGGCACCCCCAGGGCATTGAGAACGGTTTTTTCATCCAACTTGACCGTCCCGCGTATTTCGATGGTCTCCACGCCAAGCAGCGGCGCGTTCAAAAGGGCCGCATAAGCTCGGGAAAGAAGGCAGCTCAAGCCCAGCGCCGCCCCCATGAGGACACCGAGAGCCATAAGAACCAGCATCCAATGCAGCGGTCCTCCCACACGACGCGGATTCTTTCGGTACCGGTTTTTCTTGGGGCGCATCAGTCTAGCACCTGCACTTCCAGCTCCAGATGCACGCCGAACCGTTCCCAAACCCCCTGACGAACAGCCTCAATGACTCGAAGCACATCGGTCCGGGTGGCTCGTCCTCGATTGACAATCCAGTTGGCATGCACCTGCGAAACCTCTGCATCGCCGATACGAAACCCCTTGAATCCCGCTTGGTCGATGAGGGCACCCGCCGATTGTAGCCCCGGATTCTTAAACACGCACCCGGCGGAAGGCCATCGGCGAGGCTGCGTTCGGCGCCGTAGCCTGAGCAGCTCGGCAATCCTCTGGGCCACGTGATGGGGCATGGCCACGACGACTCGAAAGTCCGCTTCCAACAGCACAACCTGTGGAGGTAGACCGCCGTTACGGTAACCCATGGACAGGGCCGTGCGGGGCAGCACCCGTTCTTCAAGGTCTTTGTCAAGAAAGCGCACCTGCTGCAGAACGTCCCCTATGGAACCCGCTCGGGTTCCGGCATTCATGATGACTGCGCCGCCCACCGTTGCGGGAATGCCTGAAAGAAATTCCAAGCCCGTCCAGCCGTGACGCATGCACAGCTTGAGCAGCCTTGACAGGGGCATGCCGGCACCCGCTGTCACAATTCCCGTGGCATCGTCCCACGGCTGCCATTGGAACTGCGCGCAACACCGGTCCAGGAGGATCACCACTCGGTGCCAGACACCGTCCGGCAGAAGCACATTGCTGCCCTTTCCGAGAATGGTCCAGGGCACGCCCTCGGCTCGAAGCCTTTGGAGCACCGCTTTCAAGAAGGCTTTCGTTTTCGGTCGCACCACGCACTGAACCGTCCCGCCCACTCGAAAAGTGCTCAACGTGGAGGCTGCAACATCCCATTGCACCTCCACATCTTCACCAAAATCTCTGAAAAGGCGGTCCCACTCCATCAGCTCCGCGCTCCGCGGCGTGCCACCGAGGCCTCTTCCGATATGTGCTCCAAAAGTTGTTCACCCACCTGCCACACGTTTCCGGCACCCAGCGTCATGACCACGTCGCCGGGTCGAACCCGCTGCAGAAGCACCTTGGTGGTCTCTTCTAGCGTCGGGCAAAAGGTGATGTCGTGGTGGCCGTACTTGGCCACCTCGTCCGCAAGCCGCCGCCCTGTCACCCCTTCAAGGGGGCGTTCGCTGGCGGCATAGATTTCTGTGATGAGCAGAACATCACACTGGTAAAAACAGGTGGCAAACTGATCCAAAAGGCCGCGGGTCCGCGTGTAACGATGGGGCTGAAACACTACGATCTTTCGCCGATGGGGATAACTTTCCGTTAAGGCCTTTAACACAGCACGAATTTCTGTAGGATGATGACCGTAGTCGTCCAGAACCAAGACCCCAGCCCGTTCGCCCTTGATCTGGAACCGGCGCTGGACTCCGGTCATGTCCTGAATCCCCAACCGGATGGAATCCCAGTCCAATTCCAGCTCCACGGCCACCGCCACGGCCGCCAAGGAGTTGAGCACATTGTGTCGGCCGGGAAGGGGAAGAACCATCTCTCCCAGTTCGCAGTCCTGATGATAGACGCGGTATGTGCACCCCAAGCCATTCACGGTGATTTGTCTCGCCTGAAAATCCGCCTGGGATGAAAACCCGTAGGTGACAAACCTTTTCTGAATGCGAGGCAGCAGATGTTGAATGTTCGCATCTTCCAGGCACAGGACCGCCTGGCCGTAAAAAGGCACCTTGTTGATAAACTGCAAAAAGGTTTCTCGAATGTGTTCCAGATCCCGGTAGAAGTCCACGTGCTCCCAGTCGATATTGGTCACCACGGCAATGGTGGGGGAAAGCAACAAGAAGGTCCCATCGCTTTCGTCTGCTTCGGCCACCACAAAATCGCCCGCGCCCAGTTTCGCGTTGGTCCCCCACGCGTTCAGCTTGCCGCCGATGACCACCGTAGGGTCCAAGCCTCCTCGAGCAAGAACAGTGGCGATCATGGACGTGGTCGTCGTTTTTCCATGAGCTCCAGCCACCAGCACGGCGTATTTGAGACGCATCAATTCCGCGAGCATTTCCGCTCGGCGAATGACAGGCACTTTTCCCAACTTCTTTGCCGCCACGACCTCGGCATTGTCTTCCGCAACGGCCGAGGACAACACCACCACATCAGCACCTTGCACATGGCTTTCGTGATGTCCGATGTAAATTTCAGCGCCCAAGTGACGAAGCCGACGAGTGGTCTCGCTTTCTCGAAGATCCGAGCCGCTGACGCGATAGCCCAGATTCAGCAACAACTCGGCAATGCCGCTCATGCCGATGCCGCCGATGCCGACAAAATGGATGTGTTGGTACCGTTTGTACACGACGCTGCCTCACCAACGAGCTCGCCGGGCCACATTCAAAACGATGCCGACGGCGATGCAGTTGGCGGTCAGAGAACTGCCGCCGTAAGACAGAAAAGGACACGTCAATCCCTTGGTGGGAAACAACCCCAAAACGACGCCGATGTTGAACCACGATTGAAAGACAATGAGAAAGGTCAGTCCCAAAGCGAGAAGGCCGCCTAGATCGTCCGTGGCTTTCAAGGCCACGCCGAGACCCCGCCATGAGAAAAACATGATCATGGCCGTCAGAAACACAATCCCCACAAACCCAAGTTCTTCGGCCATGACGGCCACGATGAAATCTGTGAACGGTTCCGGCAGATAAAAGAGCTTTTGTTGGCCCGCGCCAAGGCCCTTGCCCCAGAATCCGCCGGATCCAACCGCAATGAGGGACTGAATGAGGTTGTAACCGCTGTCCAACGGATCGGTCCAGGGATTGAGAAAGGCCATGAGACGCGCCACCCGGTACGGGGAATGGATCACCAAAGCGGCCAGACCTAAACCTGCTACGGGAATGAAAAGGAAAAGGTGTCGCCACGGCACACCGCCCGCCATCCACAGCACGAAACTGACCCCAACCACAATGGCACTGGTTCCGTAATCGGGCTCTAGAAGTAAAAGGACGCACAGTAGCCCGAGGGCCCACAGTGAGGGGCCAATGCCATAAAAGAAACGATGCAACTGGTCTTTCTTTCTGGTGAGATAGCTGCTGAGATAAATCACCCAACCCACTTTGGCGTATTCCGAAGGTTGCAAGAGAAATGATCCGAAACCGAACCAACGGCGCGCATGGTTGATCTCCACACCTATGCCCGGAATCAGGACAAGCGCTAAAGTCACGATCAGTCCCAAAAGGACAAGCTTGGACAAAGGTAAAAAAACTCGATAAGGAAACCGCTCGAAAAAAAAGATCAGAACAATGCCCACAGCGGCAAAAAGCGCCTGCTTGACGGGATAGGAATTCAGCCCACTGACGGCGCTGCTCTGTCGTATGCCCACGGAAACACTGGCGCTCCAAACCATCACAATCCCGAAGGCCATAAGTAACAACACAACGGCCCAGATCTGTCCGGAGGGACTCCACAGTGTCGTCGTCGGCGCATCATCCCTTCCTGAAGGTCCATAACGCATCATGCCTAGGGTCGCCCCGTCGCTATCCATGCATCGGCACCTTGCTCAGGCCTCCCTGAACGTTGCGAGGCCTTTTTCTTATGCTGTTCAAAAAGCGCGCGAAAATGGTCCCCACGGGCTGCGTAGTTGGGATACTGATCAAAAGAAGCGCACGCGGGCGACAGCAGCACCACGTCACCCGGGCGAGCCCGTTGCACAGCTTCGTGAAAAGCCGCTTCCAGGTCCCCGACAACCACCGTAGCAACATGGCCTGAAAGCTCTTCGGCCGCTTGAGGTCCTGTTTCCCCAAAGCCCACCACAGCACGCACCTTTTTTGGACAAAGGGGAGCCAGTTGTCGAAATTCCGTTTTCTTGGAGCGCCCTCCCAAAAGCAACACCACGGGCTGGGAACAGCTCTCCAAAGCCTTGATCACGGCACCCACGTTGGTTCCCTTGGAATCGTTGATGAACCCCACGCCGTCAATAGTCCCCAGCCATTCCATGCGATGGGGTGACGGCCCAAATGTGTCAATGACCTCTTGAACTTTTTGAGGATCGACGCCACAGCGCAACGCGGCCAGGGTAGCGGCCATGAGGTTTTCCAGGTTGTGCCATCCTTTCAGCGCCCATCGGTCCAAACGAAATCGGTGGTGCACCCCACGCCGGTCCATCACAGAAAGGATTCGGCCGTCCGTAAAAGCTTCCGCGCCGGGTTCAGAGCGCGAAAAAAACAAGGCGGAGGCGGGGATTTGGGAAACCCACCGGCGACAGACAGGATCGTCTTTGTTGATCACGGCCGTCTGCACGCAACATGTGCGTCTCTTAAAAAGGGAAAATTTGGAAGCCGCATAGGCGTCAAAACTCTCATAGCGATCCAGGTGATCCTGGGTCACGTTCAACACGATGCCGACGTCGGGCGCAAAGGTGGGAGCGGTGTCCAGTTGAAAGCTGCTCACTTCAAGGACACACCAGTCCAACAGGTCCGCTGCGGAGGCTCCACCGCCCACGTCTTCCCAATGATCCGCAAGCCAACCGGCCAGCGGAGTTCCGATGTTGCCGCCCACAAAAACCCTGAAACCGGCCGCCTGTAAAAGAGTCCCCACCAATTCCGTGGTGGTGGTCTTGCCATTGGTGCCCGTGACGGCGATGGTGGGAACCTTCAGAGACCGCCACGCCCATTCCAGTTCCCCAACCACGGCAATGCCCCTCCCTTGAACCGCTCGAAACACCTCCGTGTCCACAGGAACCCCAGGACTCACCACCACAAGCTCGGCATCCAAAAAGTCTTCGAGCCGATGGGCGCCCAAGCGCACACGGATGCCTTCGGCTTCAAGGCTCATCGCCACGGACCGAAGAGGCGGCTCCTGAGATCGGTCCATTCCGAGAACGCGATACCCTTGGCGCAATCCCCAACGGCAGGCGGCCTGGCCCGAGACACCAAGCCCCACCACCACCAGAAGAGGTTTTTCATTGGTATTTTCATCAGCCTTTTGCCATTTCACGGGGCTGCCTCTGTGAGACCTTTTAGCTTGAGAATTTTTTCCACCACCCGCTCCATGGTCATTCCGCGGGATCCTTTGACCAATATCCAGTGCCTGGATTCCAGGTGTTCCATCAGCACCTGGGCGGCTTCTTCATGGTTTGATGCCAGAAAACAACGCTGCGGGGCATACCCGGCACGTTGGGCCCCGTCAAGGACATCCTGGCCATGGGCGCCGAGAGCCACCAGCACTGTCGGCCCTGTTTGCGCTGCCTGTTCCCCCACCCATCGATGCCATGACACGGCCGACTCTCCCAGCTCCCGCATCTCTCCGAGGACTAAGGCCATGGGGTTTCCCTGTGCGGCGTCTTTCACGGCACGAAAGGCAGCCACCATGGACATGGGATTGGCATTGTAGGTGTCATCCACCAACACCATTCCGTCCTGAAGCTCCACAAGCACCATGCGCTGTTTGACGGGACGGTAATCTTCCAAACCCGCTTGGATTTCTTCCAAAGAAAACCCCAGCACATAAGCGGCTGCGGCGGCCATTAGGGCGTTGCGCACGTGATGCGTGCCCATGGCCGCAAGGCGAACGGCTGCCCTTCCCGAGGGTGTCGCAAGCCGAAACCGGCTCTCTCCCGGAAGGACCGTCACGGAACCTTCCACGCCAAAATCCGCCGAGGCTTTCTCCAAGGAACAGACAACGCGGCGCACCTTCATTTCTTGGCCGAAAGCCTCGAGGCGCCCGTCATCGCCATTGACGATGGCGGTGCCGTTTTCAGGCAACCGTGTCCAGAGTTTGCCCTTTTCCGAAAGCACAGTGCTCAAGGTCCCCAAGCCTTCCAAATGGGTGGGATGAATGTTCGTAATGATGCCCACCGTCGGCTGCACCATGGACACCAAACGCTCCATCTCGCCCACCACATTGATGCCCATTTCCACAACGGCCGCTTCGTGAGCGGCCGTCAACTGAAGGAGCGTCAATGGAACACCGATGAGGTTGTTGAAATTGCCGGGGTTTTTCAAAACATTGAACCGCCGGGCGAGAATGGAGGCTGTCATCTCCTTGGTGCTAGTCTTGCCGTTGCTGCCGGTGATGCCCACAACGGGTAGAGAAAAACGCTGCCGAACCCAGCGGGCCAAGTCACCCAGCGCCTGCAGGGTATCCTGAACCACGATGGCCGAGGCACGCTCAGCCACCTTGTGCGCCCATGGCAGCCCCTCCACCACCACGGCTACGGCCCCCCGCCGCACGGCCTCTTCCACAAAATCATGCCCGTCAAAACGCTCCCCTCGCAACGCCACAAAGACATCGTTGGGCTTCAGGGTTCTTGTGTCCGTGACCACGCGAGACGGGGACACATCGAGGGATGGCCCCATAAGCTTGCCATGAACGGCTTCGGCCATGCCGGCAAGGGTCCACATCATGAAACCCCTTCAGCCGCTTGAGCCAACATCATCAGAGCGCGGCGCTGGGCCAAAGCTTCTTCCGCCACCACACGATCGTCAAATGGGCGCACCTGTGTGCCCACAATCTGATACGTTTCGTGGCCTTTTCCGCCAATAAACACCACATCCCCCGGTTCGGCTCTTCTGATGGTTTCGAATATGGCATGGCGGCGATCCACAACGATAGTGTAGCCGCTCACAGGAAGAACCTCGTCGTTGAAGGAAAACATCGCTTTTCCTGTGGATTGCACGCCGGCTTCGATTTCTTTGACGATGGCTTCCGGGTTTTCCGTTCGAGGATTGTCACTGGTGATGACCACTAGGTCCCCGTAACGCCCGGCTACGGCTCCCATGACGGGACGCTTGGTGCGATCCCTGTCCCCGCCACACCCGAAAACCACCCACAGACGCCTAGAAGACAATTCCTTGAGGCATTCCAAGGTTTTTTCCATGGCATCCGGGGTATGCGCAAAATCCACCACCACATGAAGACCGCAGTCGTTGTCAAGGCGCTGCAGCCGGCCGTCCACAGCATCGACGGCGGCGATGCCCTCCGCCACGGCCTGCAAAGAAACCCCCAGGGATTGGGCAGCGCCGATGGCCGCCAGAATATTGTAGAGGTTGAGACGACCCAAGAGGGATGAGGAAATGGCTACCGGGCCCGCAGGGGTCTGCACCGACGCTTCGATGCCCTGCGCCCCAAGCTTGTACTTCAAAGGATGAAGAGTGCTCTGCGCATCTTCCACGCCAAAGGTGCACACGGCCCTTGCGAATTCCTGTGCGAGCCTTTTGCCGTAGGGGTCGTCGCCGTTTACGACCATGGGCTGAGCGTCGCGAAGCGATTTGATGTGTTCGGCAAAAAGACGCCTTTTGGCCTCAAAATAGCGTTCCATGGACCCATGAAAATCCAAATGGTCCTGAGACAAGTTGGTGAATACCCCAACATCGTAGAAAACTCCGTCCACACGACTCAATTCCAAGGCATGGGACGAAACTTCCATGACCACATGGCTCACCCCATCCCTTTTCATGCGGGAAAAAATATGCTGCAGATCTGCCGCATCGGGTGTGGTCATGTCCGTTTTTTCCTTCACTGCGCCCCAGCGGTATCCCAGAGTGCCGATGACACCCACCCGCATGCCGGCGTGGGCCAGAATGCTTTCCACGAGAAGGGATGTGGTCGTTTTGCCGTTGGTGCCCGTAATGCCCACAAGGGTCAAAGACCGAACCGGATGGTCATAAAAGGAAGCGGCGGCCGCCGCCATGGCCTTTCGCGCATTGTCCACCACCACCGCTGGAACGGCCAGGACAGTTTCAGGAAGCCTTTCCACCAAAACAGCGCTAGCGCCGCGACGCACCGCGTCTTCCACAAATGCATGCCCGTCCGTGCGCGATCCGCGCAAAGCCACGAAAAGATGGCCCGGGCGCACCCGACGACTGTCCGTGGACAGCCCGGACACCAGCACATCACGACGCCCCATCAGGCGCGCGCCGGGCACGTCTTCAAACAGGGCTTCCAGAGGTTTGGCAAAGTTCTCTTGAGAAATCACAACACCTCTTCCAGCTCAATGGTCACGGCCGCGCCTTTGCGCGCCGAGGTACCCGCCCCGGGATGTTGGCGCACAACTCGGCCTCGGCCCTGAGGCAACACAGACAAGCCGGAATCCTTCAGGACGGCCACCGCGGCTTTCAACGAAAGTCCTCGAACATCGGGAATCATCACCGTGTCGTCTTCCGCTGAGATCATGGGCACACCTTCGGCGGTGGCTTCCTCGGGGCTCGCAGATACCATCCGCACCGTCGGTGGCTGATCCTCCAGCTTCTTGTCGGGCAGCACCCCCAAGTAGGGCAGGGCTTTCTCCATCACGTCACGAAACACAGGGGCGGCCACTACGCCGCCGTAATGTTCCGGCTGGGGTTCGTGAATCACCACCGCCAGAACTAAACGAGGATGGGTGGCGGGAGCAAAGCCCACGAAAACCGATGTGTATTTATCCAGAGAATACCGGCGGGTTCCAGGTTCCACAACCTGAGCCGTTCCTGTCTTACCGGCCGTGGTGTATTGAGCCAGGGCCGCCCTGGTTCCCGTGCCCCCAGGCTCCACAACCCCCCGCATCAGTTCTCGAAGCTTGGCGGCCGTTGCCGCACTCAGTACGCGACGCCCTTCCTCATGGCCGAACACCTTGACCACACGCCCCTCGGCGTCCAACACCGCCTTGGCCACTCGAGGTGTCTTCATCAGACCTCCATTGGCAATGGCCGCCACGGCACTGGCCAACTGTAATCCCGTCACGGTCACTCCCTGGCCGAACGCCGTCACCGCCAAGTCGATCGGTCTCCACGAGGCCAGCGGTCGAAGGGTGCCCGAAATTTCTCCGGGCAAGTCCACACCCGTTTTTTTACCGAAACCAAATTGATCCAAATACCGGTAAAACCGCTCCGCTCCAAGAGCGTCCGCCAATTTGAGGGCACCGATGTTGCTGGAAACCTTGAGCACTTCCGCGACAGTCAGCCACCCATGGGGATGCACGTCTCGAATGGTATGGGTGGCCACCTGAATCCTTCCGTTTTCGCAAAAGATGCGGTCTTCAGGCTTGGCAGACTTGGCGTCCAATACGGCAGCTATGAGAAAAGTCTTGAAGGAGCTGCCCGGTTCAAAGGCATCGGCGATGGCCCTGTTTCGCCACTCCGCAGGCTGATGCGAGCTGTAATGGTTTGGGTCGAAGCCGGGCCACACCGCCAAGGCCAAGACTTCAAAGGTTTGGGCATCCATGAGGATCGCCTGGCCGGCGGCCGCTTGGTGTTGCTCAATGGCCTTTTGCAACGCCTCCTCACTGACCGACTGAAGGTACCCATCCAAAGCCAACTGCAGACCATATCGTTCCTGAGGAAGAGGCGGTGGTGTCTCACGTAGCCAAATCTTGCGACGACCCCCATCCCGGAGGGCCGTCGTGGATCGCACCGACTGGCGCAACAAGCCATCATACGCCTTTTCGACGCCTTCCAAGCCTACTCCGTCAACTCCCACAAAACCGATGACATGGGCTCCAGAATGCCTGAAGGGATAGAACCGGCGCCACTCCGAAGTCATGCCTATCCCCGGCAGTTTGAGACCCGCAACCTGTTGAGCCTCTTCCATGGAAAGCCCGCGGCGAAGCCGAATGAACCGTTTGTTTTGCCGAAGCTTTTGCTCGATTTTGTCGGCGGCTTCGCCCACGATGGGTACCAGCCGTGCCGCCGTCGTTTTGGGATCCTGCACCAGCGCCCCATCGGCAAACAGGGAAGGAGACTTCAACGACAAGGCCAGGTCCAGACCCCGGCGATCCACAATCTTTCCGCGGTACACGGGAATGTCCACGACGCTTTGCGCTTGGCCGATGTGCATTTCCTTCCACTTGGCGTGGTCTACGACCTGAAGATACAGGGAGCGACCTAGAATGGCAGCGC
This sequence comes from Desulfosoma sp., assembly GCF_052743555.1. Classification (NCBI taxonomy): domain Bacteria; kingdom Pseudomonadati; phylum Thermodesulfobacteriota; class Syntrophobacteria; order Syntrophobacterales; family Syntrophobacteraceae; genus Desulfosoma; species Desulfosoma sp. The sequence goes on from NZ_JBRAHS010000001.1 coordinate 211,831, forward strand.
ACAGAAGGAGCCCGAATCCTTGCAGCAAGCGGCACGAAAACCAGAACCGAAATCCCGGCCTTTTCTTTTCCGTTCGTTGCTCTTCCACCCCCATGGCGCACTCTTAGTCACGGAAAATTTTCAGCCCCTCACACCACGACGCCTAATTCCTTTAAGGCTCTGACAGGTACCATCGCTCGCTCTCTCGAGCCTCCCGAAGTCGAAATCGGTTGCGAGCCAGCGAACGCAGATGATCAGGAGCCTGCAGTCTTCCCCATTCCAATTCCACACGCCGCTTGATTTCAAACCACATGGTGTATTCGTCCTGCAGCTGCATCAGGCGATAGCTGTCATTGACCTGTTGGGTTTGAAGCCACATGAAAAAGGCCGACAAGCCGACACCCAAGGTTCCGAGAAGAATCGCCAAAAAACGCATGCTTCCTCCTGGGTTGTCGGTGCTGCACCCGTCAGGTAAGTTTTTCCACGGCCCGCAGCCGAGCGCTTCGAGCTCGAGGGTTTCCGGCCACTTCATCAGCTTGCGGCCGAATAGGTTTTCTGGTGAGCAGCTTGACCAAGGGACGGCCTTCACAGCGGCACACCGGCACGTCTCGAGGGCACCGGCACGATTTGGCCCATTCCTGAAAGGACCGTTTGACCATTCGATCCTCCAAGGAATGAAAACTCACCACCACGAACCGACCGCCGGGCTTCAGGAACTGCAGCGCAGAACCCAAAAACCGTTCCAAAACCTCCAGTTCCCGGTTCACGGCGAGCCGAAGAGCCAAAAAGGTGCGCGTCGCCGAATGAAGGCGCCTCGTATCGGCACTCTTGGGAACCGCCGCCGCCACCACCTGGGCAAGATCCGTTGTGGTTTCAAAAGGTCGAATCCGCCGCCGAAGGCAAATGGCCGCAGCCACGCAACGCGCGTACCGCTCTTCCCCCAGGGTCCAAATCAGGTTCGCCAACTCTTCTTCCGGCATCGTATTGACCAAATGGGCCGCGGTGATCCCCTCCGCTGGATTCATTCTCATGTCCAGAGGTCCTTCTTGAAGAAAACTCAAACCCCTCTGAGGATCGTCCAGCTGATCCGAGGACACGCCCAGGTCGGCCACGATGCCATCGACGGCAGACCACCCATGCCATTGAAGAACGTCAGCCAATCCATCAAACGAGGCCCACACAATGAGGGCCCGGGACCCATAGGCCGCCAGCCTGCTCCGCACGCGATCCACCGCAGACTGGTCCCAATCCAGACCCAGAAGAAGGCCGTCCGGAGCAGACGCTTCAAGGATCGCCTCGGCGTAACCTCCACCTCCCACCGTGGCGTCCACATACCGTCCCCCCGGCCGACAATTGAGAAACCCCACGGCCTCCTTCAGCAGCACCGAACAATGACGACTGAAAGGAGCGTGCGGTGGCTTCACGGCGTTTGGCCCGCTCGCGGTCCGCAAAGACAGCGTTCCCCTCAGGAATACGCCTCCTTGCTCAGACGTTCAAAATTGTCTGCAGCCCACTTGTCATACTCACGCCATTGGCTCATATCCCAAATCTCAATATGATCCAAACTGCCGACCACCAAGACCTCTTGCTGAATGTTTGCGCGATCCCGATGCAGGGACGGAATGAGAATGCGGCCCTGCTTGTCAATTTCCGACTCCACACCACTGGCAATGTAATAGCGAACCAGGGCCCGATAGTCCTCATGCAGGCCGGCTTTGGCCATGATTTTTTCTTCGAGAATTTCCCAGACTTCGGGAGGATAGGCGTCCAGCCATCGCGGTCCGGCGGCTAAAATGAGCCCATCCGTGTAGTTTTGCTGCAGCGTTTCGCGCAACTTGGTGGGAATCCGCAAACGCCCTTTATCGTCCAAGCGCACCACAAATTGGCCTCGAAATCGCGGCGTCTTGAGGAGCCCCACTTTTTCCCCCTTTTTAACCACTCTTTCCCACTTTAAGCACATCTAGCACCACATCTTTTCCGTGTCAAACGCAAAAAGGGGGAAAAGTGGCCGTGAAGGCCCTTTTGAGTGGATGTATCGGGGGAGCAATTTTTATGGGCTAAGAGGCTGGATTCGCAATGAAAAGGAAGGTTGGTGCTTCAACGAAAATTTTGCGCCTCTTTCGAACAGCTTCAGGGGTCAAGAGGCCTGGCCGGAAGATTCAAGTCCAAGCGGATTTTTTTGATACTTTTTCCTCGCATTTCAAGGACATGCAGCCGATAGGTTTGCAGCACCACGTCGTCCCCAGGCTGGGGAATGCGCCCCAAAGCCTTTTGAACCAATCCGCCGAGGGTTTTCACGCCTTCCTCGGGCAGGTCCAGTCGCAGCCATCGGTTGACGTCTCGCACCAAGAGGCGCCCTTCCACAATGTAGGTTTTTTCGCCGACCTTGCGCACCCAGCGTCGCTGGGGATCGTGTTCGTCCTGAATGTCGCCCACGATTTCTTCCAACACATCCTCCATGGTCACAATGCCCGTAATTTCCCCGTACTCGTCCACAACGATGCTCAGATGCGCTCGATCCTTTTTGAAGTAAAGCAACTGTTGGCGAATGCTGCGCAGTTCGGGAACGAAATGGGGAGGTCGCACGATGGATTTAAGGCGAAAGTCAGGCCCTTTGGGTTGCAAAAAGAAATCGCGTTCGTGAATGAAGCCCACGATGTTGCTGGGGTCGCCTCGGTATACCGGGTACCGTGCGTACTTGTGCGTCGCAATCACTCGGTAGACCTCCTCATAACCAGCATTCAAGCTTACACTGACCACGTCTCGAAGAGGCACGGCGATATCGCCCACCCGCACTTTTTCCAGGGACAGAATCCCGAGAAGCATGTCTTGTTTTTCCAGATCCAAAATACCTTCCTCGGTACCGGCTTTGATGACCATGGCAATTTCTTCTTCGGTCCATCGTCGATGCCCCGAGGGTCTGCGCAAGCCGGTGAGTCGAATGAGCCCGTTGGCCGCCAAGGACAGAAGGTGCACAATGGGGTAACAGAGGCGAATGCACCAAAGAAGCACGGGGGCCACGGCCACAGCGATCTTTTCGGAATAGTAGACGCCCACGGTTTTCGGAGTGATCTCCGCAAAAAGGAGCAGGCACAAGGTGGTGACGCCGGTGGCCACCAGGACGCCTTTGTCTCCCAAAATCTGGATGGCCAAAGCGGTCGCCAAAGCCGACAAAGCCACGTTGACCAGATTGTTGTAGAAGAGGAGGGCGGAGATGAGCTTTTCAGGTTCTTTGAGGATTCCTCGGGCAAGGCGAGCCCGTTTGTCCGTGCGCGCCCTGTGGCGCAGTCGCATGCGATCCAGGGCCATATAGGCCGTCTCGGATCCTGAAAAAAAGGCCGACAACCCCAAGAGGAGCGCCATGATCACGATGTCTTTGGCCATGATCACCCTTCCGTCGGCTTTGCCTGCGGAAAGCTTCCGCGCTTGCCTTCGTTTGGAGACTCGTGGTAAAAATCTTCGGGCCCGGGAAATGCCTCACGGGGTATTTCCCTCAGGCCTAAAAAGCCTCTGCTAAGCCCATCCGGCCTTCCCTCCAACCAGCAGAGGCTTTTTCTTTGGGCGAGGGGCACTCTACCAGAAGGGAGACAAAGTATGAACGCCGATGATGAAATGATTCTTAAGATCGCCAAAGAAGTTGTCATCAAATTCATCGAGCTGGGCAGAGTGTCTCCCACTAACTTTGAAGCCACCTTTCGGGCCGTCTTTTGGGCCGTCAAGAACACCGTGGTGGATTCGCGCGCTTCGGCCTTGAGTGGGGAATTGCTGGCCCTTTCCGACGAGGCCTAAGGCAGGACCTTCTTACTTTGGGTCTCGCAGCGTTCTCGACCGTGGCTTTTTGACTGCGTCTGAGGCTTCATTCCGTCGCAATGCCGTATCGCACCATAAGGGGTCGCGCCCTGCGCCTTTGCCACAAAAAACCTTCCCAAACTGATCCGGCAAAAAATCCCGGCGTGTCTCTTCCAGGGAATCGTCGGTCCGGAAAATCCCGCAAAAAAACCGTGTCTTGGGGGTCCATGAATGGAATGGACCCGCTTGTGCCGGTCCGAGCATGTGCAGATGGCGCGGCCTCTCCTTTGATTGCCGCATACCCCTTCCCCCGGCTCTTGGGCGTACTAGGTCCATTGTTGAACAAGCCGCGGGGGCTTTTTCTTCACAAAAAACCGCCGGCAAACGGCAATAGGCGGCTCGCTCGGCGGTCACAGGCGCGATGGAGAAACGTTTGAGAGGTCAAGCAGCCTGGATTTTTTCAATGTAGTCGTAAATGTCCTGAACGGTTCGAATTTTTTCCGCCTCTTCATCAGGAATTTCGACGTCAAAGGCTTCTTCCAGCGCCATGATCAGTTCCACCACGTCCAAAGAATCGGCACCGAGATCGTCGATCACATGGGCCTGAGGGGTAATGGCGTCCTTTTCCACGCCCAGTTGATTGGCAATGATGTCCACCACTTTTGCCTTCATTGCGTTGATGTCCATGGCATGTCCTCCTCTCGTGTTTTCGGCTTCTTCACAAATCCATAAAAAAGAACTTCTTTTACCGCCGGTAATTCCTTGACCAGAGAATAGGTGCAGTCCTGGGCCAGCCAGCGCTGAATGACGCCGTGAATGAAGCCCATGGCCCCGTGAAACACCGTGTGGAAATTCACATCTTTCAGTACGTTCTGCAGGCGGGCTTCTCGGATTTTTCGCTTCAGGCGAGGAATCCGTCGCATGATCTTTTCCACATAGAGGTCCTGCAGCCTTTCGTCCAGATCCGGGTGCTCGTGGACCATGACCCGATACAGACCTTGGTTACGGTCAAAGAAGTCAAAATAAATGCAAAGGTACTTTTCGATCATGGACAGCACATCGTCTTCACTGTCCAAAACGCGTTCCGCTTCCGCTTCCAGTTCTTTGAGACGGATCTGGACCAACTGATGAAAAAGGTTTTCCTTGCTGGGGAAGTGTCGGTAGAGCGTGCCTTTGCCCACGTCAGCCCGTTCGGCGATTTCGTCCATGGTCGCCTGGTAAAAGCCTTTTTGCGAAAAGACTTCCTGAGCGGCCGCCAGAATGCGCGCCCGCGTGTCACGCCCCTCTGTGTGCCGCGCAGCCTTCTCGCCCACAGACTGTTCCAGGAAAGCGGCCAGAAGTCTCTCCAGAAAATCCAGTTCTGAAGATCCCCATTGGACCGCCATGGAACGAAAGGCCTGGACCAACACGGATGCGGAAGGCCGCAAGGTTGGGGAAAGCTGGCCCCATTCCGCCACTGCGGCCTCAAAAAACTGGACCAGCTGATCCGGCGCGTCGTGACCCTCGTTTTTCGGAAAGACATGGCACAACGCACGGGCCAGTTCCCGAGGGTCGTCCCTGGCTCCCGCCGTTGTCAAAACCGATGCCCACACGCGCCGCGCCTTTCCCATAGGCCTCTTGATCCCTTTATCGCAAAATCATGACGGACCGGTCCGTCATAATGGCCAAAGGCGCCTCTGTCAAGGACAAAGTCAAGAATGCGGGGCATCACAGGCAGGGATCGTAGATGGCACAGCCGCCTCGACATCGCGTCTTTTCGGCTTTGTGGATAACTTCGGCGGCACCGGAGGTGAGAGGCATGTCTTTGAGGCTTTCCGGGAAAAAGAAGGCACAATCCAGGGCGTCACTTCCCGGCTGCAGGCGACCGCTGAGCAGTTCACAGAGAAAATCCACAAGGACATAGTGGTAAGCGATGTGCCCGGCCGTATCCCGAAGGACCCGGTCCAGGCAGGCCACCACGTCCACGGCCTTCACATGAAGGCCCGTTTCTTCCAAAACCTCTCGTTGCACCGCGGCCTGAAGGCTCTCCCCCAGCTTGACCAAACCTCCCGGCAACGACCATAACCCATAGGCTGGTTCGCGACCGCGGCGCACCAAAAGCACTTTGCCTTCAAGAAAAACCACCGCCCCGACACCCACCAAAGGACGACGGGGATATTGACGACCGCTCATGCCACATCGCTCCTGCATTCTAGGGCCGACATCGCCGACAAGGGCGAAAGCCTCTCTCAAGGGCCT
>NZ_JBRAHS010000001.1:217936-323902 GCF_052743555.1 Desulfosoma sp.
CATCGCCGACAAGGGCGAAAGCCTCTCTCAAGGGCCTCCCAACGGGATGAAAACTCCAGTCGGTGTCGAGCATGCACCTGGACCCCATAGGGACAGTTGGGGCGGTGAAAGATGAACGTCCGAGCATTGCCCACGTATCGAGTCTCCTCGGAAACGGGGCAATATCCGTAAAGGCCGCGCCGCTCGAGAACCGCTTCGCGTTGCAGCTTCACAAATTCGTCCACTCTGGAGAACCCTTCGGGTCCCAGGAACACATAGGCTAGACCCTCGCGGATCAGTTGGGCGTTGACACAGGTTCCGTCGCCCGTCATCACATAGGCCAGCAGCCTTCCATGATCGTCCCATGGATGTCCCTCATAGGACAATGTGACCACTTGCCCCAGGACCATGGCCTTGTTGCGTTCGAAGGCCTCCACAGCATAACAGTCATGGCGCCCTCTTTCATGATCCATCTCCGGCGCGTCCACCCCCAGGTACCGGACCCTAAAGCCCCCCTTCAACACCACCGTGTCCCCATCCAACACCTTGACCACCACCGCCGCCGTGGGGGGCGTGGCATTCTTTGAAAAGCCTAAGATTCCAGCGCCTTCTCCGAACGAGACCCGATGTGAATCCATGGCCGTCACGAGACAGGCCATGGCGGCGATCGCCCGTAAAACCGCGCCAGGTCGCTTCCACCAACACCGCACGTGTTCCTCCCCATGTCATGTGATCTGTGGATCCTTTAAGTGGGCCAAAGCTGCGCAAGGTTTAAAAACCCATGTGAAACCAAACGCAATCCGAACACTTGACCAACTTCCTTGGCGTAGATATTCAAAATATAGGAACGTTTCAACAAGCCGAAAAGGACAAGGTATGGAAGACGACATCCGTCAAGACGCTTCGGCTGTTTCCGGCACCAGGAAAAAGCGGGTGGCGGTCACCATTCGTCACATGGAAATTGATGACTTAGCTGAGGTGTTTCACTTGGGCGAGGAGCTGTTCACGGCGGACCGGGTGCCGAACTTGTATCGCACCTGGGATCCCTTTGAGGTGGTGTCGTTTTACTTAAGCGACTGGGAATATTGTTTTGTGGCGGAAATGAACGACAGCATCGTGGGATTTGCCTTGGGCACAACCATTTCCAAACCAAGGTCGGCCTGGAAATACGCGCACCTGGTGTGGCTTGGCGTTCGAGGAGACCTGAGGCGGTCGCATGTGGCCGAACGGCTTTTCGACCACTTCAAGGAAACGGTCATGGAAGAAGGGGCGCGCATTCTTTTCGTGGACTCCGAGGCGGATAACGATACGGCTTTGGCTTTTTTTAAAAAGATGGGGTTCACCAACCCTAGGGAGCACATCTATTTGAGCCTGAACCTGACGGAAAGGCTCAAGAAGACTCGATCCGACCCCAGGGCTTCCAAGAAGCGCCAATCCACTGCACCCGTGTCGCCGCCGTCGCTCTGAGGCGACGTTCCTTCGCGGGCAAGGGGTCACCCCATTGGAGGTGTCTGTGGGCTCATCCGCACGACCGGTTATCCAGACAGCCCGATTGCGTCGCCTTCTGGAACGCTTGGTCAACATCTACAGCCCCTCAGGAAAGGAAGAAGACGCCATCGATTTTCTCTATTCCTTCCTGAAACGATACGACGTCCCCGTCGTGCGTCAGCCTGTGGACGATCATCGGTCCAACCTGGTGGTGCTGCCGCCCGATGCCGATATTCAGCTCGCTCTCATCGGACACGTGGACACCATTTCGGCTTATGACCTGGAGGATTTCGGTTGTGACGAGGCCAGTGGAGAGCTCTTTGGTCTGGGGACAGCCGATATGAAGGGGGGCTGTGCCGCCATGATCGAGGCGTACCTGAGCGCCTCGGCCGTGGCCTCTTCCCCCATCCCCGCAGCCTTGGCCTTGGTGGTGGGAGAAGAGGAAGAGGGGGATGGGGCTCGACGGCTCGTTCGCGATTATCACTTTCCATGGGCGATCATCGGGGAACCTACCGACCTGAAAGTATCCCTGGTGCATTACGGCTACCTGGAAATGCAGTTGGCTATTCGCGGCAAGAGAATGCACGCGTCCATGGCCAACCGGTCCGCCCATCCGGCCGAAAGCCTTTTGCACTTTTTGCTGCGCCTTTTGAGGTATTGGGAAGAACGCTGGCCGGAGGTCATTCCCAACATTCGCGATCTGAGCAGTTCTTCGGCGGGCTTTGTGGTGCCCGATTACTGTGAAGCCTGGCTCGATGTGCACCTTCCTCCGGCTTTACCCATGGGCGAAATCATCTTGGAGCTGGAACAGCTCACGGAATCCATTCGTGAAGACAACCCCCATGTGATCCCGAGCTTGCGGTTCACGGAGATTCACTCGGGCTATGATATTCCTGAACGGAGCCCCTTTGTGCAAAAGATTCGACATATCCTGGAAAGCCGTGAGCTTCGGTGGACGCCCGTGCCTTTTCGAAGCCACAGCGACGCCAACACGCTGTGGACCGCCGGGGTCAAACCCATTCTGCTGGGGCCGGGACAATTGGAAAAAGCCCATTCACCGGAAGAATCCGTGTCCTTTGATCAGGTGGTGGCGGCCGCGGAAATTTACGCCGACATCCTGATGGCTCTCTAAGACCTTAGGCAGCGTCCCCAGGCGCCTGGCCGAGCATGGCTTTTCGGGGCCGTTTTCATTTCATCCTGTAGGATCACCGCAAGGCGTGATCAGGCGACGCGGCGTGCGCCACTCCTACAGAAATTGTTCTCGAACAAGCTTCAAGGAGCGTGTCCAAAAATGCCAATTGCGCTCGAATGCAGCCTTGCAAGTCATTGAAATTGTAAGGCTGCAAACCGTAAGAGATGAGTTCTCGAAGAGTCTCCCGGAAGCCTGTCCGACAATGCCCATTTAGGGACACGGGAGCCTTGCAACTTATTGAAATTGCAAGGGCGCCAATTGTCAAAAGTCAGTTCTCGGACGAGCTCCCAGCCGTCTGTCGGTAGATGCCTTTGTGGCTTCGTTGCGTGGGAGCACCGTGAGGCACCCCGGGGGCTCGCGGCGTGTGCCCCTCCGCTCTAAACATTCTCGAACAATCTTCCAGGCCGCCATGCGGTTGCACGTTGACCGTCGGTATTTTCATGGTATGTTATCAGCCTAGCATTCTAAGGAATCCGCTAGCCAAAGTGTGCCTTCTTAGCCGCTTCATCGAAAGGAATTGACCTATGCACGGGGGCGTTCCAGGCAATCTTCGAGTCGCCGCCACCACTCCAATGAAGAGCCTCTTCCCTGTCCAAGCCCGCCCACTCGCCATGGTGCTCGGACTCGTTCTGATGGGTCTTGCCGTCGCTAATCTTTTCTTCGGCCGTGCCTCAGTACAGGCTCAGGACATGGTGAAGCCCGCCTCGGGCGCAAATGCCAACATAGCGCTTAGTCGCGCCGGAATCTGCGAAGCATTGGAAAACCTTAATCCGGTCAACACCGCTGCCGTCTTTTCAGTCACGCAGGGGCAGATCTATTGCTTCACCGAATTCGGCGCGGTGCACTCCCAGACTGTGATCCACCATCGCTGGTACCATCGTGACGCTCTGACCACAGAAATACGACTGAAACTCTACCCTCCGCGATGGGCGACATACAGCGTGCTCAAGCTTCGAGAAGTGGACAAGGGGCCATGGAAAGTGGAAATCACCGACGCCGAAGGGCACGTTCTCAGTGTTCTTCGGTTTAGCATTGTGGATTGAACGCCATGCGCTCCATCCTTCTCGTTCTCTCCTCCATTCGATGGCAGGATGTGGTGGACATCCTGATCAACAGCTACATCTTGTTTCGCGTCTACGTCCTTTTTCGACACACCAACGCCTTTCGTATTCTGGCAGGCATTGCGTCTCTGTGGGTTATTCAAGAACTGGCCGCTTCCCTGGGCCTCATTCTCACCAGCTGGGCCCTTCAGGCGATTACGGCGGCGGCGGCGATCATCATCATCGTGGTGTTTCGCAACGAAATCCGCTCCGCGCTGCAAGCCCGTAACCTCAAGAATTTCCTTTGGGGATCACCGTTGGAAGAAAAGTCTTCGCCTGTGTCTGTTCTGGTCGACACCTTTTTTCAAATGGGCAAAAAGCGCATAGGGGCCCTTGTGGTCTTTCCGGGCAAGGAAGACCTCAGTGAACTCGTTCATGGCGGTATTCCGTGGGATGGGCGTGTGTCTCAGGAAATGCTCATGAGCATCTTCTGGCCTAAGAATCCTGTGCATGACGGGGCGGTGATCGTGAAAGGGGACAAGGTGACGGAAGTAGGCGTCCTTTTACCCCTGTCCCAAAGAACGGACCTACCCACCTTTTACGGCACGCGGCACCGGGCCGCTGCAGGGCTTGCCGAACGCTCGGACGCTCTGGTGGTGGCGGTTTCCGAAGAACGCGGGCGGGTCTCCACCGCCAAGGACGGCTGGATCAAGCCGGTGTCTCAGCCCGAAGAACTGGCCCATATTTTGGAATCCCATATGGGAATGGACCATCGGCGCGACCCCGAGTATCGCAAGAAGGAAATGACCAAGCTGCGTATTGCCAGCGTGCTTTCCCTTTTCATCATCACCGCCATTTGGCTGGGCTTCACTCGAGGCCGCGATACCCTTATGGAACTGAATGTTCCCGTGGAATTCGTCAACCGACCGGCTCAGTTTCAGATCCTGGAAACCTCCGCCAACAAGGTGCATCTCCAATTCCATGGATCCAGTGCCATCGTCAAATCTTTGCGTCCGGAACAGGTGACCGTTCGCATCAATCTGGCCAAAGCCGTGGAAGGCCTGAATGTCTTTCCCATCACTAAGGAAAACATTCAGATGCCTCCAGGACTCTTTCTCAACAGCGTCAATCCGGCCACTTTGGAAGTCACCCTCGACGTTCCGGCCACCAAGATCGTTCCTGTGCAGGTGGACTGGATCGGAAAACTTCCGAACAACATCGTCATCACCGAGGTGCAGGTCACCCCCTCCGAGGTTCAAGTGCTGGGTGGAAAAACGTTGCTGGCGGGCATCCACACCTTTTACACCGCTCCTTTGCGCGTGGATAGCGTCACCCAATCCGGCTCCCTCACCGCTCCCCTTATCATCACGCCAGCCTCCCTGAAACTGGCCGATCCTTCTCAAGAACACGTGGAAATTCGCTTTACCGTGGCCAAGCGCTCGGAAAAGAAAGGACCTCCGGAGGGCTGATGCCTTTTGTTCGGCTCAGTGCCGTCCGTGCCGCGAAGGCGGCCCAGGGTGCGAGGCATTGTGAGGAGGAGACCCCGCCATGGCCCAGGTCCCCACCGATATGGAGCGGTCGAGAAAACTGAGCGCCCTGTGGATCGGCTACCTCGGCTGGGTGCTCGCCGCCTCCACCATTGTGCTTCTCCAAAAACTCGGCTACAGCGACATTTCAACGCACCAGATCGGTATTTTCATTGCAGCCGCCACGCTGGCTCACGGCCTCGGCTGGGCCATGGTCACTCTTGGATGGGACAGGCTCTTTCGGTTCGACCCTCACTTTGTCCTTATTCCCAACTGGTTCTTTTTTGCTCCGGTGGCCGCCTATGGATTTTACGCCGTCGGCACGGCCCGTGACCTCATGCTCATCGGCTGGCTCATGGGCTTCTTCTTCCTTGCCGGTCATGTGCGCTTTCGATGCGTGCTTTTGACCGCCTGTTACTACATGTTCTTGTACTTCGCCCTGTTCGTCATCATGAGCCGCTGGCACGGACACAGGCCGGACTATGTTCGCGAAATCGTGCGCATCGGCGCCTTTTTGACGGTTTGCATTTTTCTTGCCCTGCTTCTGGATCGATTCGCTTCCCAAAAAGCCCATCTCAAAGAATCCATCGCCCAGCTGAGGGAAAAGGATCGGGAAATCACCAGACTGAATGAAAGGCTGGCCCTGTTTGTCAGCGATCCTTTGGTGAGACACCTGGCCAAGGACGAAGGGAGGACTTTGTTCGAACACCGGCGCACAAAGATCACTGTTTTCTTTTCGGACATCTGCCGCTTCAGCACCATTACGGATACCATGGAGCCGGAAGAAACGGCCGAACAACTGAACGAGTATTTTCACGAAATGATTCCTCTGGTCTTGGAGCACAAGGGGACCCTGGACAAGCTCATGGGAGACGGCATGATGGTCCTCTTTGGAGCCCCCGATGACATGGACGCCGCGGAAGGGGCCTACCGTTGTCTGCAGATGGCCACGGCCATGCGCGACAAACTTAGAGCCCTTAACCACCGATGGGCTCAGAAAGGTTACCCTCACGCCCTTCGAGTGCGCATGGGGATCCATACGGGACTGAGTGTCGTCGGAAGTTTCGGCTCGGAACATTGGATGCAATACACAGCCATCGGCTCCCAGGTCAACGTGGCCGCCAGGCTGCAGCAAATCGCCGAACCCGACCAGATTCTCATCAGTCGGGCCACCTACACCCTGGTGGCCGAGAAGGTTCAGGTTCGAGACCTGGGCCTCCTGGCCTTGAAGGGGCTGCACCAACCGATGCACGTCTATGAATGCATCGATCTCCATGCCGGCGACCAGCCCCAAAGGATCATGGATGAGGGGCCGGGTTATTTTGTTTGGGTCCAATCGGATGCCGTAGAAGCCTCCACCTTGAGGGAATTGGCCCTTCGGTTGGAGTCGCTGGCGGAAATCAAAAAGGAATCCAAGAAATAATGGAGATTTCTGAGGCGGAAAAGGCTAGTCCGAAGACATGGACGTTTCTAAGGGACGCAATAAAGGCCGCCAGTAGTCGGGAAGGCCTTTTTCCGTGCCGTTTCGCATGAATTGCAAAATTCGGTTCGTGCGGGTTTCCATGTCGGGAATGATCTTAGCCAAGGCTTTCAGGCTGGAAAGCACCTTTTGCGTGTGCTTCTTGTGGGGGACTTCCATGCCCGGATGATTCAAAAGAGCCAGCACCTGATCCAACATGGGCAATTTCTCCGCGGTAAACTCCATATACGCCAACTGAGGCCACAGGGTGCGCACCTCTTGCGGCAAATGCTCGAGCCGATCGGCTACTTCCTGATCAGTTCCAACCCATACGGCGCTCTTGAGCCGTTCCAAAATACCTTGGATTTCTTGGCGCAGATCATTCCACGCGGAACTTTCTTCCAAGAGCCGTTCCCACTTGGGCTGAATCTTCATGGCGATCCAGTTGGCGGCCTGCTCCGGCAGCAAGGGCGTCACCAACAACTCTTTTTGCTCGGCCAAAAGGTTCCGTCCCACTGCTCCCAATTCCGCATGGCCGTTCAGGTTTTCCAAGCGGGTTTCGATGAATTCATTGAGGCGGCCCAAGAGGGTGGTCTTGTCTTCCAGCCCGGTGTGTTTTCGAATCTCTTCTTCCCACTGTTCTCGAAGAAAACCTACTTCGGCGTTGATGGCCGAAAAGATGAAGCTGAGTTTCATCAAGGTGTTGCGCAGCTCATGGGCCAGGGCGTTACAGGAAGCGAACCGCTCCTGGATCAATTCACTCTGCACCTGGCTCAAGGTCTCGCGAATGTGCAGGGAAAACATCTCCGTTCCCAAGATGCGGGAAAGCTTCTTGATGACCTTGGTGGCCCGATCCCCCCGCTGAATGCTGTGGGGTAGGAAATGGATCTTAATGACGGCCACCACCACATAGTCCGTATCTTGCCAAATGGGCGTGCCTTTCCAATTGAGCGGATACTCCAGGCCGGACAGATCTTCCCCGTACAGGTCACTCTTTTTGACCAGCACAGGCTCCATGTGATGCCAATCTTCCGGCTCCCCACTCAACTGCTTGCGCACGCTGCGCTGGTCCTCATAAGGATTGTCCGCCGTCCAGCTCTTTTGGCGCTCCACACACCACGCCATGGCCTCCAAGGCCCGGCCGGGACGATCCCGGTACTGTTCCCACGTCTTTCCCGGCGGATTATAGTCGGAAACGGCGGGAAGGCCCCAATAAATGGTGCAATTGCCCTGCTCTCGAATGCCCGATGTCACCCTCACCGAGCGCAACTCCGGCATGGGACCGATGCGGTAGATGGTTCCCTTGGTAGCATGATCCAGGCACAGCAAAATGGTCTCGATCATGTTCTTGCAGGTTTTCTCTAAAAGGTCGTGACCAATGATCATGCCCTGTCCACCCTCTGTCACAAAGCCGCTTGACGCCTTTTTTGAAGCCCAATCTTATAGTCGGAAAGCGTCAGGGCGTCAATAAGCACTTCTCTCGTGATTTTCTAAAGCATATTCCATACCAGACAAAGGGGTTTTTTTCCAAAAAATTGGACCAGACCTGAACCGGTCGTTTTCAGGGCTTGCATATTCCTTGAAAAAAATTTTCTCTAGGCGTCTCGGCCAAGCCTTGCCGCCCGAAAAACATGGCCCCATGAGCGGACTTTGCCTTCGACCCCCTCGCCACAGGATGACGCCGCCTGCACAGAAGTGTGCAAAGAATTGCACTTTCCAGCAAGGTCTATTAGGGGAGCCCTACGGACGGCCTTTTTCATAGCCCATGTTAAAGGCTTTTTGGTTGAGGTCATAGAGTTTGGGCGGGAAGAAGCGCTGAAGGCAGGCATCCCAGGTTTCTTTGGCAATGGGAAGCACCTCAATGGCCGCCACGGCGCCCATGACCACCATATTGGCCGCCTTGACGGAACCTGCCCGTCGAGCCAAGGCTTCGGCGTCCAGCGTGACGACTTTGGCCAGCTTTTCTTGCAGCACGGCGACGGTGTGGGCAATGTCCGGATAGCTCCCTTGGCCGGCGGCGACGGTAAAAGGCACAATGGGTGCCAGGTTGACGACGGCCTGGGTTTGGGCATGACATCGGTTGAGAGCCCTTAGGGCTTCCAAGGGTTCAAAGGCCACCAGCACATCGGCTTGGGCTTCCCCCACGATGGGCGCCTGAATATTCCCCACCACCACGGAAGATTCCACGACACCGCCGCGTTGCGCCATGCCGTGGATTTCGCTCATGGACGCATGGAACCCTGCAGCCAGAGCCGCTTCGCCGACCAATCTGGTGGCCAGAAGGGTTCCTTGTCCTCCCACACCCGTAAAAAAGAGGCGAACGCCTTCAAAGCGCCCGCTTTCGTGCGTCTTCACCACGCTCTCCTCCTTGAAAGCCATAGGGTTGCAGGCTCTCCGGTTCAAAAGACTTTTCCATGCCGCCGTCGTGTTTTCTTTGTCTTTCTTTTGTGTTCCGTGCAAAGGGCGCCCTTTAATGCGCACGGGTTCACGTCTTCAGGGTCCGATGGAACCATCGAGAATGTTCAGTGGCTTCGCCGCCCTCAAGCCTCAGGGCTCAGCGCTCGGCCCCCCTGAGGTACGATCCATCCCCGCCGATCCACCCCCGCTGGCCCTCGCCGGCTACACTACCATTTTCTTCGGCTTGATGGCCTCGCACAGTTGCGCGCACACCCCGCACCCTCCGCACAGGACTTCGTTTATCTGAACGCAGGTTTCCCCGGCTTCATTCCGCGACCACACGAAGGCGGAACATCCCAGTTGCGCCAGATCTTCCCGGCACGGACCACAGTTTCCTGTCACCTGAAAGACCACCTTTTGTTTGATGCCGAGCATGCGGCGTTCATAGAGCGGGCATGGGGATCGGCTGATGAGTACGGAAACGCCGCCGGCTTTCAAGCCGGCCTTCATTTCCTGAAGCACCTGCTGCGTCTTTTTCACGTTTAAGGGATTGACCACGGCCAGCTTTTGCACACCGCAGCCCCGCACCAAGGTTTCCAGGTCCACTTTGGATTGCCGTCTTCCTTCCTTGGTCAGCCACACCCCGGGGTGCGGCTGATGGCCCGTCATGGCGGTGGTGCCGTTGTCCAGGATCACCAACAGAAGGTTTCTGTCGTGGCTCACCGCATTGATCAGTCCCGTGATGCCGCTATGAAAAAAGGTGGAATCCCCGATAAAGGCTATCACCGGTTGATGAAGCACGCGGCTGAAACCTCCGGCGGTGGACACACTGGATCCCATACAGATCAAGATATCGGCCATCTGCAGCGGTGGCAGGAGTCCCAGGGTGTAGCACCCGATATCCGTCGGATAGACCGCTTCCGAGCCAAAAACCTTCTTGACGCTGAAAAAAGTGGCTCGATGCGGGCACCCAGGGCACAAGTTGGGGGGACGCCCCGGAAGGTCCTGTGGCACGACAAAAACCTGGGGCGGCCGGTAGGTCACTTCAAAAAATCGGGCCATGGCTTCTTTGACCTTCACCGTGTCCAGCTCAAAAGCCCTAGGGATATATTCTTTTCCGGCGATTTTTCCCTGAAATCCGCATTTTTGCGCGACAACTCGCACGGCCTCTTCCAGGAACGGCTCCAGTTCTTCCACCACCAGCACGGCCTCCACCCGCCCGAGAAACTCCGCCACGAGCCCTTCGGGAAAGGGATGGGTCATGCCCAGCTTCAGATGGCGCACCCGATCCTTGATGCCCAGCTCGCGCACAGCGTCCTGGACATAAAGGGTGGAAACGCCGCTGGTCACGATGCCCCAGGAACCAACGCCCTCCTCGGTGTTGAAGGGGCTCGTTTCCGAGGCTTCTTTAAGCTGGTCCAGCTTCTCCAGAAGTCTGAGGTGGAGCTTTCGGCCCACCATGGGAACAACCACCAAGTTGAAAGGGTCCTTGGCAAAAGTGCCCTCCAACTTCCTTTCCACAAGCTTTCCCATGGTCACGGGGCCTCGACAGTGGTTGACTCGAGTCGTGGTCCGCAACAGGACGGGAATACCGTACTTTTCCGAGAGCTCATACCCGGCCAGCACCATGTCCTTGGCCTCTTGGGGTGTCGCTGGCTCCAACATGGGCACGCCAGCCATCTTGGCATAGTAGCGGTTGTCTTGTTCGTTCTGGCTGGAATGCAAGGAGGGGTCGTCCGCCGAAACCACCACCATGCCCGCTTTGACCCCCACATAAGCCAGGGTCATAAAGGCATCGGAGGCCACGTTCAGGCCCACATGCTTCATGGCCGCCAGACTGCGCACGCCGCACTGAGCCGCCGCACTGGCGGACTCCACAGACACCTTTTCGTTCACCGAATATTCCACTTCCGCCCCGATTTGCTGGCCCAGAACAGCAAAGCCGTCAATGATTTCTGAGGACGGTGTTCCCGGATAGGCGGCCACATAGCGCACGCCGGATTCCAAAGCTCCACGAATAATGGCTTCGTTGCCCAAAAGAAATCTCGTCTCACCTTGAGTCCCGCACAGCAGGTCATGCATGTCGGCCGCCTCCTCCTTCACCCGGTCTTGCGTCGATGATCCACAAAGGGTTTGACTTTGCCGTTGGAACGTTCCAGAGAACCTCTTTCCACCAGTTTGATACGCGGAACAATACCGATGAAATTGGCCACTTTTTGACGCATCTCATCCACGAGGGTCCGCTGCTCCCTCATTTTGTCAAAGAAGAGCTGTTCTGTGACTTCAATCCATATTTCCAGTTGATCCAAATTGCCGTGGCGGGTCACCACCACTTGGTAGGTCGGCCTTTCTCCCTTGACCTGCTCCAAAACATCCCCGATCCGTTCGGGAATAATGTTGATACCCTTGATGACCACCACGCCGTCGCAACGGCCTTCGATGCGTGAGATTCTGCGAAAAGTCCTTCCACAAGGACAGGGTTTCGTGAGGAGTCGGCACAGGTCTCCCGTCCGGTAGCGAATGACCGGAAAGGCCTCTTTGGTGAGCGTCGTAATGACCAATTCCCCCAACCGGCCCGGCTCACAAGGTGCTCCCGTGACAGGATCCACAATTTCCACAAGGAAATGGTCTTCCTGAACGTGCATGCCTTTTTGCTCCAAGCATTCTCCCGCCACCCCGGGCCCCATGACCTCACTGATGCCGTAATTGTCTGTAGCCGTGACAAAAAGTCTCTCCTGAATTTCCCGACGCATTTCTTCGGTCCACGGCTCTCCGGCGCACACGACATGCCGCAGGCTCAGCCTTTTGGGATCCACTCCCAATTGCTCCATTTTGTCGGCAATGATCAGGGCATATGAGGGCGTGCACACCAAGGCCGTAGTGCGAAAGTCCTGCATGATCTTGATCTGGCGCTCGGTTCGGCCCACGGAAGTGGGGAGCACGGATGCCCCCAGGCGCTCCGCCCCGTAGTGAATGCCCAGCCCCCCCGTAAGCAGTCCATAGGCAAAGGTCACCTGAATGACATCATCGTGCGTGAGCCCGGCCGAAGCCAGAATTCTGGCCACCAGTTGCGCCCAATGCTTCAGGTCCCGTTTGGTGTACCCCACGACCCTGGGATTGACGGAAGTTCCCGAAGAGGAATGCACTCGAACGACTTCCCGAAGGGGCACGGCGAACATTTCATAGGGATAACTATTGCTCACGTCCTCTCGTGTGGTGAAAGGCAGCCTTTTCAGATCCTCCAGATCCCCCAGATCATTTTCCGGCACAAAGCCGATGTCTCGAAAAATCCTTCGGTAAAAGGCCACGTTACGATCGACCCGGTTCAAAGTCGCCTGGAGCCGCTCCAGCTGTAACTGGCGCAACTCTTCAATACCGAGGCATTCCTTTTCCGGTTCCCAAATTGAAACCCCGTCCGGTCTCATAACCGTTCCCTCAACGAACCCATGAGTGTGGAAGCGCCGCAAGGCGCGAGCGGAATTGCGGCTTGAGGCGCTTGCACAAAATGCGTCCTCGAATCGGCTGCCGGCACTTTGTCCGACGATGCCATTTCCGAGGAGCCGAGATGGCAAAAAGCCCCATCCAGGGATGCTCCTCGACGTTTGAAGCCATCGTCCTCAGCCGCCTGAGCATTGGTGGATGGCCGGACCCCGTCGATGCGGTCGGGATCTTCCCGGAAGCGCAGGAGCGCCTCCCTCCGATGCGACGGATTCCCACCACATGCACCTTGAAGGGACCGGCTGCTGACAGTCCGCACTTGAGCAGATAGCCACAAGGTGATTCCTCCGAAAGCGTCAGGGGGACAAGCGTGCTTACGGAAACAAGAACCCTCCCGCAGCATTCACAAACGGCCTTCTCAGACAAAGGGCTTGGGGATGCCGGCGCGGTGTGCCGCCAGAAAGAGCGGCTCACCAAGAGGCCTTCAGCTTACGCTTCCCATATGTCTTTCGCCCCTTTGCCCAAGTAGGCCCTTTGCACTTCGCGATGGGCCAAAAGGTCTCGACCGTCTCCCTGAAGGACGATTTTTCCGGTCTCCAGGACATAGCCCCGATCCGCAATCTGCAAGGCGGCGCGCGCGTTTTGTTCGATGAGTAAAATGGTGCGCCCTTCAGCTCGCAGTTCCAGAATAATGTCGAAGATTTCTCGAACAATCAAGGGAGCCAGCCCCATGGACGGTTCATCCAGCAGGAGAAGCCGAGGCCGTGCCATAAGGGCTCGGCAGATGGCCAGCATCTGTTGTTCTCCACCACTGAGCGTCCCGGCCAACTGATGCCGCCTCTGGCGAAGCACAGGGAATCGGTCCAGCAGTCGATCCATGTCCCGTCGCATTCCCTTCCGGTCCTTGCGATGCACGAAAGCGCCCATCTCCAGGTTGGCTTCCACGCTCAAGGTGGCAAAGATCTGGCGCCCCTCAGGCACCAAAGAAATCCCCTTTTGCACGACGGCCTCTGAAGGCAGCCGCGTCAGGTCCGTTTCTTCAAAAAGTACGGCACCCTTGGCCGGTTTCAAAAGCCCGCAGATACAGTGAACCAGTGTGGTCTTGCCCGCCCCGTTGGCACCGATCAAGGCCACGATTTCCCCGGAGCGCACATGGAGCGACACCCCTTTGAGGGCGTGAATGTTTCCATAATAGGCGTGCAAGCTCTTGACCGTCAGCACCGCAGCTTATCCTTTTCCCAATCACATCTTGAGCGAGACCAATTCCATCAAAGTCTTTTTTTACCGTCTAAAAACATGCCTTCACAAAGCCCAGCCCTCACAGCTCATGATTCTCCGCCAAGGATCGCTCTCGAAGGTCGCCGGCGCCGTTCCCCCAATCTTCGCCCAGATAGGCCTGAGTGACGCTCGGGTTGTCCTTGATCTCCCGAGGTGTCCCAGAGGCCAGCACTTGGCCGAAATGGAGCACGACAATCCGATCGGAAATATCCATGACCAGGTTCATGTCATGTTCCACCAAAACCACCGTCACACCTTTGTTCTGAATCCGTCGAAGCAGATCCCCCAGTTCTTCCGTCTCTCGCGTATTGAGACCACCTGCAGGCTCATCCAGGAGGATCATGGCGGGGTCTGTGGCCAAGGCGCGCGCAATTTCCAGAATCTTTTGCTTGCCCAAAGGCAACGCCCCCGCCGGCAGGTCTCGCGCGTCTTGAAGTCCGGCAAAGACCAACCAGGCTTCGGCCTCCTCACGAATTTCGGCTTCTTCTCGGCGCATGAAGGGCAGCCGCAACCCTGAGGCCCAAAATCCCGCCCGGGTTCGCGCATGCCGCCCCACCATGACGTTTTCCCAGACGCTCATGTGCGGAAACAAAGCCACGTGTTGAAAGGTGCGCGACACGCCGCGACGGGCGATCTCGTGAGGCCTTTTTCCCTGAAGGGGTTCACCCTGAAAGATCACGGCGCCTGAAGACGGCCTTAGGAGGCCGCTGATGCAATTGAGCAGCGTGGTCTTTCCCGCTCCGTTGGGTCCGATGATGGATTGGATGATTCCGCGGGGAATGTGGGCGTTCACCCCCTTGAGGGCCGTGACGCCGCCGAAGTGCATGTGCACGTCATGAAGTTCCAGAATGGGTGTGGTGGATAAAGAAGAGGGGCTTTCGCTCATGGGTCATGAGCCACCGTCGGAATAGGGTTCACGAATGCGATGCCCGCGGTCGACAATTCCTTGCAGCCAGAGTACCAAACCTTGGGGCACAAACAAGGCCATGAGTAAAAGAATGCCGCCGTAGACCAAGATTTCAAAATCGGCAAAAACCTGGAGCCACTCGTTGCCCACAAATGTCAAGAGCACCGTGCCCGCCAAAGCCCCCCAGAGGCTTTGCATGCCGCCGACCACCACCATGAGCACGAACCGAATGGACCACATCAAATCAAAGGACCCCGGGGAAAGAAAGGAGACGTAGTGGGCGTAGAGGCTTCCGGCAATGGATGCCGAGACGGCGCTATAGACGAACACCTGCACCTTCAGCGTCCCCACGGGAACACCCATGGCCTCTGCGGCTTTTTCATCATCGTGAATGGCCCGCAGGGCTCTGCCGATGCGCGAAAGCAGCACATGGCGGGTAAACAGGAAAACGACAAGAACGATGCCCCAAACAAGGTAGAACCAAGCCACATCTCCCGAAAGCTTGCGGCCCGCGAAAGACAGCCCGGGAATGCCTCCAAACCCCGAAGGCCCTCCGGTCCAGTCCACCTCTTCGTTCATGACGATGTGGACAATGACCCCAAAACCCAGCGTGGCCATGGCCAGGTAATGACCTTTCAGGCGCAGGGCAGGCTTTCCCACTAGCCAGGCCACGGCGGCGGCGGCCGCGGCTCCGGCCAGCAACGCCACCCAGGGATTCCAACGAAAGTGGACTGTGAGGATCCCGGTGCCATAGGCTCCGATGCCGAAGAAGGCGGCTTGGGCCAAAGAGATTTGCCCGGCAAACCCCATGAGAAGACTTAGGCCGATGGTGACCAAACAGAAGATGCCGGCAAAAATCATGACGTCGGTGTAGTGAGAAAAAGACCGGGAGACACCGGCAAGCCATGGAAACGCAGCGAGGAAAATCGTCAAAGCCAAAAAGGCGGCCTTTTCCCGAGAGGTCATAGCGCTCAGAACCTCTTAAGCCCGGCGGCTTCTTTGTTTCCAAACAACCCTTCGGGCTTAAAGAACAACGCGGACATGAGTAGGACAAGGGCCACAGCATCCTTGTAACCTGAAGACAGATAGCCGGCACAAAACGATTCCGACAATCCCAACACAAGGCCGGCCACCAAAGCGCCGGAGAATTGCCCGAGTCCCCCCAGGACGGCCGCCCCGAAACCCTTGAGCCCGAGCAAGGTGCCGCGATCGTATTCCATCAAGGTGATGGGGCAAATGGCGGCCCCGGCCACGGCGCCTACGGTGGCACTGAGAGCGAAGGACAGCAGGACCATGGTGCGCACCGGAATGCCCACCAGCTTCGCCGCATTGGGATTATCGGCGCAGGCCAACATGGCTTTTCCATAAAAGGAGGTGCGAAAAAAAATCGTCAAGGCCACCACCACCACTGCACTGATTCCCAAGACCCACAGGGCTTGCGGTTGGATTGCCACCCCCTGCCACAGAAAGGCCCTTCCTTGACTGAAAGCAGGTAAGCGGTACGGATCCTTTCCCCAGGCCAGCATGGCCCCACCCTTCAGAAGGATAGAAAAAGCTAAGGTAACGATGATCATGGAAAGCACCGTCGCATGCCGCGCTCGACGGATCACGTAGCGTTCCAGGAGCAATCCGACGACACCGACCGTGACCACCGCGCCGAAGACAGCCGGTGCCAAAGGTAAGCCGCAGGTCTGGTGGTAAAAAACCCCAAACAACCCCCCCAGCATGACGAATTCACCTTGGGCAAAGTTGATGATCTCTGTCACGTTGTAGATGATGTTGTACCCGATGGCCACCAAAGCGTAGATGGCTCCGATGGTTACACCGCCCAACGCATATTGAAGCCACGCGGCTCCCAAAATTTCACCCACCATGATCACGCGTGTCCCTGATACCATGTTCCTTAAAAAAACCGGCGTGCCATTGCCCCATGGGTCGGCACGCCGGCTTTAAACTCCGCGGGTCCTGGTCACCAAGGGGCCAATGCCCAATCGCCGTTTTTCACCACAACCATTTCCAAATCGTCCTTACTCAAACCGTTATGGTCCTGGGGCGAAAAATTAAAGACGCCGTGTTGTCCCACAAAACCTTTGGTGTTTTCCAGAACGTCTCGAATTTTTGCCGGATCCGGCCCCACAGCCTTCAGAGCGGCAACGGCCAAGTGCAATGCATCCCACGCGTGGCCGCCGAAGGAAGAAACCGGTTCGTTGTATTTCTTTTCATACGCTTCGGTGTAGCCCATGATGACCTTCTTTTGTGGATGCGTGTCCGCAAGAAGGGGCCCAACGTTGACTCGAGCTAGCGGCAATAAAACGCCTTCGGCCGCATTCCCTGCCAGTTCCAGATTCTTGCGACTTCCAAAGCCGTGGCTTTGGAAAAGAGGAATGTTTTCCATCCTGAGGTCCCGCCACCCCTTGACGGCCAGCACCTGCGTCGGCCCCACGGACCAGTTCACAATGGCTTCCACTTTGGCTTCCCGCATTTTCGTCAGTTGCGCCGTCAAGTCCGTATCTTTTGGGCCGTAGCGTTCATCGGCGAGCACCGTGATGCCATATTCGGGGGCAAGACGCAAGAGCTCCTCGCGGCCGCTTGCGCCGAACCCTGTGGATGCGGTCATGATCCCAATCTTGGTGATACCTTTGGCTTTCATGTAGTCGTACATTTTGCCGACCACGTGTTTATCGGATCCGGCCACCTTAAAGACCCACCGGCGCTCGGCCACTGGCTCTACGATCTTGTAACTGGCCGCACAGGAGATGAGCGGCACGCGGGCCTCTTCAGCGATGGGGGCGACGGCCAGGCTGGCATCACTTTGCGTTGGCCCGATGATCACCGGAACCTGATCCGTCTTGATCAGCTTCTTGACGGCCAGAGTGCTTTTGGTGGCATCACTTTCGTCGTCGTAGATGATCAACTCCAGTGGATGGCCGTTGATGCCGCCTTGGCTGTTGATTTCATCCCGAATCATTTCCGCCGTTTTCTTTTCCGGCTCCCCAAGAAAGGAAGCCGTTCCCGTGATGGCAAAGACCGCCCCAACCTTGAACGGCTCCTTTGCCGCCAGGACCACCTTGCGCTGTAGAACGCCGGCACTCCACACCCCAACCATCATTGCAGCCAAGACACCCCACATCCAACGTCGCTTTGCCTTCATC
Organism: Desulfosoma sp.; assembly: GCF_052743555.1. NCBI lineage: Bacteria > Pseudomonadati > Thermodesulfobacteriota > Syntrophobacteria > Syntrophobacterales > Syntrophobacteraceae > Desulfosoma > Desulfosoma sp. Next base: position 235,793 of record NZ_JBRAHS010000001.1, read on the forward strand.
CCTTGATCCTCCCTGTGCCCAGAGTGACAAAAAAGGGGCCGAGGGAACATCCCACGGCCCCAACAAAAAAGCCGGGGGCAAACCCGGAAATGCGGTCTGCCCACGGCTTATTCGGCGCGATGTCGCCTTCACCGACAGGCAGACCGCCTGCGGTAGCCGTAGCCATAATTACAGGAACACAACCGAATTGTCCGAAAAAGCATTGGCATCCTTTGCTGCACTGAGCCTGAGCGGGGTCTCCCGATTTCCCCCGTGTTCGTTTACACGGTTGCGTGTTTTCATGTCAAGGTGAAACTCATGCTCCGGCCGGGTTTTCGTTCAAAGCTTTCTGCAGGCACCGTCATCCCTGAAAGGCTTGGCCAAAAATGTGTTTTCCCGGTAATCATGAGCATGGGGAGCTTCACTAAGAAGAGCCTCGAGGATGAAGGTTCCATGAAGGAAAAACAAGCCCATCGGAAAACGCCCGTCGTCAAGGCCATCGGATTGGTTCTTTTCATTGTGACAGCCCTACTGGTGGTGCGAGATACGGGTATGCAGCAGCATTTGACCGCGGACTATCTGGCCACCCTCCTGAAAACAGCGGGCCTTTGGGCCCTTGTCGCGTATGTGTTTATTTACGCTGCGGGAGTCTGCATTTTCGTTTCGGGGACACTCCTGACGGCCGTCGCTGCGGCCATCTTTGGCCTTTACCTTGGATTCGTGGTGGTCTGGGGAGGCGCCATGCTCGGGGCAAGCTTGGCTTTTTGGATCGGAAGGACCTTGGGAAGGGATTTCGCCGCTTCTCTCATCGGCAGCCGCCTCAAGACATACGACGACGCTATCGAACGCAACGGCTTTGCCACCGTCTTGGTATCTGCGCCTCGTGTATTTTCCCTTCACGCCTATGAACTTCGGCATGGGGCTCACGAAGGTGCGGTTTAGCGACTTTCTTTGGGGAACCGCTTTGGGGATTCTAGTGGGAACCTTCGTTTTTACTTTTTTCATCGGCACTGTTCGAGATATTTGGCTTTCCGCCCAGTGGAGCAAACTTCTCTCTCCAAAGATCGCCGTAGCGCTCGCGCTTTTCATCGGGTCATTTTTCGTTCCTTTGCTGGTCAAGCGTCGGTATCGAACAGATTCGCTTCCATAGGCCCTTTGAACATTAATAGGCCCTTAGGCGCGAAATCGAAATGCTTGAGACCGCGGGTCCTCCAGGGCGGCCCTTCACGCCGTCGCCAAGCCCCCAGGGGGCCGCCCCACGTCCCAGTCCAAGCACTACCGGCGTGAAACGGCAAAACCGCACAGCCCTCGAATGTTCAAGGCGCCTTCAATGAATGAAACCACATCGGCACATTAGGGAAGAGGGCTTTTCGAGATCTGGTTGCCGATGGCGAAAAGACAGGACCAATAAACCCGGCGCAACCTTTGGTCGTGTTAAACAAAATCTTCATGCACTTAAAGGACCAAAAGGCGTGTTCACTTCGGCAAGGTTTTTTCTTGAGTTCTTTACGCATGTACTGTACGCAAGGGCGTGCAAGGGACGGCTGGAAGACTGTCCGAGAATTCCTTATTGCCCATCGAAGGTAAAGACTTTAGCTCGTTCACCGATGACGCCACCCCAAAGCCCATTGAATCCTTTCGTATGGCCTCAACTCCAGGCGGTCCCCGGACTTGTCCACGGGGTGTTTACGCGGCACGGCGGAGTGAGCCGTCCGCCCTACGCAACGCTCAATGCGGCCTTTGGCAATGGAGACAGCCCGGAGGCCGTGTCGGAAAACCTCAGAAGAATCGCTTCGTGGCTAGATCTGAACTTCCTAGTGGCGACACCTCAGGTGCATGGCACCCAAGTGGTCGTCGTGGATGAAGCGTTTCTGCACGCGCGGCCGAAAAAGACAGCCAACGGGTTTTCCCTCATCGTCGGCCCTCAGGCCGACGCCATGGTCACCGCCTGTGTGGGAGTCGGGCTTCTGATTAAGATCGCGGACTGCCAGGCGGTTTTCCTCATGGATCCGGTTCGACGCGTCGTGGCTAATGTGCATTGCGGCTGGAGGGGAAGCGTTGGGAACATTCTGGCGGAAACCGTTCGCGTCATGCGGACCGGATTTGGAACCCGCCCCGAAGATCTTCTGGCGGCCATCAGCCCTTCTCTGGGGCCCTGCTGTGCGGAATTTCGCCACTTTACCCGTGAGATACCTCTACATCTTTGGGGCTTTCAGGTTCGTCCGACTTACTTCGATTTCTGGTCCATCAGCCGCCATCAGCTGACGGCGTGTGGTGTTCGCCCCGAAAACATTCACGCAGCACAGGTCTGCACGGTGTGCCATCGAGACACTTACTTTAGTTACCGCGGGGAAAAAACCAAGGGCCGTATGGCGGCCGTGATTGGACTCACATCCCATTAGGGAAAGAACACGCACGTGCCAAGGGTTCAAGAAAAAGCCAAAATTCTCGAAAGTCATAGGGAAGCGGAGGGCATTTACCGGCTGGTGCTCTATGCGCCAAAAATTGTGCCCACAGCACGCCCGGGTCAATTTGTCATGGTCCGCGTCGCTTCCGAAGGTGCCGATCCACTGCTGGCACGCCCCTTTTCCTTTTACCGGCTGCACAAGGATGACGGCTTGTGTGAAATCCTTTTGAGAGTCGTCGGTACAGGAACACGCCTTCTGACGCGACGCACGCCGGGAAGCTCAGTGGATGTGGTGGGACCTTTGGGACGTGGGTTTACGGCCCCGACAAGTTCGGAAGAGACGGTGGTTTTAGTGGCGGGTGGCATCGGCATCGCTCCCCTTCGAGCGCTCCTGGATCATATGCTGGCCACCACACACAAGAACCATCCGGAACGCCTTCACCTTTATTACGGGGCTCGATCGGCCGGCGAACTCATCGCTTTGCATGCCCTGCAGCGAGCGGGGGTTGTCACGGTGGTGAGCACGGACGACGGGTCGGCAGGAGAGGCCGGCACGGTGCTGGACGCTATGCGAAAGAGATGGGAAGCGTCTGCCCAAATGCCCAATCGGCTGTACGCGTGCGGATCTTTACCCATGCAAGTGAATGTGGCGCGGTGGATTCGCGGTCGAAATATTCTGGTAGAAATGTCTTTGGAATCCATGATGGCCTGCGGCATCGGGGCTTGCCTGGGTTGTGCTTTGCCCGCGGTGGATCCCGAAGCCCCTCATGAGCCACGCTATCTGCATGTGTGCCAAGACGGTCCTGTTCTGGACCCGAGAAGGATACAATGGGACAAACTTCAACCCGTCATGGCTCGGCCCCTGACCTTCACGTCTCTTTAGGGCCCCTCCATTTGGTGAATCCTGTGCTGACCGCCTCCGGAACTTTCGGCTACGGGCTGGAATTCTCCGACTTTGTGGATCTGTCTCGACTGGGGGCAATTGTCGTCAAAGGCATCTCGCTCAAACCACGCCCCGGCAATCCGCCGCCGCGGCTCGCCGAAACCCCCTGCGGCATGATCAATGCCATCGGATTGGAAAATGTGGGCGTCGAGCACTTCATCTCGGACAAATTGCCGCTCCTTCGCCAACGCGGCGCCGTGATCATCGTCAACATTTTGGGCAACACCGTTGAAGAATACGCCGAACTAGCCCGCGTGCTTTCGGAAGTTTCCGGGATCGCCGCCTTGGAAATCAACATCAGTTGTCCCAACGTGAAAAAAGGCGGCATGGCCTTCGGCACCCACCCTCACATGGCGGCGAAGGTGGTCGGCGCCGTGCGGGCGTGCACGACGTTGCCGCTCATCACGAAACTCAGCCCCAATGTGACGTCCATTGCGGAGATCGCGCGCGCCGTGGTGGATGCGGGTTCCGATATTCTTTCCTGCATCAATACAGTTTCGGCCATGGCGGTGGATCCCTTCAGCCGCCGTCCCAAATTGGCCAACATTGTGGGAGGACTCTCTGGGCCGGCCATTAAGCCCATCGCCCTGCGTTGCGTTTACGAAACCGTGCAAGCCGTTTCCTGCCCTGTCATCGGCATCGGCGGCATCCGAACGGCCTTGGATGCTTTGGAATTCCTCGTGGTGGGAGCTTCCGCCGTTCAGGTGGGTACAGCCAATTTGGTCCATCCTAGAGCGAGCCTGGATATCCTTGAAGGGATCGAAAGGTTTTGTCGCCACCAGGGTATCGGCGCCATCACTGATTACATCGGCACTTTGGACACGGCCTGCCGCTTTCCCTTTGCCGATGAAGTCTGCGGCGTTGAGCCGCTTGCTCGAGAGCCCATGTAAGGTGTTCTTTTCTTGGAGTTTGTTTGAAAAAGCTCTCCGAAGGTTTTGCGTCCGCATCGAAGATTTTCGTGCTCATGCTTTTGAAGGGATGGCTTTCCGGCCGTCCGCGAACATCCAGACCCCAAAGAGACTGGTCCTTCCATTCACGGATGCAAGCCCGCGCAAACACCCAGAGCCAATGATCGAACCGCCAGGAGGCAGGCCCTCTGAAGGAAATAGGAGCGGCGACCCCCTGGCATCGCAGGGACGCACTCCTGCGCGTCCGCGCACTCCCACACAACAAAACCATGAAGGCATTGTTCGACAGTCTTCCAAAATGGCTGCCGATTTGAAGCTCTTTGGGAGACCCCTCACAGCGGTTCCTCAGCGTCCTTTGGCGCTTCAGTCAAGGAACGGGCGAAGCGTTCTCCCTCCATGCGGCACTGTCTCAGCCATTGGGGATCCTTTTCCACGTCTTTTTTCCCCTCCAACTCCCTCAGACACAGTTCTCCCACCATTTGGCCGCCAAGAGCGTCCATGAAATAGGTAAACGTCAAACGTGCACAATCAAAAAGTCGTTTTCCTCGCGTGGCTGCAGCACTGAGAAGGAATCCTTTCTTGCCATCCTTTGACGCCGCAGATGCCGATATTGGTTGGGCTTTTTCGTGCAGGCTTTTTTTCATAAACAGCGCTTGACTGCGATCGATGAGAAGCTTCACTTGGCCTGTGAGATTGTAAAAATACACAGGGGAAGCCAAAACAATACCGTGTGCCGCTTCCAGTAGGGGATACACCTCCTGCATGTCATCTTTGACCACACATTGGCCCGTCTCATCGCACCCGCCACATCCGAGGCAGCCTTGCAGATTGAGTTTTCGCACATAGATCTGGCGTACCAGAGCGCCTTCCTGCTGAGCTCCCTCCAAAAAAGCATTCAGCATTTTGTCCGTGTTCCCTCCAGCTCGCGGCGATCCGTAAATACCCACGATTCGCATGGACCCTCCCTTTTTTGCCGTGTGCCCCCAGGGCGAAGGTGCCGCTCTGGCACCACGGCCTTTAAGCACTCTGCCATGAGCCTTGGGGCTCTTCTCTGGCAGAGTGTCGCCCAGAAAACCTTGCTTCGCTCCTTTATAGATCACGGGGAACCTCGCTTCCAGTACCTTGCGCCAGATGGTGTCTAAATGACTCCCGGGCTGAACCTATCAAGGGCCGCAGCAGCACCGGGAAGGATCGTCCAGAGATGTGACAAAGCAGCTGTTCTTGTTCGCCGAAGGAGCTTTTTATAGGATGCGTGGGAAACGTGCAGTTCCTTATGAGATTTTGTGAATCTAGTGACCATAATGTTTGTGCGGGAATTGACCTTGTCGAAGGTAAGGAACTCGAAAGGCCTGAGAGAAAGGACGCAGCCATGGGGCGAAGAAAAAAACGCATTGTGTGGTCATGGAAGCCGGAAACAGGCGAGCTGGCGTGGGAGTATGTCAAGGCGGGAGTACTTATGGCATCGAGCAAAGGGCTTGTGTCAGCCAGAAAAGCGCTCGCCGATCTCATGGACTTTGTGAGTGACCTGGATGATGCGGGCGACGAGGTGGAGGCCCACAGGGTCATGGAAGAATGGGTGGAAATGGCATGGACCATCCGGGACCAAGTGGACGGGGAACTTAGAAACGCCATCGAGGAGGCCTGCCACGAGTGGTGGAACGCCGACGAAGACGACAATTAGACTGGCAGGCCAACGGGTGATCCAAGGGGGCTTTTGGGGCGCACACGGCGGAAATGGCGGCTAAGAAGGTCTCCTGCCGCGCATCGGAACTGAAAGTTATGAAACCTATTGCATGCGACTTTCGTGCCAAAGCCTACCGCATGCATTGCGACCGCGTGGGAAATCTTTTCAGCTCAGGCGGATATTTTCGATGGCACCTAGCCTGCTCGCAAAGAACCTCATCACCCAGCACGCATCACATCTCACGTTTCCAGGCTCACTCGGTTTCGCCCTTCCGTCTTGCTTCGGTAGAGCTGCTTGTCGGCCCGTTCCACCACGGCCTCGGCGGTCTCGCCCGGGCGGGAGACGGCGCCTCCGATGGAAACGGTCACCGCAATCCGATTCCCAAGGTGGTCGAGCCAGCTCTTTTCAATGAGCATCCGCAGGCGTTCCGCCAACGCACGCAAGCCGTCAGCGGTGGTATTCCGGCAAAGAACCACGAATTCTTCCCCGCCCCATCGACACGCCATGTCCAAGCTGCGAACGGTGCTGTCCAGGACACCCGCCACCATGCGCAGCACCTTGTCGCCCACGCCGTGCCCCCAGGTGTCGTTTACGGCTTTAAAGTGGTCGATGTCCACGAGGAGAACGCCGTACGAAACCCCGTATGCCCTTTCGTCCTTTTGGCATTCTTGAAGGCGTATCTCGGCATACCGGCGGTTGCCCACTCCAGTGAGCGGGTCTGTCAACACTTCTTTTCGGAGTTTCTGAATCTCTTGCAGAATATCGACTTTTTCGAAGGCAGCGTGGAAGATCTCCACAGCCCCCAAGATCCGGCCGGCGTCATTGCGCAGGGCCGTGGCGCGCACAACCACAGGGACTCGGTGCCCAAGCTTGTGGTGCATGTAGACCTGAGCCTCGCGCATTCGGCCATCCCGAATCACGGCCGCCACAGGGCACCCCTCAACACACAGCTCTCGCCCCGACTCATCCACGTGCCTCAAGAGGTTGTCAGCGCACGATTTTCCCAAAACTTCCTGGGCCGTGTAACCGCTGATCCGCTCTGCCGCTTTGTTCCAAAAAGTGATCCGTCGCTGCGCGTCCACAAAGTAGACGCCGTCCGCCATGCTATCCAAAAGCCTCTTGAAGAAAGCCTCATCCACGTCGCTCCCTCCCCTTCTCAAGACATTCCTCCATATCCTTCTGGGCTTCCGCCGGCGATTCCTTACAGCGGGCAAGAAACGCCTCGCGCTTGTCTTTTGACCATTGAGAACAGAAGGCGGGCTTTCCCTTTATGACCCGTTTCATGCACAGTGAACAGGCGGGTTCGCAGCGCACGATGGGTTCCGGCACTTCACCCTTGGCTTTCCTGGGCCAGAGGGGATCAGCAAAGAGGATGCGGGGCAGCCCGATGAGATCCGCCTTGCCTTGCTCGAGAATGGTTTCGGCCGTTTCCGGATCTTGAATGCGGCCGGCGGCGATGATGGGCGTGCCAGCCACGGCCTTTTTGATCCGAGCGGCCAAATCCGCCATATACCCTTGCACCTTTTCCCTGGCGAGATAGTCCGGCAGGAAAAAGGAATCGTAGGTCCCGGCCATAACGGAAAGGTAGGCCACTTGGCGCTTTTCCAGCTCGACGGCGTAGACGGACGTTTCCTCCACCATGAGCCCGTCCTTGAGGCACTCATCAGCCAGGAATCGATACCCCACCGGATAGCCGGGACCCACGGCGTCCTGAACCGCCGCCACCACCTCAAGGGGATAGGGCATGCGGTTCTCCAAAGGTCCTCCGTACTTATCCCCCCGTCGGTTGGTCCGCGGCGACAGGAACTGCACCAGCAGGTACCCCGTGCCGCCGTGGATCTCGACGAGATCGAACCCAGCCTCCCGAAGCCTTCGGGCTGCGGCCGCATAGGCCTGGCGAACGGTTTCCATGTCCGGTTCATCCATCTCTTTGGGCACCACCTCGCCTGTTCGAAATGGCGACGGCGCCAGGCGATGGGGCGTGTAGGCGTATCGACCCGCATGATTGATCTGGGCCGCCGCCAAGGCTCCTTCTTTTTTAATGACTCGAGCCAGTTGCTCCAGGCTCGGCAGGTAGCGGTCGTCGTCGGCCCGGAGCATGAACGGGCTTCCCAGCCCCGTTTCGTGGACCCCGATGTTTTCCACCACGATCATGGCCGCCCCTGATCGGGCCATCTCCCCGTAATGGTCCAAAAGGAGCGGGGTGACCGTGCCGTCGGCACCCGCGTAACCTGCAAAAAAGGGGGCCATGGTGATCCGATTGGAAAGGCTAAGGCCTTTCATACCAAGAGGTGAAAAAAGCAGAGGGTACCGTGTCATGGGGCATCTCCTTTTATCGTCAACCGGCCGGCGGCACGGGGGAGAGGACAACCTTGTCTCCCCCTTCGCAGGATCCTTGAGGCCGTGATCACTTGGATTCCCACGCTCCACCGGGCCCTCCTTTCCCTTTATCCGTCACCTGTTCATTTCATAGGCACCTTTGAGGACATAGATGTGGTCATTCCAGACGGTGGTGAACCGCGACGGGGGAACATGGGGTTTTCGAATCATTTTCTGGCACAAATCCATCTGCTCGGGCGTGCTGCTGGGCTTAGAGTAGATCTCCAGACTGAATTTGGAAAAGTCGCGGACCATGAGGTCAAAAATTTGGTCCACCAGGTTTTTGTCCACGTTGTCCATGGCCGCCTTTTCCAGAATGAGCTGGCCGTAAGCCACCAGCGTGAAAAGTTCTCCGAGACTCAGAAGGAAATCGATGTCACGGCTCTGCTCCTTGCTTGGGGGGGCGCCATGAGGAAGCGCTTGAACGCCTCAATCTGTTCCTTGAAGACCGCCAGATTGGGCAAATCCATGCTATCGTAGGCTATTCGGTAGTCATGGAAAAGCACTTTGCTGAGCCCGCCCGTAGGGCCCTGACGAAAAAGAAAATCATCGTCGGCCGCGTCGTCCCGCTTGGGAATTGTCGGAAACGGCGCCAGGTTGAAGAGAAAGTTTTTCATGAATTTGACCACCAGTGCCATGTTCACGTGCACGGTTCCTTCGAGCTTGGGTAGGGCACGAATCTCCCGAGCGGCCATTTCGAAGTAGACATCCTTCTCAAAGCCACGGGCGGCAATGACGTCCCAAAGCAGGTTGATCACGTGCTCGCCTTCGGTGGTCACCTTCATTTTCACCATGGGGTTGTAAAGCAAGTAGCGGCGGTCCTCAAGGGATGCGGAACGCATGTAGTCAATGGCTCGCGTGGAAAAGAGCTTCATGGCGGCCAGCCGGGCATAGGCATTCACGAAGAGCCGGCGGATATGAGGGAAATCGGTCACCCACGTGCCGTAGAGGTTGCGGTTGGCGGCATGCGTAATCGCCTCATAGGGGGCATGGGTGCAAATGCCGATGGAACCCCAACCTAGATTGAACTTGCCCGCACTGACCGTGCTGAGAGCCGCGTCCCAGGCCGCCTGGCCCGTGAACAGGATGTCGTCTTCATTCAGCGGATACCCGTGCAGAGCGTGTTCGGCCACAAACCCCTGCCAGGCCACCACGTTTTGGATGCACTCGTAGCCTTAGTGGCGCGAATCCACCGCAAAAAACACATACTCACCGGTTTCGCTGTTCTTGCCAAAGGTGGAGACCATGGCGACTTCGTTGCCGTTGCCGATGTAGTACTTGCCGCCGTCGGCCACGTAGCGGCCGTTACCCAACGGGGTCAAGGCCATTTCGGTGGAATAGTGGTCCGCGCCGTGCGCCCGTTCCGACAGACCGAATGCGAAAATGTGACCCTCCCTGAGGAGCTGTGCCGCCTTCTTTTTGGGCACCTCATTGGCGCTCATCCAGATGGGGCCCAGGCCCAAAATGGTCACCTGCCAGGTGTACCAGTAGGGCAGGCCGTAAAAGCCCAGGATTTCATTCATGTCGCAGATGCGCCTCGTGTCCCAACGGTAGGCCGGGTCGCCGCCGCCGTAGGCTGAGGGGGTCAGAAGGGGAGCAAATTCATTGTCCTTGACGAAATCCAGAAAATCCCTGTACCAAACCTGCTTGTGATAGTCCTCCTTGAGCCTGGCTTTGCCCTTGGTTTCAAAAAACTGGATCGTCTTGCGCATGATGGCCCTGGATCGCGGGTCCAAATGGGCGTAATCTTCCTTCTGAGGATGTAACAACATGCCTTTTCCCTCCTTTCTTGAAGTCCGGACCCTGTTGGGCCGCTTGCCGATCGAAAAAGCTTTGTGATTGAAAGCACGTAGAGGCCTATGCTATGAAGGCTCACGTCTTGGGCCCAACGGGATGTCCCATAAACGCCATCATTTTTCAAGCCAAGGAGGAAAAACCATGTCCCAAAGAAAACCCTTGATTGTTTTCTTGACCCTCGTGGCCGTTGTGGTTTGCTCACCTACGGTGTGGGGGGCCGACACCATCAAGATCGGCTTTGACATTCCCCTCACCGGGGACATTCCCAAGGTGGGCGAAGGGTCCAAGTACGCTGCTGAAATTCTTTTGGCGGAAGTGAACGGGGCCGGCGGCCTCAAGGTCGGTGACAAGACCTACATGTTGCAATTCATCTATTAGGACAGCGAATCCAAGGCGGAATCGGCCACGGCCGCTGCCTTGAAGCTCATCACTCAGGACCAGGTGCTGGCCGTCATCGGCCCTCAAGCCAGCAAACAGGCCATTCCCGCCGGGGAAGTCTGCAACTCCTATAAGACCCCGATGATTTCCCCGTGGTCCACCAATCCCCAGACCACCAAGGACCGTCCCTACGTGTTTCGCGCTTGTTTCTTGGATCCTTTTCAGGGGCCTGTAGCGGCCAAGTTTGCGATGGAAGAATTCCAGGCCAAGAAAGCCGCGGTGCTCTATGACATCGCCAGTGATTATCCCAAGGGACTGGCGGAATATTTCAAGGAAGCCTTTGAAAAGATTCACGGCTCCGGTTCCATCGTGGCCTTTGAAACCTTTACCACCAAAGACCGCGATTTCAGCGCCCAGCTGACCAATATCATCAAGTCCGGCGCCGATGTGCTCTTTACACCACAATACTACGATGAAGTCCCCCTCATCATCAAACAGGCCCATCAACTGGGCTGGAAAAAACCCATCATGGGCAGCGACAGCTGGGGCTCCGCGGAACTCATGAAACTGTGCGGCGACGACTGCAAAGGTCTTTATTTCACCACCCACTATGCGGCGGCCGGGGCCAAGGGAGCCACGAAAGAGTTCATTGACAAGTATAACGCCAAGTACGGGTATGTTCCGGACGATGTGGCGGCGCTCACCTGGGATGCCATTCGGTTGTTGCTGCAAGCCATTCAGAACACGGGAGGCCTGACTGGAAACCTGGAAAAAGACCGGGAGAACGTGAAGAACGCTCTGGCTCAAATCAAGGACTTTGACGGCATCACCGGCACAATGACCTTCACGCCTGAAGGGGATCCCATCAAGTGCGCCGTGGTGGTGAAGATCAGCGACCAAGGCGAATTTGAATTTTACAAATCGGTCTGCCCGTAAACCCACAGAGCGTTTGTCGTTCCTAGGGGAAGCGCCATGAGAACAGGGGATGCCGCCGTGAGAAGGGTTGGAAGGATCCCGTGCGCCCTGAAAGGGTTTCAGGGCTTCCTGCAGGTCGGGATTTCGAGCACATTCCTTTGAAGGAGCATCACGAATCACGAAATCGCCGTGCGGCGCCAAACCATAAGGACAGCCGGGATGACGACGACAAGACGTCGGCTGAAAAGAATCTCACAGTAACCCTTGCCGAAAAAAGAAACAGCCAGTGGACCTGCTTCTGCAAAACATCCTGAACGCCTTGCAGTGGGGAAGTTTCTACGCCCTGATCGCCCTTGGCTACACTTTGGTCTATGGCGTTCTGCTTTTGATCAACTTCGCCCACGGGGATATCTTCATGGTGGGGGCGTACATCGGCTTTTTCGTCGCCAACTTCTTATTGGGCGCCTATGCCTTCAAGCTTCCCACGACCCTCTCTCCTCCTGCGGTTTTTGCTCTCACCATCTTGGCCACCATGGTTTTGACCGCGCTCGTTGGCGTCACCTTGTAAAGGGTGGCCTATCGGCCCCTGCGACCCCGTGGTGCGCCGCGCCTTTACGTGGTCATCACCGCCCTCATGTGCGGCTTGCTTCTGGAAAACGGCAACTTGGCCCTCTTGGGCGCCAGCCGACGCAGCTTTCCCACTCTCATTCCGGCCACCGTGTATGACGTCGCCGGCGTGCTCGTCACCAATGTCAAGCTCGTGGTCATTCTGGCCACGATTCTGGTCTTTTTCTTTCTTGAAACCATCGTGCGCAAGACCAAACTCGGCATGGCCATGCGTGCCATCTCCTATGACCGTATGGCCGTGCCCCTCATGGGCATTCCTGTGGATCGGGTGATCGTCTTTACCTTTATCCTGGGATCATCCATGGCGGCACTGGGTGGCGTGCTTTTCGCCTCGGCCTATCCGGTCCTGGAACCCTACATGGGAGCCCTTATCGGCTGGAAAGCCTTTATCGCTGCCGTCATCGGCGGTATCGGAGAAATTCGAGGCGCTTTTGTGGGCGGATTTCTTCTGGGCTTCGTGGAAATTTTCGTGGCCGCCTTTTTTCCATCCACCCTGCGGGATCTCATCGCCTTCAGCATTCTCTTGGTGTTCTTGAGTTTTCGCCCCACGGGCATTTTTGGGGTTGCTCGGGCCACCAAGATCTGAGTGCAGGACAAGAGCATGCGACGCTACCTTGGATTCTGGCTCTACGCCATCTTTTCCCTCGTGCTTCTCTGGATCTGTCAGGCTCGATGGCTCACACCCTATGTGCAACTCGTGCTGATGTTCATCGGCATCAACATCATCCTCTCCAGTTCCTTGAATCTCATCAACGGGTACATGGGAGAATTCTCCTGCGGTCATGCGGGGTTTATGGCGGTGGGCGCCTACGTGGCCTCTATCCTCAACGTGGGGCTGTTTACCTCCCACCAAGGTATTTGGCCCTCCACTGCTTTCGCCCTCGACCGCCGTGTACCTTTTTCCGGCGACGCTTCTTGCCGGGGGAGTGGCTGCGGCCCTGGCGGGCCTTTTGGTGGCGTTTCCATCCTTTCGCACGCGCGGCGACTATCTGGCCATCATCACCCTGGCGGTCAACTACATCGTCAAGAGTGCAGTGGAAAATATTCAAGCCATCGGCGGTGCGCGAGGCTTTATGGGCATGCGCAAAGTCGTCGAAGGCATGGAAGCGGTCTGGAACATTCCTTGGGTCTTGCTGTGGATTCTCGTCTTTACAGGACTCACCGTGTGGGTGCTGCACCGCCTTGTTTCATCTTCCTACGGCAAAGGCATCGTGGCCATTCGCGATGATGAAATCGCCGCGGAAATCATGGGCGTGAACACGCGGCGCATGAAGGTCGTGGCTTTTATGCTTTCTTCCGGTCTTGCCGGGGTTGCTGGAGGCCTCTTTGCGCACATTCTCGGCTATATCAATCCGGGAACCTTCACCATCATGAAATCGACGGAAGTCATGGTCATGGTCTATCTGGGGGGCATGGGATCCTTAAGCGGCTCGGTGCTGAGCGCCGTGGCCTTTACCTTGATTTTGGAGCTGCTGCGACCCCTTCAGGTGATCAAATGGGTGGTGATTCCGCTTCTTCTCATTCTGCTCATGCTGCTGCGCCCCGAGGGCATCCTCGGCAACCGGGAACTCACAGACGTCTTTCCCAGGCTTCGCCGCTGGTTTGCCACGGAAAAGGAAGCCTAGATGGCGCTCCTAGACATTCGAAAACTCACCCACGACTTCGGCGGGCTTCGAGCTGTGGCCAATTTCAACCTCAGCTTGCAGGGCGGAGAGCTCTTGGGGCTGATCGGCCCTAATGGAGCCGGAAAGACCACCGTGTTCAACTTGGTATGCGGATTCTACAAGCCGACGGAGGGACAGATACTGTTTCAAAACAAGGACATTACGGGGTTGAGGCCGCACGCCGTCACCGCCATGGGAATCGCCCGCACTTTTCAAAACATTCGCCTTTGGAACACCCTCACCGTTTTTGACAACCTGTGTATCGCCCAACATTTCCGCCTAGGCTATAGGCTGCTGGACCTCGTGCTGCACACCGGGCGCTACATCCGTCAAGAACGTTCCGTGCGGCGCACTGCCGAAGAACTTCTGGAAATCATGGGCCTGCGCCATTACGCTCAGGAACTGCCGAGCAATCTCCCCTACGGCATGCAACGGCGCCTCGAGATCGGCCGCACCCTGGCCAGCCAGCCCAAACTCCTGCTGCTGGATGAACCAGCCGCTGGCATGAACCCCGGCGAAATCGATCAGTTGGTGGAAACCATTCGTTGGATTCGCCAGTCCTTTCAACTGACCATTTGGCTCATCGAACACCACATGCGGGTGGTCATGAGCGTCTGCGAACGCGTACAGGTCCTGGATTTTGGGGCAACCATCGCCGATGGAGCGCCTGAGGACGTTCAGCGCAACCCTCGCGTCATTCAGGCTTACCTGGGGAGTGAAGAACTGAGCCATGCTTGAAGTGACCAATCTGCACGTGCGGTACGGCAACATCGAGGCCCTGCACGGCATCTCCTTCACCGTGCGTGAAGGGGAAATGGTGGCCTTGCTCGGTGCCAACGGCGCCGGCAAGACGACCACCCTATGCGGCATCATGCGCCTTCCGCCTCCAGAAGGGCCCGTGGTCACGAAAGGGAGTCTGCGTTTTCGCGGCATTGATCTGCTCCATGTGCCGCCCCATGAGGTGGTGGCTAAACACGGAATCGGCCTGGTGCCAGAAGGGCGTCACATCTTCGGCAACTTGACCGTGATGGAAAACCTTCGCATCGCCACTTACGCCAGCAAAGACACAGCGGCCATCGCCAAGGATATGGATCGAGTGTTCGCCCTTTTTCCCAGACTGGCCGACCGGAAAAACCAAAGGGCGGGCACACTGAGCGGCGGGGAACAGCAGATGCTGGCCATGGGCCGCGCCTTTATGTCGGGCGTGCGTTGGATTCTTCTGGATGAACCGTCCATGGGGCTCTCGCCGCTGCTCATGCAGGAACTGTTTCGCGTCCTCAAGGAACTCAACGAAACAGGCACCACCATTCTCGTGGTGGAGCAAAACGCACACTTGGCTCTGCGCTACGCTCACCGAGCGTACGTCATGGAAACAGGGCGCATCGTTATGGAAGGCCCGGCCCAGAAGCTGGCTCAAAACCCCGAAATCAAAAAGGCCTATCTGGGCTGACCCACGGGAGCAAGACCATGAAGATCCTTATCTGTGACGGACTGCATGCTCAGGGTTTGGACATTTTGCGTGCCGATCCGGATGTGGAAGTGCTGGCGCCGGATCAGCCCAGTGTTGGGCTCATTCGAGAGCTTCTGCCGGAATGCGCGGCCATGGTGGTGCGCAGCCGCACCAAAGTCACGGAAGACTTCCTGGAAAACGCTCCGCGTCTCAGGGTCATTGGCCGAGCCGGCACCGGAGTGGACAACATTCATGTTTCGGCAGCCAGCGCTCGAGGCATCCTGGTGATGAACACTCCCGGAGCCAACGCCATGGCGGCGGCGGAACACACCATGGCCCTCATGCTGGCCCTGGCCCGCCACGTGCCCCAGGCAACGCAGTCCATGCGGGAAGGCCGATGGGACAAGAAACGTTTCATGGGCACCGAACTCTATCAACAGACCTTAGGCATTGTGGGCCTGGGAAAAATCGGCACCATCGTGGCCGATCGGGCCTTGGGATTCAAAATGAACGTCTTGGCCCACGACCCGCACATCACACCGGAAACGGCGGCCATTTTGGGAACCGAGTGGGTGGAACTGGACGAGATGTGGCCCCGCGCAGACTTCATCACCCTTCATACGCCCCTTACGCCCGAAACGCGAAACCTGATTAATCGGGACACGCTGAGCAAGATGAAAAAGGGTGTGCGCATCATTAATTGCGCGCGAGGCGGTCTCATCGACGAAGAGGCCCTGTACGAAGCCCTCGTGGCAGGGCATGTGGCCGGAGCGGCCTTGGACGTCTTCGCCAAGGAGCCTCCCGAAGGAAGCCCGCTCTTGACGTTACCCAACGTCATTTTTACGCCGCACCTGGGAGCGTCCAGTTACCAAGCCCAAGAAAACGTCTCTCGAGCCATCGCGGTGCAGATTTTGGATTATCTTAAGCGGGGCATCACTCGCAATGCCGTGAATTTTCCTTCCATCAGCGCCCGGGAATACGACCGCATTCGCCCCTATATGATTCTGGCCGAACGGCTCGGGCACTTGCATGGCCAACTGAGCACCCCTATCGAACGTGTGGACATCGAATACAGCGGCCCGGAGCTGCAGGAGCTGCCTCTGGATCCTCTCACGCAGAGCATTGCCAAGGGGCTTTTGGATCCCATTTTGGCCGAAAAGGTCAACCTGGTGAACGCCCCCATGCTGTTGCAGGAGCGCAAAATCCGGCTCACGGCCACCCGCACTTCCGAAGCTCGAGGCTACATGGGCCTTATTCGTGTCACCGTGGAAAGCAGGGGCCAAAAAAAATCAGCCACCGGGGCCGTTTTTCCCGGTAACGAAATCCGTCTCATTCGTTTCAACACCTATCGGCTGGAAGCTGAACCGGAAGGCATCAACCTCATCGTTCAAAACAAGGACACTCCGGGTGTCATCGGCTTCATTGGAACCACGCTGGGCGCCTTTCAGGTCAACATCGCCAACATGCACTTGAGCCGCACGCCGGAAAGGGACAAGGCCGTGGCCATCATTCGCCTGGATACCGAAGCGCCCGAAGACGCCCTGAAAGCCCTTCGCGCCAGTCCGATGATTCTTTCCGTGGAACAGGTGAAGTTGTAATAGGGCCTCAAAAAAGAACCTGCCCGGCCGGAGGGGGTAGCCGGGCAGGCCAAGGAGGGGTTAGGAGAAGGCGACATACCGTCTGCCTACCTATGCTTAGTCTAACGACGTCCTGAACGGAATTCAACCCCCCTTCCGCCAAATCCCTTGTGACATTTTCCCGACAGAAGCGCCGCGGAACCTTGGACCGGCTCTTGCTCCAAGGGCTGAAAGCCTGTCCGAGAATGCCGTTTTTGGACACCGGTGCCGGAACACAGGTTGCACCGCAGGGACGACATTCTCGCACTTTGATTATCGGATCTCGGCGTTCGGACTGGACGGCACACTCGACGGAAGGGCCGCTCTAAGGGTCCATAAACTCCCGAACGGCCGGATGGCCGTCCCTCCGAAAGCATGGGCGCGAAATCCTCGATCCGAGCGCATAAACCCTTGGAGCCTTTCTCGAACACGCTTTTGTGCGCCATACGGTATGAGGAATGGCGCACCCAGACATTCCCCGTTTTTTTGCCAACTCACGCGCCTACAAGGCGACGTGATGGACCCAACCAAAGGGATCTTCTTTTTCACCGTATTGAATCCCCGTGATCTCGTCGTAAAAACGTTGAGACCATTCGCCTACGCCGCCGTCACCCACTTTGTAGGTCTTGTCCTTGTAACAGACTTGGCCCACGGGCGAAATGACCGCCGCCGTGCCTGTGCCGAAGATTTCTTTCATGGTTCCCGTCGCCATGGCATCCAGGACTTCATCAATGGTGATGGGTCGCTCGTGGACCGTAAGGCCCCAATGTTGTGCCAGGTGAATGACCGAGTCCCTCGTGACGCCGGGAAGAATGGACCCGCTCAAAGGCGGTGTCACCAGCTCGCCTTTTATCAAGAAAAAAATATTCATGGTGCCCACTTCTTCCACATAGCGACGTTCCACGGCGTCCAGCCACAGAACCTGAGTGTAACCCTTCTTCTTGGCCACCTCCTGGGCTCGAAGGCTTGCCGCATAATTGGCCATGGTCTTGGCCTCTCCCACACCACCCCGCACCGCTCGGACATACTCGTCCGTGACGTAAATTTTCACAGAGTTGAACCCTTCCGGATAGTACGCCCCCACAGGACCCGTGATCACATAATGAAGGTATTCCGTGGCCGGGCGCACGCCTAAATGCGGTTCGGAAGCGATCATGGTCGGGCGAATGTAGAGCGAAGCCCCCTTGCTGCGAGGCACCCAGTCTGCGTCCAGGCGAACCAGGGTTTCAATGGCCTGCAGATGAAAATGCACGTCCACTTCAGGCATGCACAGGCGCTGCGCCGACCTATTAAAACGCTTCATGTTTTCCAGAGGGCGAAAAAGATGAATGCGCCCGTCGGCACATCGGTAGGCCTTGAGTCCCTCAAAAATGCCTTGGCCGTAATGAAGCACCATGGCTGCGGGATCCAAGGGCAACGGCCCGTAAGGAACAATGCGCGCGTTGGACCATCCCTCCGGCGCCTTATAATCCATTAAAAACATATGGTCGGTGAAGATCTTGCCGAAAACCAGTCCCGCATCCGCCGGCCGAGCTTTTCTCTGGTCCGGCGCCACAGCTTGAATGGTAATTTCCATGAAACCCTCCCCCCAAGAATTCACATTGTGCCTACGCACGCCCTTCACCCTTGGCTCTTCCTTGCCCCAAAGCCGCCCCATTCAATGGGTCAGAATCTTGCTCAAGAACAACCGCGTCCGCTCATTTTGCGGGTTGGAAAAGAATTGCTGTGGGGGAGCACTTTCAATCAAACGCCCCTCATCCATGAACACTACTCGGTGAGCTACTTCCCGGGCAAAACCCATCTCGTGGGTCACCACCACCATGGTCATGCCTTCCTTAGCCAGCTTCTTCATTACGTCCAGCACTTCATTGATCATCTCCGGATCCAGCGCCGACGTCGGTTCATCAAACAACATGATCTTCGGCCGCATGGCCAACCCTCGAGCGATGGCCACGCGCTGCTGCTGCCCCCCCGAAAGCTGCGCCGGATAATCATCGGCTTTTTCACGAATCCCGACCTTGTCCAGAATTTCCAAGGCCAAGGCCTCCGCGTCTTTTCTGGGCATCTTGCGCACCTTCATGGGCGCCAAAATGATGTTTTCCAGAGCGGTCATGTGCGGATAAAGATTAAACTGTTGAAAAACAAACCCGATTTCAGCCCGCAACTTGGTGATGTCCGTCTTGGGATCGTTCAGATCCATGCCGTCCACCACAATGGTTCCCTTTTGAATAGGCTCCAACTTGTTGATACACCGAATCATGGTGCTCTTGCCCGACCCGCTCGGACCGCACACCACCACCACTTCTCCCGACTCCACCGTGAAATCGATGTCCTTTAAGACATGCAGCGGGCCGAACCATTTGTTCACGCCGCGAAAAAGGATCATGGCCATGGGCTTTTCCACTCGGATTTCACAATGCTCACGCCTTGCTGGCCCTGTAGGTTGCGTAGGTGCCTGTCTGAAAACTCGCTTGCCCCTTCACGACCTCGCATTTTCCATGAGTGACAAGACCACATGTGGCTCGAATTGGCATTCGAGCACACGCTCCCGGGCCCGCGCACCGCCACCTTACGCCAGCACAGCCCGCTCTGGCAAGAATCGAAATCGGCTTTACGTGACAAACCAAACCCCAAGGCGGCAGTTTATCGGAAATACCTATTTGACACATGGAAAAGTTCCACCTAGAAAGCAAGTTGAGTAGAAAAAATTACCCTTATGGATGACCTCTATGACCGAGACAGCGATCCGCTTGGCCTCGCCCGTTGCCGATACCTTTGAACCGACGATCATCCTTTATTGCTGCCAGTGGTGTTCTTATGCCGCGGCGGATCTGGCGGGGGGCCATGAGGCTTCCTTACCCTACGAACGTGCGCATCGTTCAGGTGCCGTGCACAGGGCGCGTGGATGTCTTGCATCTGCTCAAGCCTCTAGAGCAAGGAGCCGACGGCGTCTACGTCTCCGGCTGTCTTCCTGGAGAATGTCACTATATATCTGGCAATCTCAAGGCCGCCAAACGCGTCGCTCGAGTCCAAAAGCTCATTGAAGCGCTCGGCGTGGAACCCGAAAGGGTTGGCATCGTCTACAATTCGGCGTCCATGGGACCACAGTTTGCTCAATGCTGCCGCGATATTACGGAACGCCTTCGCGCCCTAGGCCCCATCTATTCCAAGGACTGAGAAACGGTCAGGCTTTTTGCCACACGGCCTGCCGCTTCATGACGGCCATCGTATGGGGTTGAAAGTTGTCGTGCTGCCAAAACCTCGGCGACATGCTCGAAACAGCAGCCTTTGACAACAGGCTGAGCATCGTGAATCATGTGGTCTTCCTTGACTGTTGGAGAAGACGGAAGCTGGCCCATGCAGCTTTTCGGTTGTGGCGTCGCTATTTTTCGCAGCACCCTCTTTGGAATGAAAAAACCCGGTGGAAAGATCTTAGCCATTCCGTACTGCTTCGCTTCGCCTCCGAGCATACGGACGCGCAAAGAGCGCTCTTCGACCTGATCATGGTGTGTCAGGAACTCGGACACGCTGACGACGGCCAGTCTCTAGATCTGGAAACCCTGTGTCGCCTTTTTAACGGGTATTTTTACCTCATGAATCAAGCACAATGTGAAATCATGGCCCGCTTGGCCTGGGTGCAAAGGTCGCTACGCATGGAAAAGCCGCTGGTGGATTTGGCCTGTGATCCATTCATTTATGAGACCAAAGCTCTTTTGGAAATTCCTGCTCCCTGCCCGAAACATCCCGGTTATGAGGAATACCGAAGGAGCCAAGGCATGGAGCGCGCCGTCGTGGTTCGCAAAGCCATTGGCCAAGCTCTGCGTCATCTTCGAGCCATGGCATAGAGAGCGTTTACGCTTTAAGACATCGAGGAGGCCTATGCTTTCGACGTGCACCATCGGCATCGCCGGCCATGTGGATCACGGCAAAACCTCCCTGGTCAGAGCCCTGACGGGGTGGGATACGGATCGACTGCAAGAGGAAAAACGCCGGGGCCTGACCATTGAACCCGGCGTCGCGCCTCTTGTGCTGCCCAGCGGCCGACGTCTGGCCTTGATGGACGTTCCAGGCCACAAAGATTTTCGAAAGAATACCATTCGAGGTCTGAGCAGTGTGGCGGCAGCGATTCTCGTGGTCGCCGCCGATGACGGTATCATGCCTCAGACCTTAGATCATCTGGAAATCCTCCGGTTCATGGGGGCCAAAACCGGAATGGTGGTCCTCAGCAAGGCGGATTTGGTGGATGAGGAGACCCTGGAACTGGCCGAAATGGAAGTGCGCGATCTAGTGCAGGGCGCGTTTCTCGAGGGCTGTTCCGTGGTGCCCTTTTCTGCGCTAAACCGCCGTGGTCTTGACCACGTCCTTATGGAATTGCAGCAGGTGGCGGACGCGGTCACCGTGGATTGTGTCCATCCCGTCTTTCGGCTCTGGATCGATCGAGTGATCCAGGCGGCGGGCTTCGGCACCATTGTCTCCGGCACGGTTCTTTCCGGCACACTAGCCGAAGGTGACCCGGTGGAAATCCATCCGACCCGCACCACAACAACGGCGCGTTTTCTGGAAGTGCACCACGAAAGGGTGCCAAGGGTTGAACCGGGCATGCGGGCCGGAATCAACCTGCGCGGAGTCCCTTTGGAGGCCGTCGATCATGGTATGGCCTTGAGCAGCCCCGGTTACGCTTCCCCAGCCTTATATCTCAATGCGCAGCTGGAAATTTCCCGACATGCTGTCAAACCTTTGATCAACCGCACGCGGGTTAAGATGCATCTGGGAACGGGATGTCACAACGCCCTCGTCGTTCTAATGGACCGCGAGTCCCTCAACCCTGGAGAGAGCGGTCTAGTGCAATTTCGAATGGAAAGACCGGTCACGGCACTGGCCCGCGATCCCTTCGTGATGTGTTCTTTGGATTTGGAAGCCGTGCTGGGAGGCGGAACCGTTTTGGAAATTTCCGGCCAAAAATTCAGGGAACGCAAAGCACCCAAGATCGTGCCTTTTCTCGAATGCCTCATTCGAGAAGACGTCTCCGGCGCCTTGGATATGCTTTTCCAACGCAGCGGCAACCGCGCCCTGACGCTTCAGGACATGACCCGCGCCACGGGTTTTGCGAGCCGACGCATTGCCGAACACCTGGATCAAGCCCGCAGGCAGGATCGTTACGTGTCCATGGGCCAGGATTTTTACATTCCAAAAGCCGCCTACAACCACCTAATTCGGGAAGTTTTTCAGGCCCTGTCGGCAATCTTGTCCGAAAACCCGTTGAAGACCGCCGTGACCGCCCAGGAAATTCGGTATCGCGTCGATGCGCACCTGGACGATACCGTCTGCGCCCATGTTCTGGACGCGTTGGTCGAAAGCGGTATGGTCGCACGGACGGAGGGCTCTTACCGGCTTCCCGACCGTGTTACAGCTCTTCCCCGACGGCAACAGGAAATGGTGCAGAGAATTCTGGATTACGCCAACAAATTGGGTTGGCGCACTTTTGCCGTGGGCACTTTTTGCGACGAGCATGGTGAGCGATACCCTAGGCCGGAGGTTCAAAAACTCGTCGATTATCTGACAGCGCAGAAAATCTTGGTCCGTCTTCGTGATGGGCGCTATATGACCCGCAAGGCCCTTGAAGAGGTCAAAGAAAAGGTTCGAGAGAAAATTTTTCGTGACGGGGCAGTGACGGTTGCGGACTGTTCGGAACTGTTTGGTTTTGGGCGAACCCGTGGCATTAGCATTCTGGATTATCTGGACTCCACCGGCATGACCGTGCGCGTCGGCGATCGGCGCGTTCTTTCAGACCAATACGCGCAGGCCTTTTGGAGCGAGCGGCACCGTCGTCACAATGGTTCGTCAAATTCCTAAAAGTCCTAGGTATCCCAAAGATTTCGCTGAAAACGGACTGTTATGGTCGGCCCTTTCGGAACGGCTCCAAAATCCAGCGAAAAGAAGGGCGGAGCGCCGCCCGAAGGAGGCCTTTGAATTTTTCACGTGAGCGGCGACCGCAGAGAGGCCAGACTGGCTTACCCCAAATCTTTCCCCCACGCTTTTAGCCTTGAGAGCCAACTATAGGTCCATTATGCGGCAATTGGTCGCGATCCCAATCACAATTCTTTGTCAGGTCATTGCCATCAGTTTTCAAAGAGAACCTCAATCCTTGGCCCGGTCCACGGTCAGCACGGCGCCCACAAAGGCCGCTATACCCAGCCCAGCTAAGATCCCATAGGGGGAAAGAGTGGGTGTCTTGCCAAAGGCGGCTTCCCGCATAGCGGAAGCGGCGTGCGTGATGGGCAGGAACTGCAACACTTTTTGGGCCCACTCGGGCAGGTGGGCCAAAGGGAAAAAAGTGCCGCCAAGAAAGGCCATGGGCGTGATGATGAAGTTGTTCATAAAGGCCTGATCGGCATGGGACTGCACCAGCATGGCCAAAGCCACGGCCAGCGCCGAAAAGACCAGGCTATTGAGCACAAAGGCAATCCAAAAGTACAGGTTATACGAAAGAAAAACACCGAAAAGGGCTCCAAGACCGATAATGACCAGCCCGGCAAGGACAGCCCGGCACAATCCAGCCAGGACTTCCCCCAATACATAGTCCAAATGACTCATGGGCGCGGCTTGAAACTCTTCAAAGATATGCCAATAAAACCGAGCAATATTGATTTCGCTGCCGATGGCAAAGGCTTGCGTCATGCTGGTCATGGCCAAAAGACCCGGAATGAGGAACTCCACATAACTCACCCCTTGCACGCTGACGTGCCGACCCATGCCGTAGCCGAAGGCAATTAAATACAGAAGCGGGGCCACGGACCAGGAAAAGATTTGACGAAAAAAACGCCGGCGAAGGATGAGCATTTCTCGAAAAAAAACCGCCTGCCACGCATGACTCATGAGACTTTTTTCCCTGTATAGGCCAAGAAAGCATCTTCAAGGTTCACCCGGCGAAGCGTATACCCGTTCTTATGTTCTTCGCCATATCGACGGGCCGATTCTCGATCGGCAAAATATTGCGTCACCATGGCGTTGTCACGGTAGGAGTCAATGGCCCACTGGCCCAGGCTCTCCATCAGGTGCCGCGGCGTGTCCAACGCCACGATAGATCCTTCATCGATGAAGGCGACGCGGTCGGCTAAAAATTCTGCTTCTTCAATGTAGTGCGTGGTAAGAAAAATGGTGACGCCGTCTTGTTGAATCTTTTTGATAAGGGTCCAGATACGGCGCCGAATGGCAGGATCCAATCCCACAGTGGGCTCATCGAGAAACAACACAACCGGGTGATGTAACAAAGCCCGGGCAATCATGAGACGCCGCTTCATGCCGCCGGAGAGCCGTTTAACCAGACTGTCACGCTTTTCCTTCAATGCCACATAGTCCAACAATTCTTCAATGCGCCGCCGAATATCATCCCGGCTCATGCCGTGCAGCCGCCCATGAATCACAAGGTTTTCTTCCACGGTCAGCTCGGCGTCCAAATTCACATGTTGCGGCACCAAACCCTGATGCCGCTTGGCTTTCATGGGTTCCTTGGCTACATCGTACCCCCCGATATAAGCTTGACCGCCACTAGGCCTTGTCAGTCCCGTCAAGATGCGAATGGTGGTCGTCTTGCCCGCTCCGTTGGGCCCCAGGTAAGCGAAAAGTTCGCCGGATGCCACGCGAAGGCGAATGCCCTTAAGGGCTTGCACGCTCTTGTAGTTTTTTTTTAAGTCCACGATCTCGATCACATCACACCCTTTTTCAGCGAAACCTTGCTTGTGCAAAAGCCGAACGTCGCCCAGTGAGGCTGTTCCAAGAACAGTTGGCCCCTCTTTCACGCCGGCCCATGGAGCACGCTCTGTTGCCTCGGGCGGTGGCCCTTTTTAGATCATCCACGGATCTTTTCTAATCGGCCCTTGGTCGAGAAACGCCCCCCGCGGTGAGGGCTCCTTAGGCCCCGGCCATCCTGTAAGCGCCTCAGCCCACTCGGTTCATCGATTGCTCCATACACCGAAGGTGTCCTTTTGCAAAGATTCCCCACAGCCATGGAATGACTCAACGACGGACAGCCTTGAGAAGGTAGCGACCGGGTTCGTCGACCAGGGTCTGCACATGAAAGCCGGCCGCTGTGATCAGGAAGGTCATGGTCTGTGCATCGGGCAAGACATCCCGGCGCACCTCCTGATGAGTGGCGTGATGCCGAGCAAGCTCTTCGCGGCCCAGCAAATGAGCGATAACGAGCTTTCCCTTGGGCTTAAGAACCCGAGCCATCTCGCGTAGAGCTTGAGGAGGATCTTTGAAGTGGGGAAAGGCCGCAAAACACAGCACGCGGTCAAAGGCGCCGCTACGAAAGGGAATGGCATGCACGTCCGCTTGCAACGCCATTCCCCACGGTGCGGCGCATTTTTTGGCCGCCTCCACAGTCATGGCTTGAGCCAGATCAAAGGCGAGAATGCGGCCCGCAGGACCCAGGAGACGGCGCACATAGGGAATTAAAACCCCTGGGCCCGTTCCCACATCCAACACCCATTCCCCAGGGGCGACATCAAATTGCGGAAGAAACGCCTCAAGGCGTGCACGCACCTCGGGCGGGTAACAGGTTTGTTCCCAACGAGCGGCTCGTAACTCGAAGAATTCTTTACTGCCCGTCATTGTGCATCCTTGACGCCCCCAGTTCTTGGATATTCGATCTCTTTTCAAAACGCGAACTTTGCGCCCACCATCACACTGGTCCCGGGCATGGGATACCCGGGCAGATATTCGTAGTCTTCATCGAAAATATTTTCTACGGCCACGTAGACTGTGGCGTCCCCTGCCCTATAAGGCTAAGGAAAATGGTAGCTCAACTTGCCGTTCAACAAAAGATAGGCATCCACTTTTTGTGTGTTGGTGGCGCCCGCGCGTCGCGCCTGCTCACGAACGGTCATAGCACTCACCCTTTCCCCGTCAAGGCTAAGCGTCCAGCGGTCCAGAAAACGCCAATTGATGCCGGCGCTCAGGGTCCACTCAGGCGTGTAGGGCAAATCCTTTGGGTCGGCATCCAACAGAGTCCCTCCCAGGAACATGGCCAAGCGGTCCGTGGGTTAGATCGTGGCCGTCGCTTCCAGACTTTTCAACGTGTGGTCTTCCACATTGTCGTAAATGGGCGGAAATGGAGGTAGAGGCACCACCACATAGCGATCGGATCTACGGTCCCGAAAAGCCGTGACATCTAAGGAGAGCCAGCGACTCCAACGATGTTGAAGACCTACCTCGAAATGGTCCAGCACTTCGGCATCGAGATCTTTCCATGAGTCTCCTAAGGCAGGAATCACCTTTTGAGAAAAAACCACAACGTCCAACCCGGGATACAAGACACCTCGAGCATACCCCGCATGCAAGGCTGTATCCCGATACCCTAGAACCAAGCCCGCATGAGGGCCCCACTGAGCGTCGAAATCGGTGTGATCGTAGAAACGCACCCCGACCGACGGAGTGAGATAAAATCCTTCAGCATTCCCAAACATGTGGCTGACCGCTACGTATGGCGAAAGCAGGGTGAAATCATGCCCGTCCCATACATCTTTCTGCCCATTGGTGAACTTAGCCGTGTAGTCCCTTTGGTGCGATCCCAATCCAGCCCTGTGACGATTTCTCCTCCCGGCCACAACGCAAAACGCTCGCGGGCTTTGAAGCCGTAAAACAAAAAATCGTTGAACAAATCTTCGCGAACTCTGGCTGTGGACGAGGGCTGGTCTAACCAGTCCCCCTCGCCACCGCTTCGGTAAATTTTGAAGAAACCCGAAGCCTTTTCGCATTCGTTGGTCATAGCCGCGGAAAAGAGCCAAAGACGCGTTTCATAGCGTCCTTGGCGCCGATTCGGTGAAACCCCTTTGGCTTCTAGATCGTCTGCGTAATTGTCGTTCCACAAGGTTAAGGCATAAACCTTCCAGTGAGGGTTGAGGTGCCAGCCAACGCGGCCGTAGAGATTTCCGAGGGCTCCGTCGGCATTGTCGCGGTGGCCGTCGGAGCGCTGATACGCTCCGCTCACCACGTAACTCCAGGGTGCCTCACTGCCTCCGTTTTCTCCTCGAACCAGCAAAGTGCCGTAGCTTCCATAGGCGGCCCTCAGGGTGGCTTCAAAACCTTCCTGTGGGGCCGTCTTGGGTACCAGGTTCACCACCCCAAAGGCGTTCCCGAAAAGGTGCCGCTGCGGACTCTTATAGACCTCTACGGTCTGTGCCGGATCGATGGGTAATAGGTCTAATAAAGGATGATTCCAAATACTCATATAAACGGGAATTCCGTCAAAAAAGGTCTTGATTTCGGCGCCGGGGCGGCTTGAACCAAGCCCTCGAATGAATATAGCCCCTCCCGTCGCCCCACCAAAGGATCCGACAGGGTTGTATCGGGAAATGGTCACACCGGGAGTTCGACGCAGGGCCGTCTGCAGGTCATGGGCGTTCAAGTCCTCCATCTGCTCCTGGGTGAGTAGGGTTTTCTGCGCCGCAAAGGCATCCACCGGATTTGCTTCGATGATCGGAGCCGCAACCACGTGCACAGCCTCAAGAACGGTTCGCTCCACTGGCTCTTCCTTGGCGCGGACCGGGTCCATCATCAAAAGCACGACGCTCCAAAGCACAACGACCCAGAGGGTATATCGACGGCTACTTTTTTCCTGATTTTGCCTCCCTCAACAAATCCCTGAGGACTCCTTCTCGGCGCAGGAACGACATAACGGCCCCAAGGGCTTTTGCACCATCTTGCTGGGCATGGTCGGTTCTCCGCACGCCGAACACGGCTGGGACGGTTCCATACGTGCCCGCTCCGGCACAGGCCCTTCCACAGAGGTCACCAGAAACAGAACCTCGGGATCCATCTGCAATATGTCTTCTGTGCGCTGCCGATGAAGCTCATGAAACCGGGCCGTCCCTTCGGCATCCGCTTGACCCTTTAAGACCTTTTCCAAAAGCCTCGCATGTTCTGCATTCCGGCCAAGGGCATCCGCTTTCAAAGACACGCGAACGCCGCGGTTTTCGCGACGGCTGAAAAGGGTGACGGCAATCTTTCCGTAGTCTCGATGGATGAAATTGCCTTTGCCAAAAGTGCACCCCGTGAGCACCTGCACTGCATCCGCAAAACAGGCATCGTTTTCCACGACGGCCACCAATTCTTCATCTTCGGCGCGCGAGGCCAGAAGCTTTGCCATGGCTAAATCGCTCGCAACAAAGCCCAAAGCCAACCCAGGACACACATGCCCGTGAAACACCGCACACCGATGCCACGCCTCCTGCCTCGATGTCAAAGTCAACCATGAAGCCATTTCAGATCCCTCTCACTTTAGGCAGGGCTTCACCCTTAACGTGAAGCCTGCCTTTTTATCGTGGGACTAAAACTCCAGCGTCGCAGAGACAATGGCTGTAAACGGTGAGCCGGCGTAGTAGCTGGCTGCGCCGCCTCGGCTGTCGTCCGATACATTTATCAAAGACACATATCTTTTGTTCAAGAGATTATAGATATCAAGTGATATTTTCAGAGTGTTGTTGAACAGAAAATTTGTTAGTTGGTATCTTGCCCCAAAATCCACAACGGCGTAGGAATCGATCTTTTCGTTGTGTTGAATGTCTCCATAGCGCTTTCCTGAAAAACGCACCGATGGAATAAGCTCAAGATCTTTGAATTTATAGAGCATGCCGGCTCGCATCATTATTTTCGGCGTGTCCACGACCTGCTCACCTTCCACATCAAAGGTTTTGTTCTGGTAGGTGATATCTTTATCATATTCGAGCACAGTGTACGACGGATTGACGAACAGGGTGAGATTTTTCATGAGAAAAACATTGGCTTCTACATCCAGACCGTAACCTGAGGCTTCGCCGATGTTTTGCTGATAACTTAGACGAACTCGCGGGTCATAGACGGTGGTGAGCAGGTCTTTGTGTTTGGCGTAAAAAACCGTGGGAGCCAACTCAAACCAGGCCGTATTCCACCGAAATCCCACGTCCACATTTTCGGACTTTTCCATGTCGTAACCCTGAAAAAGATCATCGAGGCTGACACCGGCAGCCCGAAAGGTGGATCGGTTGGCACTATATAAACTGATCAAAGGCATGTAGGCATAGGGACGAATAAAGTTTTTGCCGTAGCTGGCGTATACGGAAAAATCTGGACGGAAGCGATATCCAACACCCGCCGTGGGAAGCCAGATATCGTAAGTACGCCCTTTTCGGTCGAGATCGGGAGCCGGTACTGGAACGTACCTGGGGGGCGGCGTGGTGTAGCCCTGGCTGTCGGAATCTTCAAAGCGAAAATACTTCAGCCCCCCTTGCCAGTCGAAAGGTCCGTGCGAGCCCGAAATTTTTAGATAAGGGCTGTGATTATAAGTCGTCCCTGTGGTGGCGGCGACTCCTACTCCTTGGTAGACTAAGTTCATTCCGGAGATGCCATAATTGCTCGATGAGATCTGCATGTCCGACTCTTCGTAAAGATAGCCCAAAACTGCGGAAAAAGGCTCCAAGGTTCCCCGCACTTCTCCGATGATGCCTGTTCGATCAATATCCCGATATCTTTTTTGAATGATGCCTCCACGAGTCGTTGTACCTTGAAAAATTTCCGTATCTTCGTCAGAATAATAGGGTTTCAAGATAAAATGTACATGCTCCCAAGGCTTAATGGTCAAAACAGCAAACACATCGCTGTTATTATAGTTTCCTTTATTATAATCGTAATAGTAAATGTCCTTAGCAGCCGATCCCGTACGGACAGAGTTGTAATCTTTGTTGTACGTATCCGACAGGTTTCGGGTTTGTTGGTAGGTGAGAGGCCGATACAAGTTCTGGTCCAAGTCGTTCATATTGATCCACAATTTGGCATTCAGCCACTGGCCCACATCTTGGTCCACCATAAAGTTGGCGTTGTTACGTGGGCCCACTTTTCCCGGCCCCTTCCACTTGTCCACCTCCGTGTAGGAATAGGAAGCGCTTAGCTTGGTGCTCGTGGGCCCAAGTCTTCCGGAATCCACCCGCGTCTCGGTGCGCGTGTAGCTGTGGGAGCCGAAACTCTGGCCCAGTCGCACACCGAATTCGTCTTGCGGCCATCGCGGTTGCAACCACAGGGCGCCACCGCGGGATCCCACGCCCGTGCCGATGTCGCCGGGCACCGCACCCTTGTAGACAGATAAAGACTCGACATTCATCATGTCGTAGATGTAATCGCGCGGGCCAATGGGGTTGCCACCGTAGTTGGGAATGCCTTCCACCGTGAGCGCTCCCAGGTAGCCACGGACGCCGCGAACCCGAATGCTCTGCTGTTCCGCGGCCAATCCAAAGGGATCCGGGCTTTCCACCTGGACGCCGGGAAGAATGCGCAACGTTTCATAAACGCTGGTGGATGCTCGAGGTCCCTGCGCCTCGATGCCCTTTCTGGTGACGGCCGTTCCGGTGTAAACGGTCTCATCCGCTTGGCGCGTTGGCGTTAAAATCTTTTCCGCCTGCACGACGATGTCTTGGACTTTCTTTTCCTCAGATCCACTGGGCTCCGCCGAAAAACTCGGTGTGGGTAGAATAAACGCAGCGAGAACGGCGATCCATAGGTGCCGCGCCCTCCGCGGCTTTCCCACGTCCTTTCCTTGAGCTTTCTCCGCACTACCCTTAAACCATTGAATTTGTTTCGCGTTCATGGAACCCTCCTCCTCGATGTGAAATGTTATTTGCATGGGCGCGCTTCAGCACAACCGCCGGGTTCCTTGGCCCCGTGTTTTCCGTATCTCTGACCTGTAAACTTTTTATTCAATCCATTGTCCACATCGTTCCAAACAAAGCTTTCGAAGGCCTGAATTTTACCGCCCGGATTGTGTTCCCAACTGGACAGTCCCTGCGAGGGGGCCATAAAGCTGTTCCATTTCCGGGTAAACGGATCGCCCCACAAAGGTGGTGTAAATCCGATCTGCCGCCTCGCGAAGGTCCACATCAGCAAATGTTGACGGATACAGCACTTTCCCGACGGCCACCGCGTCCACCAAGGCGGATTCCACGTTGGTGGCATAGGCGTTGAAAGGATACAATCGGTACACGCGCTCCTCTTGTACAGCCTTCAACTGGGTATAAAATGCAGAATGCTTTCGAGCATCCTCTTCCACAAGGTGCAACCCCCCTCCGTCGATAAATATGACCTCCGGGTTCAGGGCCAGAAGCTGTTCCTTGTCCAAAAAGATATGGCTTCCGAGGCGGCTGGGAATGGAAGCGGCCGCATGGGTGACGTGGTTCCATAGAAAAGGCACATAATAAATTTCCGTGCTTTCGATGCCATAGGCGCCCTTGTAGCCGATGCCTCCCACATAGGCTCGAGGCCTTTGGGGTTTGGGCACATTCCCGGTGCGGCGCCAAAGATCGTCGCGAAGCTCTTCCACAAAACGGCTGAGCTCACGAGCTCTCTCCTGACGGTCCAGCACCGTCGCCGCCACGGCCAGCGATTGGAGAATTTCCACATCAAAAGAAGCAAACCGCCCGTAGCTCAACACCACCACAGGAATCCCCGCAAGGCGGCTCACCTCATCGGCCAACGCCCTGTCCATGTAAGTGACAAAAAGCACATCGGGTTTTACAGCCAATAACGGCTCTAGATCCGGTTTGGCGTTGATGCTTGTAGGACCACCCGGGCCGATCAAGGGTCGCTGCGCCAGCTCGGGGTGCGCCATGCGGTAAGGTCGTCCAGAGGCTCGGGTTTTTTCAATGCCTTCAACACCCACCACCAGGTCTTGAGCCTGCAGGTAAACGATTAAACGCAACGCCCCTGGACCCACACAGACGACTCTACGAGGAGGCTTGGAAAAATTCACCGTGCGCCCCGCCATGTCCGTGACGGAAAAACCCGACGCCAAAGAGCTACATGCCACCAGGCTCAGGGCCATGAAGAGCACGCGTGCAAACGCTTTCATTATCCCTCCCCTCCCTTTCTTCTGTGTTCGGCGGCCATGTTCGATCATGTTGCCCATGTTTTAGGAAATGGACGCCTTGAAAAAACCGCTCGACTACCTCGGCACCACCACGGGGATGTCATCAATCTGGCACACGCGCACCTCGACGCCGTAAATACGGTGAACGATTTCCGCCGATACCTCACTGGGGCGCACCGCTGTTTCGATGCGCCCGTTTTTCAAAAAAAGCAGACGGTCACAAAACCGCAAGGCCATGTTGAGATCGTGAATAGCCGCCACCACCGCCAGGGATTCTTGTCGGCTGATGCGGCACACCAAACGCATCATGTCCATTTGGTTTTTCAAATCCAGATGATTCGTCGGCTCGTCCAGCAGCAAAACCTTCGGTTTTTGGGCCAAAGCTTTAGCCAAAAGGACTTTTTGCGCTTCACCGCCGCTCAGGGTGGAAAAAGGCCGATGAGCCAAGCCGGTCAAATCCATGGCCGTAAGAATGCCTTCCACCGCGTGAACGTCTTTTCGAGTCGGCCCCCAACGCCGGTGCGGAAGAACGCCCAAGAGAACCACTTCAAAGACGGTCAGGCTGGAGTCTGAGCCCTTTTGGGGGACGGAGGCCACGGATCGTGCAACACCCTTGAGCCCCAAAAGTCGTAGGTCCTCGCCCGCCAGAAGCACAGACCCGACCTGCGGCTTCAGCACGCCGTTGAGGCATCGCAGCAAAGTGGATTTTCCAGCACCATTGGTGCCGCAGACCGCCACCACCTCACCCGGTTGGACATCAAAACGGACCCCTTCCAGGACGGCATGGCTGTTGTATCGAAATGCAATGTCCAAGACAGAGAGGATCATGGCCGCTTTTTCAGTAAAAGGTAGAGAAACAGGGGGGCACCAAGAAAGGAGGTGACAACCCCGACGGGAAACGATCCCGTCCCTAGGACCAATCGAGAACATGTGTCGGCAAGGAGCAAAAGAGCCGCCCCCAACACCGCGGCAACGGGAACCAGAAATCGATGGTCGGCCCCGATGATGCGCCGTGCCGCGTGCGGCGCTATGAGACCCACAAAAGCAATCACACCGTGAAAGGCCGTGGCTAGAGCCGCCACCAAAGCGGCGACGATAAGGCCTTGCCACCGGAGCGCTTCCACGGAAATGCCTAGAGTCTTGGCTGGTTCTTCTCCCATGTC
The DNA here is from genome assembly GCF_052743555.1 of Desulfosoma sp. Taxonomy (NCBI): domain Bacteria; kingdom Pseudomonadati; phylum Thermodesulfobacteriota; class Syntrophobacteria; order Syntrophobacterales; family Syntrophobacteraceae; genus Desulfosoma; species Desulfosoma sp. Next base: position 268,596 of record NZ_JBRAHS010000001.1, read on the forward strand.
CAAAGCATTAAGGTGCCAACGCCACACAAAGCCCAAGATCCACAGGCCGATCACAGCCACACTGAGCCAGGAAATCTGCACCCAATTGGATCGCCCCACGTCGCCGAAGCTCCACGCCACCGCCATGGCCAACCTGGTCTCATCGCTCAGGACCTGCAGCAACACCGTTGCCGCGCCGAACAACGATGACAAGGCCACACCGGCCAAAATGACGGCCTCGGGCGTCAGACCTCGAAACCTTCCCAAAACGACAATGAGCATGGTGGCTCCCAAAGCCCCCGCAAAGGCTGCCACGGCCGTCCAGATTGGGCTGGCGTGAAACACAATGATGACGCACGACGCCCCAAAGGCCGCCCCTTGACTGATCCCCAGTGTGGATGGAGATCCCAGAGGGTTTCTCAAAAGAGTCTGAATAAAAAGGCCTGCCAGGGCTAAACCTGAACCGCAGGAAAGACTGGCGGCGATGCGAGGAAGCCGAATATTCCACACCACCAAGGAGCTCGTGTCGTCCACAAGCCGAAAAAGGGACTGTATCATATGCACAAGCTTTATGGGATACGTGCCGAAGCTCACCGCCACAACCGCCAAAACGGCTGTAGCGCTGAGCAGCGACAAGAAAAGCTTTTGCTTCTTTTTTGCCTTGCGCCAAAAGTTTTCCGCAATTCCTTGGGTCATGCACCCGACTCTTCAAAGGGTTTGCTCTGAAACGCAAAAAGGGCACTCGAGGCACCGAGCACTCTTAAGGTTTACGGCAGCCTTCGTGGCCCCCTTTTTTGTATCGGAATGTTCTTACGGAATCGCCAATGCCCCTCAGGGCAGGCGACGAATCAAAGGTTCCAGCTTCGAAGAAGCCCTTCACCACGGGCCCTTGGCGTCGTTTCAAAGGGCCTTTACGCCACAATGCACAGGCTTCTGACCTGCTGTTTTCCTTTCTGTAACGGTTCGCTCACCGAGGCGTGAATCCGCGCACCGCGAAAACGCTCTTTGCGCTTGTCCCGCATCGGCGTCGAACCGCCGTCTCTGAGAAAAAGGGGCGCCATGCCAACACTGTCATGTCAAGCCAGGTCTTCAAACGCCCTTCCCAGCAAGCGGCGCCATAAAACGCGGGTCCTCCAGATCTTAGGCTTCAAAAAGGATTTTGTGGTCCACCAAATTCATGAGCTTGATCCGTCCCTTAATCGTCTTGCGGTCGCCAAAAATCCCCACGAGCCGCCAGGTGTCCTCGCTTTGCGGCTCCACGATATCCACGGATTCCATGATGAGCTCTTCTTGTCCGTCTTTGATCATATAAGCATTGGCCTCACACATCGTGAATCACCTCCTTGATTTTTCCCTCCACCGCGGCTTGCACCAGGTGAGGCAGGGGCTCCTTGGCCACCCCCACGATTTCCACCTTCTCTTGACTCAAGGGAATGAGCACCTTCAACGCGCGGCATGACGCTACGGCTTCCGCGATTTTTGGGGTCACCTCTCCCAGCATGCTGTGCGCCCAGGTGACCGCAATGGGACCGACGACGCAGTCGGCCATGGCCAGCGTCCAGCAAATGGCGCTCTCTCCCGTGGCTCCTCGGTTGGCTCCGGCTTTGAGCATCTGTGAGGTGGCAATGGCGTTGGTTCCCAGAGCAATAACCTCCACGCTCTCACCAAAAGCCGCCTTGAGAGCCTTGATGACGGCGGCGCCGATGCCACCGCCTTGACCATCAATAACACAGATTGTTTTTGTGGACATTCAAGAGACTCGCTTTCCAATTTCTTGGCGTTCCAGAGCTTTAAAGAACCTTCCATTAGGATCTCTGCATGTCAGCCTCGATCCGCCTGAAGCTTGAGCCGTCCGGGAACTCGATACGAGGTCATACACCTGTTGCGAGCGCGCGCAGCCATGGGCGTTTTTCATATCAGTTCAAAAACCAGCCCGATTTCCACCGCCAAAGGGCGGCCTAAGATTTCCCGAGGAAAACCCGGAAAGGGCGAGGCGTCTCTGACGGCTTTGACGGCTGCTTCATCCAAAAGATTCGACGAAGATCTCTTGACCACCTCCAGATTCTCGACGGTGCCGTCCGGGCGAATGACGAAACGCACCGTCACCCGACCTTCCATCTGGCGACGCCTGGCAACGTACGGATAATGTTTGTAGCGGTCAATGCGCTGGCGCACCTGAGCCAAAAAGTGCTTCACGGCATCCTCCGATCCCGGGGTCACGGCGGGACCCGGTGGTGCATCAGGCCGGCCCAAAGACGCTGTGGGTGCGGAACCCGCTAAAGGCGCCTCATTGACAGCCGGTGCAGGACTCTGCGCTTCGGATGGAATAGTTCGAGGCGGCACCGGCTTCGATTTGGGTTTTTTGACCTTTTCCTGAACCTCAGCGCGCTGCACAGGCTTGGGCTCGGGCAAAGGCTCAGGCGCTTTGGGTTCCTCCCTTGGCTGGGGTTTGACGTCAGGCATGGCCAGCGAAGGTGCCGGCTCTAGCGGCTTCAATTCTTCTCCCTTGGACGGCGGTTGTGACGGCGCCAGGGGCAACAGATCCAAATCAATCACCTGAAGAGGCTTCTCCCGAAACCAGTGGGGGTTTCCGGCAAGGAGCAATCCGTGAAGAAGCGCCGAAAAGACCAGAAACATTCCGAAAAGCCCACGAGATGGGCGCTTCGCTAGTCCCTGGACTTCCAGAGCCATTGTCCCTGAACGGCATGTCCTGGATTCGACGCGTTCTGCCGCCGCCAATGACGTTGACGATTTCCACGCGGCGCCGTTCGACACCGCTTGAGCATGAATCTGCAGGGAAAGGGCATAAGGATCTTTCATGGCGACGGCCTCTCCGTGGCCAGGCGCAGCCGTGCCGCTCCGGCCGCCTTGATGGTGTCCATCACCTGAACCACTCGATCGAGAACCAGCGACCTGTCGGCCTTAAGCACCACAGCGGTTTGGGGGTCGGCTTCCAGTCGCTGATGCACGATGACCAAAAGATCCTCTAAAGACAGCGCCTTGGCTCCAAGATACACATCCCCTTCGGGGCTCAGGGTGACAATGAGTTCCTGATCCTCTTGTTGAACCGTGGAGACAGCCTGAGGCAACTGCACGCGAATGCCTTCCTCAGTGAGAAAATTGGTGGTGAGCAGAAAATAGATCAACAAGAGAAACACGATATCGATCAGAGACGTAAGCGGCGTTTGAACACCGTAGCGTGGTCTTTTACGACGGTGAACGAGCATACCTCTCTAGCCTCCACACACCATGGATTTGGTCTTGAAAAATCGCACCACGCCGTCTTGGAGCCGCGCTTCATAGCGGTCTACCAGGCTGGTCAAGTAGCTATGGGCCACCATGACGGGCAGGGCCACACACAAACCCAAGGCGGTGGTCAGCATGGCCTCCCAAATACCGCCGGCCAAAATGGAAGCATCCACCTTGCCGCCCAGTTGTTGAATGGCCATAAAGGCCTTGATCATGCCCAGAACAGTGCCCAACAAGCCCAAAAGCGGAGCAATGTTGCCGATGGTGGCCAGTGCCTGCAAATACCTCGACAGATCTCGCACCTCCTCTTCCACACCATGGGCGAGAACGGTTTCCAGGGTCTCTCGATCCGCATCGATGACTTCAAGCCCTTGCGCCAAAACGCGCCCCATGGGGGAGCGGCTTTTAAGGGCCGCTTCTAAAGCTTCACTCATTTTCCCTTCGCGCACCAAGGCCGACACTTGATCCGCCACGCGACGTCCGCGTCGGCGAAGCACGGCAAAACGCACGGTTCGTTCCAGGAAGATGGCCAAAGCCAGCACAGAGCACAACATGATGGGAATCACCAGCACGCCGCCTTTGGCGAGAAAAGCCATCACGGTCGGACTCCTCCTTCATAATTGCAAACTCTTCGTTCAAAGAGGGTCTCACCCCTTAGAGCCCACCCGAAAATCAAAAGGCCACGTCTCCTCGCTTCCTTGGAAAGCGATGACCTTCGTGGCCTATTTCTCTTAACCATCTCAATCGTTTTTCGAGACGCCTTTCGAGGCGCCATTGCCGGTGCTTCACTTAACGGAAACCCTCGTTTTTGTCAACCGGCACGGAATCTTCACAGTGGGTTCTCCTTAAGGATTGATTTTCAGATGATTTTCCATGTGCACACCCCTTTCTGTTTTAGGACCGATTCTCGCCTTTGGGGCGGTGCTTTAGATACCGCTTTGGTACTAAGGTCATTCGCGGAAAGCGTCCCAAGGGGCTCTTGTCCACCAAAACCACACACCCGTACGTCTCCTCGAGGGTTCGAAAGGTAAAAACCTGCTCCGGGGACCCTTGGCAGACGACGCGCCCGTTTTTCAGCAGCAGCACGCGATCCCCATACATAGCCGCCAGATTGATGTCGTGGGAAACCATAACCACAGTCAGTTGGCGCTCCTGGCGCAAGTCTTCCAAAAGGTCCATCAGGCGAACCTGATGGGCGGGATCCAAGGCGGCGGTCGGTTCGTCCAAGAGAAGCACCCGCGGCTCTTGGCACAAGGCTTGCGCCAGATAAACGCGCTGCCTTTCCCCGCCGCTCAAGGCCGTTACGGGGCGGTTCCACAGGTGCGCCACATCGGTTCGACGCATGGCTTCCGAGGCCTTGGCCATTTCGTCGGGGCCTTCCATCTGCAGCAGACCAAGATGCGGATGGCGTCCCATCAGAACCACCTCAAGGGCCGAAAAAGGAAAATCTAAGGGCACGCTCTGCGGCAGATAAGCCATCTGGCGGGCGCGTTCCCTTCGGCGATAGCTGGCCAGGGACCGGCCCATGAGCTGCACGGTGCCCCTGTGAGGCTGTTCCAGCCCCGCCATGAGCTTAAGCAGGGTGCTCTTTCCCGATCCGTTGGGGCCGGCCACGATAAAAAATTCCCCCTCGGTCACAGCCAAAGACACGTCATCTAACGCTTGAATAGCGCCATAGGAAAACGACACATTCTTGAGAGCGACCATGGTTGTCATCGAAGAGTTCGGCGCAAGAGCACAATGAACAAGGGAGCTCCGATCAAGGCGGTGACCACGCCGGCGGGCATTTCGCCGTGCTTGGGAATCCAGCGGGCCAGAGCATCACAGATAATCAGGTACCCACCACCGCCGAAAAAGCAGGCCGGTACCAGCACGCGATGATCCGGCCCCAAAAGCATGCGCAAGCCGTGAGGCACCGCCAGCCCGACAAATCCCAGAAGTCCTGTGGCGCAGACCGCCGCACTGACCATAAAGGTGGTCACCCCAAAAAGAAACCATCGCGTCCATGTGACGGGCACGCCAAGGGTTTCCGCCGTATCGCGCCCTATCAACATCACATTCATGGAGCGGGCCATGGCCAAGAGAATCGTCGAACAGGCGGCGAGAACCCCACCCAGACGATAAACTGTGGATATCTCAGCTCGGGAGAGATCTCCCATGAGCCAGAACAGGATGGTATGCAGGCGTGCATCTTGAGTGGTGGAAATAAAAAAGAGAATCAGGGCCCCACAAAAGGCATTGACCATGACCCCGGCAAGAATCAAGGCATCCCGGCGAAGCCCACCGCGACTGGAAGCCAGAATCAACACCAGGGTCACGGACAGGGCGCTGGATCCAAAGGCCGCCGCGCTCACGCCGGGAAAGAGGGACAAGCCCACCAGAATGCCCACAATGGCACCTACAGCCGCTCCTCCCGATGTGCCCAAAATGTAAGGTTCCGCCAACGGGTTTCGCAACAACGCCTGAAACACCAGCCCTCCTAAAGCCAAGGCCGCCCCCGTTTCCATGGCCAGTAAAACCCTCGGCCAGCGCAATTGCCAAAAGATGGTCCACGTGGTGGCATCCACGGCGCCTTGACCTTTTAGGGAACGAAAAAGCGCGCCGAAATCCGTACCCGAAGATCCTACGGCCATACCAAAAATCACGGCTACGGCTAGCCCTGCTACACAGCTGAGGGTCACCGCAAGAATGCGGGCCATCGTGATCGGTCGGTGCATGTCATTGGCCACATGAAGCTCTTTATCGACGACCATTGGAGAGTTCCGGATGCAGCATCCTCACCAACAGCTCCAAGCCGTCCACCAATCGAGGACCAGGTCGGTCGAAGAGATCGGACGGCACCAAATAAACGCGGTGCTCGGCAGCTGCCGGAATCCCCGACCACCGAAGCCACTGTTCCCGAACCTGGTCAAAGATCTGCGCGCGTTCCATGGATGAGACAATGATTGTGTCCGGTCTAAGTGTCATGACCTGTTCCAAAGTGAACCGTGGGTACGGATCGGGACCTTCGGCCACGTTTCGTCCCCCCGCTCGAACAATGAGCTCGTGGGCAAAGGTCTCCGTTCCCACGGAAACAATGGGGGACACACCGATTTGAAAAAAAACCCCCGGTCTGTAAGTGACATTCTTTATGGCATCGTCTACAGACTGAAGTCGCCGCGCCATGTCAGCCACCAGAGCCTCAGCTCTTTCTTGAGCGTGCAGCACATTCCCAAGGGCGAGAAGGGTTTCCATCACTTGGCGGAGCGTCTTAGGGTTCACGGCGTAGACAGGAATGCCGACTTGTTCCAGCTTTTCCACCACTTCCCTGGGATTTCCGTCCTTGATGGCAAGAACCAGATCGGGCTTCAAAGCCACAATTTTTTCCACATCCGGGTGCACGTAAGACCCGACTTTCGTGAGAGCCTGCACCTCGGCAGGATAATTGCTGTACTGACTCACTCCGACCACTCGATGGCCGGATCCTAAGGCAAAAACCATCTCCGTCAGACTCGGCGCCAAAGTCACCACCCTTTGGGGAACATCGGGAACACGGAGCCTTCGGCCCACAAGATCCACCACCTCGCGAGCCTGTGCTGAAGAAGCCGCTACAACCACGGCCCAAAGAATTCCCCTCAATATCCCCTTGATGCATCCATTACCCATAAAATGCAGTCTCTGCGAAGGCGACGACTCAAGGATTCTTGTAACCGTTTGCCCTCCGGTGCTTCATGCCCGTCCGAAAATGAATTGCCTGCCAAGAGCCTGTTCGACCATGGTTCGGCCACTTCATTTCGGCGTGAGGCTGGAGGAGCGCCGCAAGGCGCGAGAAGGAACCGCAACTTGCGGCGCTCCTACTGAAGGTGTTGTTGCGAACAGGCTCCAGTAACAGCCCCGCCTCATGGGGCTTCTAAAATTTCATCGACGCTCCCAGCATAAACGCCGCACCCGGCGTGGAATATCCGAAAACCTGCTCATAGTCGGTATCCAAAATATTTGTTCCCTTGAGGAAAATCTCGAGGTCTTTCAAGGGGGCGTGCGCCGTCACTGCGTAGGAAAGAATGGCATCCAGGATGAAATAGTCGTCCAAAGTGACCCGCCTGGGTGCCATCCAATCCCTGTAGTCTGCATCATCCCGACTTCCCACGTAATGGCCGAGGAAGCGGCACCGTAGGTTTTTCCAGCGGTAGTCCACCCACCCGGAAGCGCCCACTTGAGGACGTCGCAAAAGCTTTTTGCCTTCCTGAAAGGCAATGGAATCTATCCCTCCGTCGTCTGTGACTTCCGTGTCCAGAAAGGTCATACTGACCCCGGCCATGAGGTTATCCCAAGCGCGACTTTCCAGTCCCCATTCCACACCACGGGTTTTCGCCGCTTGAATGTTGAAAAAGTTCGGCGTCCTTTCCGGGGGTGCGGGAAAAGGTGTGGGCACGTAGGCAATGAGGTCCTTGTAATGATTTTCGAAATAGGTGGCGAAGGCCTGCAGCCGCCCTCCCAGGCGCTGCGAAACCCCCACCTCCCAAGATGTGGCCTTTTCGGGGTCCAAGTCAGGGTTTCCCAACGTCCAGGAATCATTGGCGAAGTTTTCATAAAACGTGGGTTCCTTGATGCCTTTGGCCGCCGCCATCCGCAGCGTCGTCCCCGTCTCCTTGATCTCCAAAGCTGCCGCTCCTCGAGGCGTCACCTCGGTGCCGTAGGCGCTGTTGTCTTCTACACGAAAGCCGCCCACCACGTGCAGGCGTTCAAAAAGCGTCACCTGATCCTGAACATAGACGGCATTATTGGAGCGATCCGCACTCAGTTTCGTGGCATCGAAATAAAAGGTCTCTTGCCTGTAGCTTTCCTCATCCCGTTCATATCCTACAGTCAAAACCGAGGTAAAACGCGCTGCGGGCTGCCAGGTCAGATTGGCGTGATAGTCCAAGGTGGCACGTGCCTCATTATACCGTCCGAAAGAATCGGCATAATCGGTCGCCTCGTTGTAGGGGTCCAAATTGCGGCGCCGATTATTATGATAGCCCACACTCACGACATTTTCCCACCACGCCGTGCTCTGCACCTTGGCAGAAACACCTATGACAGCGTCCTGCTCCCTTTGGGTTTGATCCGGATCCAAAGGACTGTACCTGTCGCCGGAACTTTCTGTAGGATATTCATACCTGGCATCAGTGAGTCGGCCCGTGAAGGACAGCTCCCAATTGTCCTTGGGAAAGAAGTCCAAACGTGTGCTGGCGGTATTGTTCCAATAATCGTTATTGATGCGCAGTATTCCACCATCGTCGATTCGGCCGTAGGCGGCTGAATACCCGAAACGGTCGGTACCGCCCGAGACTCGCACGCTATGTTCCCCCATGTAACGTCCGCGATCCGATCGAAGACCATGGGCCGTGGAAAGCTCCACCGAGGCCGGGCCATAGCCTGACTTGGTGAAAATCTGAATGACGCCGCCAATGGCATCGGAGCCATAAAGGGCGCTTTGCGGCCCACGAACGATTTCTATGCGCTCGATATTGTCCGTGGTCAGGTTTTCCCAATAAAAATCGCCGCCGCCCAGGTTCACCTTGACTCCGTCGATGAGCACAAGGGTATAGTTGGGCTCACCGCCTCGAGGAAAGACCACCGTCTGCGATCCCCGAGACCCATATCGAACGGGCTGAAATCCGGCCACATCGCGTAGAAGCTCCGCTACATCGGAAGCCCGGCGCGCGCGAATGTCTTCTTCCGTGAGGACGACGGAAGAAATCCCTAGACTTTGTTGCGGCACGGCCGTTCGAGTCGCCGTCACCACCACATCGTGCGCCCTCCACAGGGGCTGTTCCGCCGCCAGCCCGGGAATGGCTAGAACCCAGCACACGAATAAGGCGACCGCCCCAAACACCTCGCTCCACGATGGCTTTCTTCCTCCCCAAACGGGCTCTTTAGTCTGCACAGATAACGGGCCGGACAAATTTGCCGCTTGAATGCAGAACATCCTCCAATGGGATCCTGCCAAGTGGTGCATACGTCTTGGAGTCATGAATTCACCCCTCCGCGGTTTGGGAAGGCGTCCAACACCCCGAAAAGAGCAGATCAAAAGCGCAGCCGGTGCGCGTGGCGCTTCGAGGCGGATTCGAACAGCCTTCCAGGCTTTGGTCGGTTTCCATGAGGGGGCCCGCGACCCCATGGTGCGGCATAAAAAAACCCGGGTCTCTGAGAAACCCGGGATCTCCCTTTTTCATCCGAGCGGACTCTTGGCCGTCATGCCCCGCTGGCCCGAGGGCACGGACGCGCGCGTCGCCCAGGCAGGTCTTCTGACTCTCGGATCATCCTACAAGCTGCGCCTTCCCACCCTAAGTCGCGAGGCAGTGGCTTCAATGCAGCCTTCGTTCCCGATCACAGCGGCGGGCCCGCTCCCGATTTTCACGGGATTCCCTTTTAAGCCGAAAAGCACCTGGACGGAGTTTCGTTATCAAGAAGCCCGCTGCGTGTCAAGTGCGGAAAACCACCAGAACCTCCTTAACCACGGTGCGCTCGAAGGAGGATATCCAGCAACGTCTCTCTCGTGGCCTTGGCGCCGCCCTGCGTGGCTCAACGAACGGACTATTCGAACGAGGTTTCCTCATTGCCGGACACCCAAGAGCCCTTCCTTTCATTGCCGGAGGTTCGCTCATCCGATTGGATTTGAAGGAACCGGTGGTCCGCACGTTCGCGCTCGCCCAGGAGCGTGTCTCACAATGGCTTGGCCGCGTCCTTTCGGCTTGAAGTTGTAGGAGCATTGCAAGGCGCGATCAGCCATCGCGGCTTACAACGCTCCCACTGAAAGTGTTTTCGAACAGCCTTCCAAGGGACCCTCCACTGAAAGTAAGAACAAGCAATACCTCGATCCGGAGACAAGAACTGACAAGGCATTCTACGACATCCCCCCAAAGCCCTCAGCCAAAACCGTAGCATTACACGTTCAAAGCCCTTTATCAGGGAGGCGCTGTGGTGTCACCAGGTTGTGGTGGTCTTCAAGGTGACGCACCGAATGCCGAAGGGCATGTCATTGGGCGCGCATGCTGCAGTCAGCCGCAATTCCATAGGCACCTCGTGCCGCTTAGGCAATATAATGCCCTGCACAAGGGTTTTCGAGGCCTTGGAAGCTCGTTCTCTCCACTGGGCGATGGCGGCCTCATGGCCGCCTTTGTTTTTTTGTCGAGAAGCCCGCGGATTCAGCAAGAAATTCTGCTGTCACACCCATCACGACGGGATAGCACCAAAAGTGTGCTCAGGGCCGGGAAAAACCCCTTTTTCCACCTCGTCACGGTATCGGATGACCGCCTCCATGATCCTCTGGCCCAGGGCGTCGTATTGTTTCACAAAACGCGGAACGAACCGATCGAAAAGGCCCACCAGATCGTGAATCACCAAAACTTGGCCGTCACAGGCCCGTCCGGCCCCGATCCCGATGGTGGGAATGGGCACTGCTTCCGTGATGCGCTGGGCCACGGATGCCGGAATGGCTTCCAGAACCAGGCTGAAACAGCCGGCTTCAGAGAGGGCCAGAGCGTCCTCCAAAAGTTTGTTAACCGCTTCCTGGTCTTTTCCTTGCACCTTGAAACCGCCCAGTTTCGCGATGCTCTGTGGGGTCAAGCCCAGATGTCCCTGAACCGGAATACCTGCTTCCACAATGGCGCGCACCTGCTGCAACACCGAGGCCCCGCCTTCCAGCTTGACAGCCTGAGCCCGCCCTTCTTTGAGAAAACGCCCGGCGTTTTCCACAGCCTGGGCAACACTGACCTGGTATGACAGGAAAGGCATGTCTCCGATGACCAAGGCTCGCTGCGTACCACGAGCCACCGCGCGCGTATGGTGCAGCATCTCCTCCATGGTCACCGAAAGCGTGTCCTCATGGCCCAGCATGACCATGGCCAAAGAATCACCCACAAGGATCATGTCCACCCCCGCGCGATCCACCCACCGAGCCGTGCAGTAGTCATAGGCGGTGAGCATGGTCAGCTTGCGCCGGCCTTTGGCCCCCATGACCGCTGGAACAGTGACTCGGGGTGCAGGTTTCATAGATTGCTCATCACGCTTCTGTTCTGTGGCCATAGGTGGACTCCTTGATTTTGACCAGTTGGGTGAGGGTCCAGTTGACAGGAGCGGTCAAGCCGTGTTTCTGCGCACAGCGCACGACGGCTCCGTTGATGGCGTCGATTTCCGTAGGTCTGTGCGCTTCCACGTCTTGGCGCATAGACGAACGATTATCGGCCGTAGCCTGCGCCACGGCCAACACGTGGTCCAGAACGTCATCAGAAAGGCTCACTCCTTCCGCTCGCGCCACCATGAGCGCTTCGAGTACCGCGGCCTCGCACAAGCGACGTGCCGGCGGCATGCGGGGAATCTCCCCGTTGGCCAGCCGGCATAAAGCCGTGATGGCATTGATACCCACATTGACACACAGTTTCTGCCACAAGAGCTGGTAAATATCTTCCCGATAGGTGGCTTCCAGACCGGATGCGGCAAAGAGGTCCAAAAGTATTTGAGTTCCAGGCGGTTGAGTTCCAATGAAGCTGCCGAAAGAGGTGGGACCGATCCCGCCGTGGCGCACCACCCCTGGCCCCTCCTTGGTGGCTCCTTGCGCTGTGACCCCCACAAGGACCCTTTCCGGCCCCACAAGCCCAGCCAGTGTCTCAGCATTTCCCAAGCCGTTTTGCAGCGTGAGGACAAGGGTATGCGTCGTGATGGAGTCGGGGTGCACCAACTGCAGCGCCTGCCCTGTAGCATAGCTTTTGACCATGATTAGAACCAGATCCGCACCGCCTTTGAACGGGACAGGCGTAAAGGAAGCGTCCATGCACACGCGTTTTTCTTCTCCATTGAGCTCGTAAAGATGCAACCCACGGCGTCGTATAGCCTCCACGTGCTCCACATCGACGTCCAGCAAGAGAACGCGCGCTCCTGCCATGGCGAAGCGCGCTCCCAAAAGACAACCCATGGCTCCGGCACCGACCACCAGCACGTGCATCATCGACGTGTCCTTTTGCTTCGGCCTAAAGTTCTGGACAAGAGCATGTTTCAGGTCTTCTTTTCAGGGACTTCCGTGCTACCTTGGCACAGTTTTCGCCTCAGGGCAAGTCTGTGGGCGTGTTGTGGAGAGGTCCCGCGTTTAACGTAAACCCTTTGAAAGGAAGCGTCATCAGAAAGGGTGTCATCGCAGGGGCAAAAGATTCTTCTTGAGGGAGAGCGACCATGACGAAGAAAAGCAAAGTTTGGATGATGGTCTTACTGGTTGGGGTGTTCGTGGCGGTGGGTGTTGTGCCCAAAGCTGAAGCGCACAAGCCGAAATACGCCAAAAGCTACATCTATGTTCCGGCCCCATGCCCGCCTCAAAAGACCGTGGTTCACCACTACTACCCGTACAAGCTCTATCGGTACGCGCCGCCGCCGCCACGGCGTGTAGATGTGTACCATTATTACCAACCGTGCTATCCTGTGTGCGGATACTACCCGGCGTCACGCGGCCCTTATGTGGGAGGTTACGTCGGGGATGGAGGATGGTCCCTGATTTTTGAAACGGGCGACCGCTGGTAACCAGCACGGTCAGGCGGTTCACACCCGCGTGATGATCCCCGCACGGAAGGCTTTTCTGTGACCCACTCTTTGCACCTGCCTGCGGATGAGCCTTTGACCGCTCGAGCAGTGGACAAGGAACGTTCGAACAAGGGTGACGGCTCGGCCGAAGGGGATGAGATCCAACTGGTCCTTCGAGCCCAGGCGGGAGATGCGGAGGCTATGGATGCGATCATCGCCACTTACCAATACATGGTGTTCGCCGTGGCCTACCCTCTGTGCGGGTTCGATCGCGATGAAGCCATGGACGTGACCCAAGAAGCCCTGATTCAGGTTTTTCGAAAGATCGGTCAGTTTGAAGGTCGATCTTCGCTGGGAACGTGGATTCGCCGTATTGCCATCAACGCGAGCCTGCTGGCTTTGAAGAGAAAAAGAAGGCGCCTTCAGTTCATCCTTCCGTGGCGCCTTCTTGAAAACCAAGAAAATCAAGAGATGCCCTTTGATCTTCCGGGCGGTGCAGAGGGTCCAGGGCCTAAAAATCCTCTGGAAGACCTTTCCACGAAGGAATTCAAACGGAACGTGCGCAAAGCCATGGAAGGACTTTCCGAAAAGCAACGCACCGTCTTTGTGTTAAAGGTTTTTGAGGAAATGACCATTGCGGAAATCGCCGAGATGACGGGCATGGCCTTGGGGACGGTCAAAACCCATCTGTTTCGCGCTACGCGCACCATCCGCGATCGGCTGACGGCCATGGGCTACGGTGAGGACACACGGGGGGCGACACCATGAGGGGCTGTAAGAACTTTGAAGAGACGCTCATCCTTGATGTGTTTGATGAATTGCCTGAGGAACAATGTTCCCGATGGAGTGCTCATGCCGCCCAGTGCGACGCCTGCACGACGGAACGCCGTCGCCTTAAACAGTTGATGCAGCGGGTTAAAGCCGCCGGCACACCGGAACCCATGCCGGAATCGGAAGCCCTGCGCATGAGAGCCCGAGTGCGTTGGGCTTTAAACAATGACGGCCGAACCTTCGCCTCGTTCAAAGCCCCGTCCTTATGGCACAGTTTTGCATTTAAGCCCGCATGGGCTACAGGGCTTATTTTGAGCGCGGTCGTGATGGTCGGCGGCCTTACGTGGATAGGCCTGCCTTCAAGAATGGCGGATACCGACACGGCGTCGGGACCGACCGTGGTGGCGGATCAAGACCAGGAGGTGATGGAAAACCTCGAGTTCCTCAAAGAATTGGATACCGTTCGAAAACTCGTCACTGTCATCGATCAACAAGACCAAGAGGTTCCCTCGGCGGAAATCCTCGATAACGCGCCGGCACCCGTTTCCTCGCAGCTGGAAAAAGAAGCCTATGCCTAAGGCCGCTCACCCATTGAGGAGCCTTTGCCGGAATGGCTTTTCGGGGCCGTTTTCGTTTCATTATTGTGAGTCTTTTTACTACAGTAGGAGCGCCGCACGGCACGATGAGGCGTCGCAGCTTGCGCCGCTCCCACTAAAGGTGCTCTCACACGAGCTCCTGAGGAGAGTGTTCGAGAATGCTGTGTGAGAGTTTTCGTGTTTGTAACAAGGATTTTCTCGTCCATGCTTGTGATGGGACAGCCTTCGGGCCCTCCGGTGACGCTCGGACCGGCATGAGCCGATCTCCTCGAGGCGAATCGGCAGGCGAACCTGTGGCATCGAAGGGACGCGCTCCTGCGCGTCCGCATAGGTGTGGCCTTGGAGGACGCGATCCCTCCGTTGGAACATGCGGTCCCGGACGAGCACCAAGAACAGGCATCCTCAAAAAGGCATTCAAGACTCTGCGGGGGAACGGCTCTTCGTCTTCATGGCACGGGGTTCGCCGGAGCAGGTGGCTTTTTCTTGTGCTGTGCGTCTTGGTCCTGAGTTCAACGCATGCGGCCTGGGGCACGACATCTAAGACTCTCGCATTTTTCCTAGAAAATCTTACCCCTGGCCCCTTTTCTCCATCTGCTTTGAAGTTCTATGCTAAACGTCCGGATGACCGAGAAAAGAGCGTAAACCCTTTTTCTCCGTTTTCAGGGCCGTCCAAGGCTGCACCTCAGTACCGGGAATGGCAGTCTTTGCCACCGCAGGAAAAGGACGTGTTGCGGCGGCGCCTGGAAGAATACCGAAGCCTTCCGCCCCAGCAACAGCAATTGTACCGACAGCGCTGGCAGCAGTGGCAACAAATTCCGCTGGAAGAACGGCGCCGTGTGGAGTTCGACCTTCAACGGTGGAACGAGCTGTCTCCCGAGCAGCGCGAAGCTATTCGGCGGCTTTTTCAACGCTAAGGGGAATGGGTCATGAAGGTCTTGCGAGCATCCCGCATGGAGCGTTGCATCGGGTGCTATTCCTGCGCTCTGGCCTGTGCACGCCTGGTGCACCGGTGTTTGTCGTGGCGGCATTCCGGAATTCGCATTCGCAGTTCCGGAGGGCTCAGCACGGGTTTTGACGCGCAGGTGTGTCTGGCGTGCGATCCAGCGCCGTGCGTGGCCGCGTGCCCCACCGAAGCTTTTTCTCAGAGAGCTGGAGGCGGCGTAAAGGTCCAACGGGGTTTGTGTATCCGCTGCGGCGCGTGCGCCAAAGCCTGCCCGGTGCAGGCGGTTTGGGTGGATCCCGAAAGCTTGGAACCCATCGTGTGCATTCATTGCGGCCGCTGCACCACGTTTTGTCCGCACGCATGCCTGGAAATGGCCGATGTGCCGGGTTCAGCCGAGAAGCGCTCGCTCATCGGCAACGCGCTTCAAAAAAGGTGAGAGAAAAAAGCGGCAATCTCGCAAAGCACGCCACGGATTGGCCTGTTGCACTCATTATATAAGGATCCTTCATGACATCTTCCTTTCGCGTCCTACTGGTCAATCTGACCACGGGCCTCTCAAAGCCCACGGAGTTTGGCAGCGTCCATGAACACTTGGGTGGAAGCGGACTCGCCGCGGCGCTTTTTGAAGCCTACGGCGACCTCAAAGCCCCTTGGGATGCCCCCGAACAACCCCTGGTTTTTGCCATCGGTCCCTTGACCGGTTATTTGCCCCTCATGAGCAAGGTGGTGCTGGGTTTTAAATCGCCTTATCACAATCAGTATGCGGAGAGCCATGCCGGAGGGAGATTGGCTCTGGCTCTACGTTTTTCCGGCTTTGATGCCCTGGTGATCACAGGCGTGGCGGCCACACCGACCCTTTTGACCATCGGGTCCCGAGAAATCCGTCTCTGGGACGCTCATTACCTGTGGGGAATGGACACTCTGGCCACGGGGAAATGGGTGCGAAAAATCCATCGAGGCGAGGGAGGCCATCGAAGCATTGTGCGCATCGGTCCGGCCGGCGAAAATCTTGTGGCTTTTGGCGCTATCAACGTGGACACGTATCGCCATTTCGGCCGTTTGGGATGTGGAGCCGCCATGGGCCGAAAGCGCCTCAAAGCCGTGTTGGTCTCCGGGGATCGAAAGGTTCCTGTGCCGGATTCCAAGGCCTACGCGGCGCTTTTTCAAGCCATTTACCAAGAGGCCGTCCAATCCCCTCTCATGCGCAAGTACCACGACCTGGGCACACCGGAAAACATCCTTCCCTTAAACGCTCTTCACGCCTTGCCGTGGCGAAACCTACAGGCCACCCAGGACTCCAATGCCACCTCCATTTCCGGGGAACGTTTTGCTCAAGAACTGCTCCTGAGACAAACGGCCTGTGCGGGATGTCCCGTCGGCTGCATTCACATCGGGCTGCTGCGGGAGCGTTTTGGTGAAGAACACGAGTATCTGTACCGGCAGGTATCCTACGACCACGAACCCGTCTTTGCGGCCGGATCCATGCTCGGGGTCACTGATCCGGCACAGGTGCTGCGGCTTTTGGAATCCATGGAACGCCTGGGCTTGGATGCCATCAGCGCTGGCGTCTCTCTGGCCTGGGCCACAGAAGCCTTGGAAAAAAGGCTTGTCAGCGAAAAGGAAACCCTGGTTGCCCTTCACTTTGGGGATGCCGACGCCTATGAGCAGGCTCTGACCCACCTGGCGGGCGGCACCAATGATTTTTATCAAGCGCTGGGCCGAGGAACCCTTCATGCGGCGAGCCTTTACGAAGGCAAAGACTTCGCCTGTGTGCTCGGCCAAGAAATGGCGGGTTACGCCACGGGGGAAGTATTTTTTGTCAGCCAGGCCTGCGGCTTTCGACATTCCCATCTGGATAGCGCCGGTTACACCTATGACCAGAGCGCCGATCACAAGACGGTGGATCACGCTTTGGCCTTTCTTCTGGATGAAGAACGCCGCCGCGTGCAACTTACGTGCATGGTGGCTTGTCTCTTTGCCCGCAAGCTCTACCCCGAGGACCGGCTTCAGGAAGCTCTGCGTGTTTTGGGCCATGAAGAAGCCGCACAGAACCTGGCATCTCTCAGCCAAAAAGTGCAGGCTATTCGATGGCGCATGCGCTTCCGTTCGGGCTTCGATCCCGACCAGGTGCTCCTTCCCAAAAGATTTTATGAACTCACCACATGGAAGGGCCCCATCGACGCGCCCTTTCTAGAAAGGCTCGCCGCCGCCTATAAACACGCCATCCGCCGCATGGCCGACAGCCCTCTTTAGGAGCCTGTTTGAGAATGCCCATGTTGGCCGTTTGTGGCTTCGTAACTACCTGAGATTGCTAGACCGGAAATGGACGAAAAGGAGTTCTCGGACACGCTGCTTTAGGAGCATGCCTGAGAACTCCTTAAACTGGTAACAACGCGTCTCTAACGGCCTGCATCGGAACCGTGTCCGAGAACGCCGTTGACAGCGTTCGGACGGGCCCGCATGTCCCAACGCATGAGCCGCGCCCGTGCGGTCCGCACCTTTTCGGACGCGCAGGAGCGCCGTCCTTGCAAAAGCGGAGGCGCCGCACAGGCTCCATCGGCACACAAGGCCTTTTGAACTGGGTTTTCGGACAAGATCGGCGCAACACGTCCAAGCACATCACGGGGCGGCCCTTTCTCAAACACTGCCTCATGAAGAAAGAGGCTCCCCTTCGTAGCTTTCGACGGCCCGTCGAAGTTTTTCCGGAACAGGCACTGGTTGGCGCCCTCCCTTCTCCACCGCCACGGCCACGATGCGCCCCGTCGTGATCAAGCGGTCCGTGTCGGCTTTATAAATGGCAAACTGAAAGGTGAAACTGGTTCGGCCGATGTGCGTGATGCGGGCATGAACGTTCAGCACCTCATCAAAACGGGCGCTTCCCTTGTAGGTGCACTGGGCTTCCACGTAGAAGAAGTCGAAACCGTCGTCCAGCATGGCGTCATAGCCATAGCCGATGGCCTTGAGATAATCCGTAAGGCCCTGGTCAAAATAGACGAGATAGTTGGAAAAGAACACATGCCCCTGGGCATCGGTGTCCGCATAACGCACGCGAACGGGGGTAAAAAATTTGTATTTCTCACGCATGCACGACTCCTCTCCACAGGTTCAGGCGGCTCAAATCCACCACAAGCAGGTCCCGACATCGTTCCGTATGTTTCTCGCCCTGGTAGCACATTCCCACCTTTGCTGTCGACGGTAGGGGCCGAATCGGTGGGGTTGCAGCCGGCAAGATCAGCTTGAACGGGTTCGATGCCGATGATATAGCCTCATTCAACCCACTTAAGCTGCATATGGACGTTGCAGACGACGAGTGGCGGAGAAGCGTGTCCCGCAACGTCGGTATCTTCGGTAACGCGGCGACTCTGCTGCTGTGCCCTGCATTTTTTCATCACCATCCCCAGGGCAAGGAGGACCGGCTATGGCTTATTCTTTTCGCAATCTCGTCTTTGAAGGCGGCGGCATGAAAAGCATCGCCTATGTGGGAGCTCTTCAGGTGCTTGAAGAAAAAAATATTTTGCCACAAATTCTTCGTGTCGCCGGTACATCCGCGGGGGCCATCACCGCCGCGATGGTGGGCCTGAACTACAGCCCAGAGGAAATTTGGGCTGCAGTGAGTTCCATGGATTTTGGAAAATTCATGGACGACGATTTCGGCGTCGTGCGGGACATCAACCGTCTTCTTACCCAATTCGGCTGGTACAAGGGAAACTCTTTTCGAAAGTGGATCGGCGAAATCATCGCTCAAAAGACAGGCCATTCGGAAGCCACCTTTCTGCAGGTCCAGCAACAAAAGGCGGCTCAAGGGTTTCGTGACATGTACTTCATCGGCACCAACATCTCCACACACTTTGCTGATGTCTTTTCCCACGAGCACACGCCACGCATGTGTGTGGCCAACGCTGTTCGCATTTCCACGTCGATTCCCCTCTTTTTTACCTCGCGGCGCAGCCCTCGAGGGGACGTGGACGTGGATGGCGGCCTCTTGGACAACTACCCCATCAAGATCTTTGACCGCTTACGCTCCTTGGACCCTGCCACGGTGGCCGGCCACGGACAGCTCACGGACTACTACACCCGGCACAAGAACAGTTTGAAACGTAAGGGGATCGGTGTGAGCCCATACATCTACAACAAGGAAACACTATGCTTTCGGCTGGATTCGGCTCGGGAAATCCCCGTCTTTCACGATCAGGCCGAGCCCGCCGCGGAAACCGTGGACGATTTCTTTGCCTACTGCTTCAACCCGTTGCAGAGCATGCTTAATGCCCAGTCTAACTATCACTTGGACAAGGACGACTGGCACCGCACCATTTACATCGACACGCTAGGGGTGAAAACCACGGATTTCAAGACTTCCAAATCTCGAAAAAACGCCTTGGTGCAATCCGGCCGCAAAGGCACCGAAGCTTACTTCGCCTGCCACGACGACCCGGCCAGCAATCCGGCCAACCGTGTTCTCTGAAAGGCTGTTAAGGGATGTTTCTTCGGTGTCGTTTTCGTTTTATCGTGAAAAAGCACCGCAAGGCGCCGTAACACCTCGCCACCTGCGGCGCTTCTCCACAAGACATGCTGCGACAAGCTTTCGGGTGTGAACAGAAGTTGGATAACGAGAGGGCCTTGGGCTTGACTTTCGGCGAAGGTTCATCATTGTGGCCATGAATCCCAATGGAAAAAGGAGGCACCCATCATGGTGACACGTTCCGGCTATCGCGCCCTGTTTTCATCGGATTGGAGTGAATGCTTGGCTCCCAGCGGCCCATTTGACTGTATTTTTTTCAACTATCCTCAGCTCAAGGAACCCCTGACGACCATTTTTCGGCAGTACACCTCCAACCAGATTCACTTGAGCGAGGCCATCAAGCGTATTGAAGCCATGATGCCGGGCTCCGTCACCGAAACCATGATGGACAGCTACCTGGAAGCCTCCTACAACACCTACCCTGGTGCCGCCGAATTCATTCACTGGTGCCATAACAACGGCATCCTTTTCATGCTCAACACCACGGGCATGAAAGGTTATTACCAAAGGGTCCTGGCCAAGGGATGGCTCCCTTCTATACCAGCCCTGTCAGCCCATCCGTTTATCGCTTACTCCGAAAGCCCCACCGACCCTGAAACTTTCTTGCCCCTTTTGGAAATTCAGGACAAGGCAACCAATTCTGCAGCTGTCGCCGAAAAATACGGCATTCCGGCGGGCCGCATCATCATCATGGGAGACAGTGGCGGCGACGGCCCTCATTTCGCCTGGGGTGCTCAAGTGAACGCCCTGCTGATCGCCAGCCGCCCCAAACCTTCCCTTGAGAAGTACTGCGCGGAACAAGGCATCCCGATCCATCACCGCATCGGAAGCCCGGAGGAACCCAACAAGGCGAATTTCATGGACATGGTGGAGTGGGTCGAAAGCTATCTTCATGGCAAATCCCACCAATAAACGCCATGGCACTCGTGATTTGCCAACGCGTGCATCGGCAGGTGCACGCCGTGAGGCCCGAACGGTTCAGATGGTACCTTGGGCTCGAAGGCGGTTGAGATCTGATAGGCCCAGGCCCAAGAGCTTTCCGTAGACAGCTTCATTGTCGGCCCCTACGGGGCGGCAGGCCCATTTGAGGCGCGGAGGGGTGCCCGTCATTTTCCACACCGGTCCTTGCAGGGCCAGTTCACCGTAAACGGGGTCCTGAATCTTTCGAAAAACACCCCGATCCCACCAATTTTGTTCGGCAAAGGTTTGAGACGGACGGCAGACTTTTCCCGTCACCACGGCGGCGGCACGTCCCTCCTTTTTGGCTGTCGCCTCCGCGACCTTATCGATCACTTCATCCACCGTGTACTGCAGGCTCCATTCCTCGAGGATCCGCTGCAGGGCTTCCTCGCTTTCATAGCTCGTCCTTTGCATGAAAGTGGAAAACCGCGGGTCCTGTGTCAGTTCCGGACGGCCAATGATTTCCATCAAGGTGGCAAAGGCTTCCTCGTTATAGGCGGCCATGAAAGTGTAGCCGTCCTTGCACTGAATAAAGGTGTACGGAAAAACCGAAGGGTCGTAATTGCCCAACCTTTCCTTGACGCCTCCGCCCATATGGTACCAGCCCATGTTGTAGTCGATAAACTTCATGATGCATTCGGCTCCGGAAACATCCACCATTTGCCCTTTGCCGGATTGTTGCCGATATAGAAGAGCGGCCAGGATGCCGTAGGCGGCAAAGAGGCCTTCCGCATACCATCCATACCAACTGCCTGTTTTGGTCGGCACTCCATGGGGCGAACGCTCGGCATCCTCAGGTTCCCCGTTGATGTAGATCAAACCCGAGTAGGCCTGGTTGGCGATTTCCGATGCCTGGCGGCCCTGGCGCGCTTTGGGCCCGAACTGCCCGTAGGTGTGCAGCGCCGCATAGATGAGACGCGGCTGAATGTCCCGAAGCTGGCGGTAGCCTATCCCCAAAGCATCCAAGAAACCGGGTTCAAAGGTTTCGATCACAACGTCCGCGTGGACTGCCAGTTTTTTAAAGATTTCGCGGCCCTCTTCATCTTTCAAATTCAGAGTGATGTGGTGCTTGTTACGGCCTTCCACGAGATACGCCAGCCCTGTATCCTGATGCATCAGGCCGTAGGGACTGAAGCTTCGGGTCGGATCGCCCTCTGGGGGTTCGATGCGAAAGACTTGAGCGCCCAGTTCCGCCAAAATGGATGAAGCCACCAGCCCGCCGAAACTGAGATAGCTCAGGTCCAAAACCAAAAGGTCGTCCAGCGCTTCGGGATGCTGCGGCGCATGGCGAGGATCGGAATGTGCCTTAGCCCAATCAAACCAAGTTATGGTGGTTTCGTTCATGTTGCATCCTTTCCCTGTATCGGAAGTCGTGTTCAGAAAACCCGCCCCCTCTCACCGTCCCAGTCTTCCGGAGGCTTGGCGCCGATGCGGTCAACCCAGGTGCCTACAATACCTTCGTCGGTGAGGGCTTTGACAGTGTCGGGATCCAGGCCCAAAACCTTGCGAAAGACGTGGTCGTTATGAAACCCAACAGGCTTGGCGATCCAACGCATGCGCCCAGGAGTTTCCGAAAGTTTGGGGCCTGGTCCGTATTCCACCACGGGTCCGTACAAAGGATCCTCAAATTCCCAGACCGCTTTTCGAAACCGCAAATGCTCGTCCTCGTAATGGTCTCGCGCCGAAGCCACCCGCTGGGCCGAAAAACCATACCGGACGCCCCAGTCTTCCACCTGGCGCACTGTGTGTTCGGCCACCCATTGGGACAACCTCTCATAAATCTTTTGCTGGTTTTCTTCTTTAAGACGCCCGCGCAAGCTTTCGACCTCGTCGTCGTCCCTCAGGTCCTGCGCCCCCATGGCCTCGCATAGCCCTTGAAAAGAACCGTCGTCCACGGCGGCAACGGCCACAAAGCCATCCTTGGCTCGAAACACCCCCGAAGGCACCATGGCCACATCCACATTGCCCACGCGACGCCTTTCTTTGCCGAGAAGGCTCCAAAAAAGCCAAGTCCAGTCTTGAATGCGAATGAGGCTTTCCCCTTGGGAAACGTCGATCATTTGGCCTTGCCCCGTCTTGGAGCGAGCGTACAGCGCCGCAAGAATGCCTACGGTGGCAAAAAGCGCTCCCGTGTAATCGCCGATCCAAATGCCGATCTTTAGAGGTGGACGGCCCGGAAAACCGGTGGTGGCCGAAAAGCCGCTCATGGCCTGGGACGTGGCGTCATAAGACGGCCGGTCCCGGTAAGCGCTCCATTGCCCGAAACCGCTGTTGGCCTGATAGATCAGCCGGCGATTCACCTCTCGAAGCTGCCGATAGCCCACGCCCCACCGATCCATAGTGCCGGGTCGAAAATTTTCCACCAGCACATCTGATCGCGCCACGAGCTGTTTTAAAAGTTCCGCTCCCTTGGGCTTTCGAATGTCAATGGCCACGTGATACTTGTTGTGATTCATGTGAGTGAATGCCGGAGAAATATTCTTGTAGAAAAATCCTCGCGGCGCCACATAGCGCATCAGATCCCCTACTCCGGGAAGCTCGATTTTGATGACCTCGGCGCCGAGGTCCCCTAAGAGATCGGCGGTCACGGGCCCAAAAACCCGCGTGCACAGCTCCAAAACCCGGACCCCTTTAAGGGCTTCGGGTTTGGAAAAGGCGGCCTCAGGTTCAAAAAGCTTTTCCGTCCAGTCGAAATAATCGCCCGTTTCCATCTTTATGCTCCTCACGCATCTCATCTGGTTCTGGGTTCCCCCGCAGGGTTAAGGACGCACCCACAGCAGAACGAGCTTCATCAGAACGGGTGTCACCACGGCGGTGGCCACGCCGTTGAGACAGATGGCCAAACCGCCGGAGGCCCTCTGCACCTCCCCTTCTTCCATGGCTCGAGCCGTTCCGATGCCGGGGGAGGCCGCACCCATGGCCAGCCCAAAGGCCACAGGATGGCGCACGCCGCACAGGCGAAGAGGCCGGGACCGATCACGGCACCAAGAATTCCCGTGGCAATGACAATGGCCGCCGTAAGCGGCGGAATACCTCCGATCTTTTCCGCAATGCCCATGGCGATAGGTGTGGTCACCGACTTGGGTGCCAAAGACGCCACCACCGGGGCGGAAGCGCCCAAGAGGGCCGCAGTGCCGGCGGCGCTCAGCACTCCCACCACGGCCGCGACAGCCATGGAGACTCCAATGGCACGGCCGCGCTTTCGAATCTCTTCCATCTGCAAATACAGCGGCACTCCTAAGGCCACCACGGCGGGGCCGAGAAAAAAACTGATGATCTGTCCGCCCTGAAAGTAGTCTTCGTAGGGAATACCCATGATGGTCAAAAAGACCATGAGTCCCACGATGGAAAGAAGGACAGGATTGAGCCAAAAATATTGCAACCGACGGTAGAGACGCTGCGCGGCATAAAAGGCTAAGAAAGTGACAAAAACAGAAAAGACCCTGCTTGTAAAAAACGCCGTCATTGACGCTCCGTTTTTTGAGTCACCCACCCCACAACCACCAGCACTACCAGAGTACTCACCACATAAGCCACCAGCAGGGGAACCCACTCCCGGGACAAAAGGTCCAGATAAAGCAAGAGCCCCACACCCGGCGGGACAAAGAAAAAAGCCATGTTCTGCACCAAAAGGTCTGCGGCCGGCTTGATTTTTTTGACGTCCACCCATCCTCGACACAGCGCCACGGTGAGCAGCATCATGCCGATGACATTGCCGGGAATGGGCAAGGCCAGCCCATAGCACACGACATCCCCCAAAGCCAGAAATCCGAAGATGATACTCAGGCTCTGAATCATCATGACATCACAGGGCTTGGCGCGATCGAAAGAAATCCAGCACAAATCCGATATGGCGTCTCATGGCATTGAGGGCTTCTTCGCTGTCCCGATGCCGAATGGCTTCATATATGGCCGTATGTTGTTCAATGATGCGGGGAAGATTCTCCGGGTCTTCGTAAAGTTTTTGCAAATTCATG
This sequence comes from Desulfosoma sp., assembly GCF_052743555.1. Taxonomy (NCBI): domain Bacteria; kingdom Pseudomonadati; phylum Thermodesulfobacteriota; class Syntrophobacteria; order Syntrophobacterales; family Syntrophobacteraceae; genus Desulfosoma; species Desulfosoma sp. The sequence goes on from NZ_JBRAHS010000001.1 coordinate 293,121, forward strand.
CGTATCCCGAAAAAAAGAAAATCATACAGGCTGCGCATCACTTTGATCTGGACGGGATTGCGGGAGGCATAGGCGATGGCCATGTGAAAGGTGATGTCCGGCTCATGCCCCAGACCTCCTGCGGCAATGTCCGCCTTCATGGCTTCCAGGCTGGTGCGCAGGTGTTCCATGTCCCGGTCGTCGGCCCGCGTGGCCGCCAGAGCCGCCGCCGTGCATTCCAACCCCATGCGCACCTCCAGAATGTGTTCCAAGGTCACATCCTGCCCCTCCATGAACGTGGCCATGGGGTTTTCATGCAGCGGGTCCAGACTTCGCACGAACGTGCCTTGCCCGTGGCGTTGTTCCAACAGATTCATCACGGTGAGCTGATTAATGGCTTCACGCACCGTGGGGCGGCTCACTTGCAGCTGCCGCGCCAGCTCCCGCTCCGACGGCAGCCTTTCTCCGGGCTTCAAAAATCCACGGTAGATGAGCTCAGTGAGCTGCTGCGCCACTTCGTCGGCGACCCGCTTGGGTTTGATGGGTTTGACAGGAAGAACAGTCACGTTTTCAGACTCTCTGCGTAAATTTCCACAACATGCCGCACGTGCACGGTATCCCCGGCCTGACTCAATCGGTCATAAAACTGTAACATGCAGGCCGGGCACGCCGTAGCCAAAACGCGCGTTCCCGTCGCCACCACCATGTCCCGCTTTCGGCGTCCCACCTGAGACGACAGGTCGTAGTGTTCCAGACTAAAACTCCCCCCCAGGCCGCAACACCAATCGGACTGGGCCATTTCCACCAAACGAATGCGTGGGTTGGCTTGCAAAAGCTGCCGAGGTTCTCGAAACACGCCAAGGGATTTCTTGAGGTGACACGGGTCATGATAGGTGACGGCAACGGCGTTGGAATCCGGCGTGGCCATCGGCGGGCTCAGCCCCAGACGTCGAATGAGAAATTCATGGATGTCCATGGTCTTTTCGCTGAGGCCGCGAACACGTGCCAAGAGGTCGGCGCCGTCCTCGGAAAAAAGCACGGGCCAGACTTTGCGAATGGTGAATGTGCAGGTGGCGCAGGAGGTGATCAGCACATCAAAACGTTCAAAGGGAAATCGTTCCAGGTTGTGGCGCACAAGCTTTTTGAAGGCGGTCATGTCCCCCGAGGAGGCGGCTGGAATCCCACAGCACGCCTGATTATCTGGAAGATAGATGCCGACGCCGTGGGCGCGAAGCACCTTCAGCGTGGCCTGGGCCACGGAAGGAAAAATCTTGTCGATGAGACAGCCTACAAAAAAAGCGGCCTTGATGCCGGAGGAACCAGGTGCGGTGTCCATGTTGGGCACGTCCGCATGAAAGGGGCGAGCTGCGAACGGTTTGATGTGTCGATCGCCGAGAAGCGGAGACATGAACCGAGCGCACGAGGTTCCCAACATTTCATTGGCCGGCTGGGTGAAAAGATCCTGAAACTTGGCTCCCCATTCAGTCACCTTGTCAAAAAAGGCAGGGTTGGCCAACATACCGCGCAGGATGAGCTTCTTGACGGGAGAAAGCCCCATGTAGCTGGCAAGAATGGCCCGGGCCTTCAAGAAAATGTCCAACACCTTGACGCCGCTGGGGCAATTGGCGGCACAGGATCCGCACAAAAGGCAGCGATGCAACCGCTCGGACACGCCCCGCGGATCGCGAAACATCTCCTTGGAAAGCCCCTCCAACAACGCCAACTTGCCGCGCGCCACGTCCACTTCCCGGCCCGTTTCGGCATACAGCGGACAGACAGCCTGGCACATGCCACAGCGCATGCACACAACCATTTGGTCTTCCAATTCCCGCACCAGCCGGGCCAGATCCTTGATGCCGGCCATCTCACGCCTCCCCGATTACTTTGCCGGGATTCAAAATGTTTTTGGGATCCAAGGCCCGCTTGATGCGACGCGCATATTGCAAAGTCGCCCGAGTGGTTTCCTTTTCCATGAAAGGAGCTTTGGCCAAGCCGATGCCGTGCTCGCCCGACAGGGTCCCGCCCATGGCCAGCGCTCGATCAAAGATTTCCTCCACTGCCCGCTCCACTCGATGCCACTCCTCGGTGTTGCGCCGGTCCGTGAGAATCGTGGGATGCAGATTGCCGTCGCCGGCATGGCCAAAGGTGCCAATGGTCAGGTTGTACTTGGCGGCGATCTCTTGCACGGCCTGCACCATGTCCGGAATGCGGCTCCGCGGCACCGTAGCGTCTTCCAAAACCACCGTAGGTTTGAGCTTGGCCAGGGCCGACAAGGCCGCTCGGCGCGCTTCCCACACCTTGTCCCGCTCTTCGGCCGTCTGAGCCACGCGAAGCTGCTGCGCTCCAAGCCGGCGACAAATGGTTTCCAGCTTGGCAGCGTCTTCCTCCACCTGAGCCGGATGGCCGTCCACTTCAATGAGCAACATGGCGGCGGCGTCTGTGGGAAGCCCGGCCCGGGAAAAAGACTCGACGGCCCGAATGGTGAAATTATCCAGAAATTCCAACGTGGCTGGAACAATTTTTTCGGCGATGATGGCCGCCACCGTTTGGGACGCTCCGGACACGGCATCAAAGACGGCCATCATGGATTTTCGATGCTGGGGTTGCGGGATGAGTTTAAGAAAAATTTTGTAAATGACCCCCAAAGTGCCTTCCGATCCCACAAGCAGAGAGGCCAGATTATAGCCTGTGACGCACTTGACCGTGCGGGCTCCCGTTTTGATGACGTCCCCGTGCACGTCAAAGAATTCCAAACCCATCACATAGTCCCGCGTCACCCCATATTTGAGGCCGCGAAGCCCTCCGGCATTTTCCGCCACATTGCCTCCAAGGGTGGACACGGCCTGACTTCCGGGATCCGGAGGGTAAAACAGGCCGCGGGCTTCCACGGCGGCGGCGAATTTGGCTGTGATGACGCCGGGTTCCACCACGGCGTAGAGGTCTTCCTCATGGAGTTCCAAAATACGGTTCAGGGCGTTGGTGAGGACGACCACACCGTGCGCTTTGGGAATGGTGCCCCCGCTCAAATTGGTTCCGGCACCGCGCACCGTCAAAGGCACATTGCTTTCATGACACAACCGCACCACACGCCCCAGGCTTTCGGCCGTGACGGGCCGCACCACCGCGGCGGGCATCACAGGCTCCAAAACCGCGGCATCATAGGCATAAACCGCCCGATCCGCCTCATCCATTAAAAGATTGTCCTTCCCCACCGCATCCGCCAAAGCCTTGATGAAACCTGTTGAGACCATGATGTGTTCCTCCATAGCGAGATTCGCCTCATAGGGGGACAAGACCGTGCCGCGAAGCCCGAGCCACCTACGCGGGGAAGCGGTAGCGATGGCAGGTGGTAAGACCATATGACATTAAGACCACAAAGGTGGCGATTGACGCTTCGTTCTTTTGGACTTTATCAGCACCGACAGATGAATGCAACATTTTTGTGAAATTTTTTTCTTGACACGTGGCCAGGCCTGTGCAAAGTGTGTGGTCAAGCCAGCGACCGGATTGTGGCACGTGGCACATGATGCGCGTCGGCGTGGGTCCCCGTTCCAGATTCTGGGAAAAGTGCCAATGAAGGCTTGAAGGCCTTTTTAAACCTTTTCCCGCAGCGCCTGCTCTCCCTTCCGCCGCACTCAGCGGACGCGTCGACCGTGGACTGGAGACGAAAGGGGGTGAGAACCTTTCAGCACGGCCGCAAGATGTGACTTGTGTGATGAAATGCTCAATAGAAAGGCATGGAGCCCCCTCGGGATGGCAGGTTTTCACTGATCCATTTTTTCAGCTTACGTCAGCAGAGGAGAGGCAATGATGAAGCGCTGCGCAACCGTGACGATGGTTTGTGTTCTCGCGATTTTTTTAGCTTTGGGTACGGCCTTGGCCGCCAAGGAGCAGCGGGGTAAATTTGCGGAAGATTCACGCCATGATATCGCCAAAAATATAGTTTTTAAACCCTCCGACAAGACCTTTCGCTGGAAAATGGTGATGCCCTGGACCAAGGGCCTTTTGTTCTACGACATTGCACAACACTTTGCCGACAGCGTGCGGTTGGCCTCGGCGGGCCGCTTGGACATCAAGGTGTTTTCCGCCGACGAATTGGTTCCGGCCATGCAGACCTTTGACGCCGTCGCCCAGGGAACGGCCGAAGTGGGTCATGACTGGCCCGGTTACTGGAAGGGCAAAAATGAAGCCTTCGTGGCCTTCGCTTCCGTGCCTTTCGGCCTCGACGCGGAAGGCTACAACATTTGGCTCTATGAAAAGGGCGGCTTGGAGATGATGCAGGAACTCTATGGACGTTTCGGGCTCCATGCGCTGCCTTGCGGCCAGGTGGGCCAGGAAATGGGCCTTTTTTCCAACAAGCGCGCCACCAAAATGGAAGATTTCAAAGGCCTGCGCGTGCGCACTCCCGGCTGGTACATGGACATTATGAACATGTTGGGGGCTTCGGTGAGCCCGCTGCCCGGCGGCGAAGTCTATCTGGCCTTGGAACGCGGCGTGATCGATGCCGCCGAATTTTCTTCTCCCGCTATCAACTACCCCATGGGCTTTGACGAAGTGACCAAGTATTCCATTCAGCCGGGGGTGCATCAGCCGGGCTGCCAGTGCGCCGTGTTTTTCAATAAAAAAGCCTGGGATCAGTTGCCGGAAGACCTCAAGTGGATCGTGCAGATCGCCGCCATGGAAACCCAGCTGTGGAGCTACAACTGGGTGAACGCTTTGAACGCCAAGGCCATTCAGGAATTTAAGAAACGCATCGAATTTGTCCGCATGGACACGGACGCTCTCATTCAGTTCCGCAAGACCACCAAACAATACTTGGATTCGCTGAAGGAAAAGTACCCCGATGTGAAGAAAGTCTTGGATTCCCAGGAAGCTTTCCTTGAGGAATACGCCGTGTGGCGAGATGCTCGAAGCGGTGTCGCGCCGTGGCCCTATGACATTTACATTTCCGGGCGGGTGACCGAATAAGGCACTGTTTTCTGCCAACCATGGATCATGCCAGGGTGTCTGCGGTCCTTCACGGGCCGCGGACACCTCCATATGGAGATGCTCAATATGGCCAATGCCTTCCGCTCCTTCGTGGATGGTTTCGTCGACCGTCAAGGTCGCCTGTGCGCTCTGTTGATCCTTCCTCTGAGTGCGGTGGTCATCTATGAAGTCATTATGCGCTACCTTTTCAACGCCCCCACCATCTGGGGCTTTGAAATGACCACCTTTCTCTACGGGCTTCACTACATGCTGGGCCTGGCCTACACGGAACTGCACGGGGGCCACGTCAAAGTGGACATTCTGACGGCGCGCATCAAGAAAAAAACCGCAACCGTCTTTGCTATAGTCACCAACGTGGCCATCTTTCTGCCCGTCATGAGCCTGCTGACGTACTGGACGTGGGCCTTTGCCATCAAGTCCACCCAAATGCTGGAAAAGAATGCCACGAGCTGGGCGCCGCCCATATGGCCCATTAAGCTTCTCATGGCTTTCAGCTTTACACTTTTGCTCCTGCAAGGCCTCTCCAACCTTCTTCGCAACATTTCGTCTTTGAAAAACCCTTCCTAACCCAGTGTCGAGGTGACGTGCCATGAGTCCTGAAGTTCTCACCCTGGCCATGTTCGGCACCTTGGTGGTCGCCGTGGCCTTTGGCCATCCCCTGGCCTACACCTTGGCAGGGGTCGCCACCCTTTTTGGTCTGATCGACAACGGTTTCAATGTTCCCATGTTGTTCAACATGTACGCCAACCAATGTTGGGGCATCATGGACAACTACGTTCTGGTGGCCATTCCCCTATTTATTTTCATGGCCCAGCTGCTGGATCGATCCAAAGTGGCCGAAAAGCTCTTTGAGTCGCTCTATATCGTGTTGGGCAGCATCAGGGGCGGCCTCGGCCTGGCCGTGGTGGTGGTCTGCACCGTTTTTGCGGCCACCACAGGTATCATAGGCGCCTCCGTGGTGGCCATGGGGCTTCTGGCCGCGCCGGCACTCGTAGAAAAGGGCTACGACAAGGCCATGACGTCAGGTATCATCTGCGCGGCCGGCACACTGGGCATTCTCATTCCTCCCAGCATCATGATGGTCGTCTACGCCGGTCTCACAGGCCTCAAGGAAACCTCGGTGGGAAACCTCTTCGCAGGCGCCGTCATTCCCGGGCTCATTCTCTCGGGCCTTTATTTTATTTACATCCTTGCGCGCTGCATATTGAATCCCCAGATGGGCCCTCCCATCAGTCAGGAAGAAGCAGGACGGTATACCAAGGCGCAGAAATGGGCCATGACCATGAAATCTTTAGTGCCTCCCTTGGGCTTGATCTTGATCGTCATGGGAACCATTTTGGGAGGGGTGGCGACACCTACGGAGGCCGCTGGTCTCGGTGCGCTGGGAGCCTTCATTCTTGCCGCGGCCAACCGCAAGCTGACCTGGAAGGTCCTAAAAGAATCTAGCTATGCCACCTTGCGCACCACGGCCATGGTCATGATGCTTTTTATCGGTGGCAAATTTTTCAGCGCTGTCTTTCTGCGCATGGGCGGCGGCGACGTGGTGGCCGATCTTCTCATCGGCTCGGGTCTGAGCAAATGGAGCATCGTGACCATCATGATGCTGATCGTTTTTATCATGGGCATGTTTGTGGATTGGGCGGCCATTCTTTTGGTTACGGTTCCTGTTTTCATGCCCATCGTTTTGGAATTGGAAATTGATCCTTTGTGGTTCTCCATGCTCATGTGCGTCAATCTGCAAACCTCCTTTCTGACTCCCCCCTTTGGTTACGCTCTTTTTTACTTCGCCGGTGTTGCCCCCAAAGGCTACGATACGATGACCATCTATCGAGGTATCATCCCCTTCGTGGTGCTTCAACTCATCGGCCTGGTCATTATCGCTTTGTTTCCGACAACCGTGACCTGGCTTCCCGACCTCTTTTTCGGTCGATAGAAGGCGGCGGCTCAGAGCCCATGGCGCAGGGTCTTGCATCAGCACAGAGAAAACAGCAGGGCCCTTTACAATCGACACGGGACGGTGAAAATCCCGTCCCATCCCATGCTTTTTTGGAGGCTCAGAATGAATGCTCAGGAACTGGTGGAACTCATGACCCAGAGGGCTCAGGCGGTGCAGACAGTCGTGCATGCTTGTGCCGACTGGAGTGATGTGGTGGCCTACACCCTGGATTTGACCACCACCCAAGGCGGCAGCACCATCGCTCCGTGGGGCCTACCGGAACGGGCTCATGAGGCTCTCCTTCGCGGTGCCGCAGCCAAGGGGCTGCGCATCCTGGAACGGCCTCTGCGCCGGCATCTGGAAGAAATCCACACAGTGCTCACGCCTGCCGACTGGGGTATCGCCGAAACGGGCACGGTGGTCATCGATTCCACCTCGGAAGATCTTCGGCTGGCCACCATGCTTTCCGAAACCCACGTCGTCGTGCTTGCCGAAAGCTGCCTTCGCTTGTCTTCCCTCGACGTGGTGGAGGCCATGAAAGCCTGGCACAGGGAGCCTCCCCGTTACGTGGCGTTCATTTCCGGAGCTAGTCGCACGGCGGACATTGAAAGGGTGCTCAGCATTGGGGTGCACGGCCCTCAACAGTTGCACCTACTGATCCTGAAGGAGGCCGCTTTATGACGTCCAACGCACCGCAGAATATGAAAGCGTATCGGCAGCGGCTGCGCCAGGCTTTGGACAACACCTTTTTGCGCCAAACGCTGGACACCTTTGCCGACGCCTATCGGGAATCCCGGGCCAGGGCCTTTGAAGGCATCGATCTGGAATCCCTTGTCAACGACATCGCCCACCGCAAGGCCTCAGCCTTGCCGCGTTTGAAAGAACTTTTTGAGCAGTTCAAGCACCAGGCGGAAGCAGCCGGCGCCGTGGTCCACTCGGCGGCCACCGCTCAGGAAGCCAACGAACTCATCGCGGCCATCGCCCGGGAACATGGCGTGCGTAAGATCATCAAATCCAAGTCTATGACGGCGGAAGAAACCTTTCTGAACTCGCATCTGGAGCAGGAAGGTTTTCATGTCACCGAAACCGATCTGGGCGAATGGATCATTCAGTTGCGCGGCGAAGGGCCCTCGCACATGGTGTTGCCCGCCATTCATCTTTCCAGGCATCAAGTGGCTGAACTTTTTGAAAAGGTCACCGGAGAAAAACACAACCCCGATGACATCGAAAAGATGGTCAAAGTGGCCCGACGCACCCTTCGCCGCGCGTATCTGGAAGCGGATATGGGGATTTCCGGAGCCAATTTCGCCGTGGCTGAAACCGGCACTCTGGGCCTGGTGACCAACGAGGGCAATGCTCGTTTGGTCACCACGCTGCCACGAGTCCATGTGGCTCTGGTGGGCTACGACAAACTCATGCCCGACCTGGAAACGGCTCTGACCATTCTAAAAGCTCTGCCCCGCAACGCCACGGGGCAAATCATATCCACTTACGTGACCTGGATCACGGGGGCCACAGAGTGCGCCGCATCGCCCACGGGTCGAAAGATTCTGCACATCATCTTTCTGGACAACGGCCGGTTGCACCTGGCCAAGGATCCCGTGTTTTCTCAGGCTCTGCAGTGCGTGCGCTGCGGCGCCTGCGCCAACGTGTGCCCCATCTATCGCCTCGTCGGCGGCCATAACTACGGCCATGTCTACATCGGCGCCATCGGCCTCATTCTGACCGCCTTTTACCACGGCGTGCCCAACGCTCGGGCCCTTGTGATGAACTGTCTCAACTGCCAGGCCTGCAAAGCGGTTTGTCCTGCCGGCATTGACCTGCCCTACCTGATCAAGAACACCGTCCGGCACGTGCTGCAAGCGGAAAACCGTCGTCCCGTCAAAAAGCGGTTGCTCAGCCTCGTTCTCAAAGACCGCAAGCTCTTTCACTTCCTACTTCGCCGCGCCTCGCTCGTCCAAAAGCCTTTGGCGGGAGAAGGGCCCTTCATTCGCCACTTGCCCTTGTTCTTTGACAAAACTCACGGTTTTCGAAGTCTTCCGGTGATTGCAGCAACACCTCTGCGGGACCGTTGGGCAGCCGTGCGGCCTCACGTGGCCAATCCGGCTCTTCGAGTCACCCTTTTCGGCGGATGTCTGATCGATTTCGTATATCCCGAACAGGCTCAAGCTATCCTGCCGCTTTTGGCGGACCATCAGGTCAGCGTGGATTACCCTCAGGCACAGACCTGCTGCGGCCTTCCGGCGCTTATGGCCGCCGAACCGGAAACGGCTCGCCACTTGGCCTTGCAGAACTTGAAGGCCGTGGATCTGGACCACACGGACTGGATCTTGACCCTGTGCGCCTCCTGTGGTTCCCACATGAAGGAGAACTACCCCAAACTTCTGGGCGATGATCCGACCCTGGCCGATCAGATCCGGCGTTTCACGGCCAAGGTCATCGATTTCAGTTCATTCGTCAAAGAGGTACTGAAGGTTTCCGATGACGAATTCATGGCAACAGGTGTCAAAACGGCTTACCACGCGCCTTGCCATCTATGCCGAGGCCTGAAGGTGGTGGACGCGCCGCGGGAAGTGCTCAAGACCGCGAATATGAACTATGTGCCTACCCGCGATGAGGATGTGTGCTGTGGCTTCGGCGGATCGTATTCTTTGGAATTTCCGGAAATCTCAGCGGAACTGCTCAAACGCAAGCTGGATAACGTGGCAGCGTCGGGAGCCGACATGCTCGTGACGGATTGCCCGGGGTGCGTCCTTCAGCTGCGTGGAGGAGCCGACAAGCAGGGACGTTCCTTTGAGGTGTGTCATATTGCGGAGGCTGTCGCCCGCGCGTACCAAGGGGCAAAGAAGGCTCTGGTCGAAAAGAGTTCATAAAGAAACGTCGATGCGCGCCTCTGCAGCGGGTGCGAAAAAGCTATTTGATGCAGGCCAGACTCATTGGAAGGCCGGAGCCCTTCAAAAACAGACCGTCGGCACGGTACCCCTCAGGCTATTCATATAATGAGCGAACACCCGGTATTGGAGGGACACGCTTTTGCGCGTCCGCCTTTGGATCTCCCGCGGGAAAGCGCCCCCGCGGGTCTTTGAATGGAGGGACCGGCAGGAGCTGGTCCCCCCGAGAAACTGATCGCGCCTTGCGGCACTCTTCTAAAACAAACCCCAGAGGATGTCCCGGATTGCCTCGTCAATGGCGGCCAAGCTCCACACCTTCGGCAACGGAGGCTTTAAAGCTTCTTGAGCGCCTCGCGGGCTTCTTCGGCCCGCACGTAAATGTGCGGCGCCACGCCGCGTTTGGCCAGAGCGTCCCCTAATTTCATGCGCAGAAAGGCGCTGGTGGTGTAGCGGGTCACGCCTGTGTAGTAGTAGTCCACCAAATATTTCACCATGTCCGTATAAGGGTCCACCACGTCGGGAAAGATGGTGAAGTTGTCGTAGTTGACAATGGCATAGACTTTGTGCCCGAGGGGTTTAAAAATCTTTTCCACCGCCTCCCGAATGGTTTCCACCTCTTCCAAGGTCTTCACGCTGAAGCCTTCAAAATCGACGAAAAAGAGGTTTTCCGTGGGATCGTACACAAGCCGCTCTTCCAACGGCAGGGAAAGCAGATCTCTCTTGAGATCCATGAGCTCGTCCCAAAAGATGCGGTCGTCCATTAGGCGCGGCGTGCCTCGAATGACAGGCACAAAGTCCATCTGAGCCAGAATATCCCGTTCCAGATCCACTCCGGGAGCGATCTCGACCAATTCCACACCTTGGTCCGTGAGAGCAAAGACGCAGCGTTCGGTAACATAGAGGACGGCTTTCTTGCGCCGCCGAGCGTAACTGCCGCTGAAGGTGACGTGCTCGACCTGCGAGACAAATTTTTTTGCCCTCCCTTCTTGAAGGATGCGCAGGGGGCCGTCTTCCACCATGGTCTTGAGCCCGCCGGCGGTAAAGGTGCCCATGAAAACCACTTTCTTGGCGTTTTGACTGATGTTGATCAATCCTCCGGCTCCGGCGATCTTCGGCCCGAATTTGCTCACATTGACATTGCCCTGCCCATCGGCCTGAACCATGCCGAGAAAGGCAATGTCCAGACCGCCGCCGTCATAAAAGTCGAATTGGGCCGTCTGATCGATCACTGCATCGGTGTTGACGGCGGCGCCGAAGTTCAGGCCTCCCGCCGGCATACCGCCGATGACTCCCGGTTCGGCCGTGAGGGTCAAGTATTCCAATATCTTCTCTTCCACGGCCACATTGGCCACGCCTTCCGGCATGCCGATGCCCAGGTTGACGACACTGTTGGCTTTCAGCTCAAAAGCGGCTCGACGTGCAATGATTTTCCTTTCATCGAGAGCAATGCTGGGCACGGTGGTCATAGGGACGCGAATTTCGCAGGAAAACGCGGGATTGTAAGGGGTCGCGAACGTTTGCCAGTGGTTTTCTGGGGTCGCCACCACGATACAGTCCACCAAAATGCCGGGAATCTTGACTTGGCGGGCGTTGAGGGTTCCACGTTCGGCAATGCGTTCCACCTGAGCGATGACAAAGCCGCCGCTGTTGTGGGTCGCCGTGGCTAAAGACAAGGTTTCCAAGGTCAAGGCTTCCCGTTCCATGGTGATGTTGCCGTCGGTGTCCGCGGTGGTTCCTCGAATGATGGCCACGTGGATGGGAAAGGTCTTGTAGGCGAGAATCTCTTCGCCGTCGATGACCATGAGTTCCACCAAATCCTCTGTGGTGATGGCACTGAGTTTTCCGCCGCCGTTTCTGGGATCCACGAAGGTTTCCAAGCCCACGGTGGTGAGGGTTCGCGGTTTTTTGGCGGCAATATCCCGATACATGTGCGTGATGACACCCTGAGGCAAATTGTAGGCTACGATCCTGTTTTCCTTAGCCAGGCGCTGCAACTTGGGCACCAAACCCCAGTGGCCGCCTATAACGCGTTTGACCAAACCTTCATGCCCCAGATGATTCAAGCCGCGTTCTTTGCCGTCCCCCTGCCCGGCGGCGTAAAACAATGTCAAGTTGCGAGGCCTTCCCGTCTCTAGAAACCTTTTTTCCAAAGCAATGGCCACTTCCTCGGCAAAGCCTGTGCCCACGAAGCCCCCGGTCGCCACCGTGTCGCCGTCGCGAATCACTTGGACGGCTTCCTGGGCGCTGACGATTTTGCCTTTGCGCTTTTTTGGGGAGGATAGGGTGAAAGAAAGGGATGGGTTCCGGAAACAATGTGGTCGGTCATGGCATCTCCTTTCATGCAGGGCGTGCATGGCCACAAAGCAGGGTTCGCCCGAAAGACCTTAAAAATTTCGTGATGGCAAAGGGTTCAAACCATGGGTTTGAAGAAATTGTCGCAGCCCAGTGGGGTTTTGGTACAGGTGCGAAGCGATGCCTAAAACTTCGGCGGCCTCCACATTTTCCCCCGTGTCATCCACAAAAAGGGCTTCACGCGGGCTCACCCTCAGCCTTTCGAGGGTCAACCGATAGGCCTCTTTCCAAGGCTTTCGCACACCTTCCTCAGCAGAACAAATAACGGCGTCAAATAAAGACAAGATCCCCCAACGCTCCAGCCATGCAGACAACCCTCGCGGTGCATTGGAAAGAATCGCCAAGCCAACGCGCCCGTAGAGATTGTGAATCATGGTGATCACAGGAGTATTAGGTCTTTCGTCCGCATCGTAGCGGGCTCGAAAGGCCGCCACCGCCTCGGCATCGCGCAAACCCAGCCGAGTCCCTATGATTGCCCAGTACTCATCCAAGCTTCGTCGGCCAAGCAAGGTATCTTCCCAGGCAGGATCGTCAAACATGATGCGATTGAGACAGCCCAGAGGCAACTTGAGGTCCCGTTCGTAGCTTTCAAAGAGCGATGCCGGCTTGGGCGCAGAAATCACCCGCCCGAAATCAAACAGCACTGCCTTCGGTGATCCCTTCACCTTGTCTTCTCCCTGCAAACATCTTAGATTTTCTCGTGGATAGACCAAATCTTGGAAGAGGTCGAGTTCATCGAAATGAACCACTCTACATTAGCGCATCAGCAACGGCCCATGCCCACGGGAATCTTGGTGCTTATGGGATCGGGAGAGCTTTCCTCGAGCATGGTGGAAGTGCACAAATCACTGCTTCGCACCCGAGGCCCCGATCCATCCGCTGTATTTATCGACACTCCGGCAGGATTTCAACAAAACGTCGATGAAATTTCCCAGCGGGCTCAGGAATATTTTGTAAAGCACGTGGGCCATCCTTTGCATGTGGTCTCTCTCAAATGCCGACACGTCATAGACTCGGCTCAAGGACGCGCGGCGTTGAAGCGCCTGGAGAAGGCCGATTACATTCTCATGGGGCCAGGTAGCCCCACCTACGCAGTCCGCCAATGGATCGGCACCCCTGTACCGCACATCCTGCGATCCCGGTTGGAAAGCGGCGCCGTGGTGGTGGCGGCCAGTGCCGCGGCCCTCAGCACCAGCTGGAAAACGCTTCCCGTCTATGAAATCTACAAAGTGGGCATGGATCTGCACTGGGCCGACGGCCTCGGCCTTTTGGAACCTTACGGCCTACGCCTTGTGATTGTCCCCCACTGGAACAATGCGGAAGGGGGCACCCATGATACGCGTTACTGCTACATGGGAGCAAAGCGGTTTCAAGTTCTGGAAAGCCTGCTTCCCCAAGACGCTCTGGTCCTGGGCCTGGACGAACACACAGCCCTTGTTTTGGATTTCGTTCAGGGAGCGGCGACCGTTCGAGGTGTGGGGACTGTCACCTTGAGACGCAAGGGAAGTCACAAAACCACCACGCTCGCGAAGAGCCCGGTCGATGACCCGAATCCTTCACCTTCGGAACTCGAACCGCCGGACCGAGAAAAGGCCGGTTATCATGACGGCGCCTTCGCCCAAGTCGGGTGGCCCGTCAGCCAGAGAGTATACACTTCTGGCCAAACCTTTCCCTTGCGTCTTCTTTGGGCCTTGACCCTCGAGACAGCCGCGGAATCCCTCGAAAGTTTCCAAGGTCCGATGCCGTCGGACACTCCCTCGCCCTTTGAGAAGAACACGGCTTCATCCCTTTCACAGGAAACGGATTCCATACCTGGATCAGAAGATTTCTGGAACGCGCTGCGCCGAGCCCAAGAACTTCTTGAACGGGGTCTCGAACAGCGCCTTCCAGAGGATACGGCCAGAGCGCTGCTGGATTTAGACCGGCTTTTGTGGCAGAGTGCGGCCCATGGTGCGCCGTTGGAAGACATTTCCCAGGGCCGAGAAATTTTTCGAGAAGGGCTCGTTCAGGCGGCTCAACGCCTGACCTTGTCATTTGAAGACAAGCGCACGGTCCTGGAACCGCTTGTGGACGATCTGGTGCGCCTCAGACAACGGTTGCGGGACAACAGGCTGTGGGAGGGGGCGGACGCGCTGCGCACCCTTCTGGCCGCTCAGGGAGTTGCCATCGACGATACGCCTTCGGGGCCACGCCGCCGTTGGGTGAATACGGAAGGACAAAGTGGTAGGGAGAGAATGGTCTGAGGTTACAGTTAAGATCACCGAAGCGCTTCATCCTCTGTGGCACCTGTGGCGCAACGAAAAGCATCTTTTTGAAGGCCGCCCTTTGTTTGTCACCCCACCATGGCTGGGCACATGGAAAAGCACGCTGGGCCGTAACGAAGCCTTCTGCCTTCTGACGGCCAACGGCCCCCTCGGCACCGATGGCTACTGCGCTCTGAAGGTGCGCGATACCGAAGGGCTTTTTGCCGGAGATCCGAAGGTGTGCGACTACTTTGACGTGGTGATTCGGCCGGGAAGAGAAGAAGTGGTCTGCCGAGCTCTGTTGCAAACAGCCCGTCAGGCCGGCTTAAAAACTTTGGATCTTTTTCCCTTAAGGCCCGGATCGACGGTCATGATACATGGCGTGCCGGTGTGTCGCGCTCTGGGGTACACTGTTTCTGTGGAACCTATCGATGTCACGGTGGAGATGCAATTGGCCGAATCCTGGGAGAAATACCTGCAAAGCCTGAACGGCAAGCAGCGCCACGAAGTGCGCCGAAAGATGCGCCGCATGGAAGAAGCCGGCAACGTGGACTTTCGTGTCGTCACCTCGACGTCGGAACTGGTACCGGCGCTGGAGCTGTTCTTTCGCCTCTTTCAAAGCAATCGGGACGATAAGGCCCGTTTCTTGACCCCGGCCATGCAAAA
Source organism: Desulfosoma sp. (assembly GCF_052743555.1). Taxonomy (NCBI): domain Bacteria; kingdom Pseudomonadati; phylum Thermodesulfobacteriota; class Syntrophobacteria; order Syntrophobacterales; family Syntrophobacteraceae; genus Desulfosoma; species Desulfosoma sp. The sequence goes on from NZ_JBRAHS010000001.1 coordinate 308,177, forward strand.
GTACATGGAGACGTTGTGCCACGCCATGGCGCGCGAGGGCATGCTGCGCCTTTGCTTTCTGTACGTGAACCGTTCACCCGCAGCATCCGCGCTGTGCTTTGATGACGGGGAAACGGTTTTCCTGTATAACAACGGCTACGACGCTGCCTTTGCCCGCTTGAGCGTCGGGTTGATTCAGACAATTTTCACCATCAAAGACGCCACCGAGCGTGGGCGCAGGCGTTACGAGTTTTTGCGCGGCGATGAAACTTACAAGTTCCGGTTGGGAGGTCGTGAAGTGCCCTTGTATCGAGTGCGCATCTTTCTGGACGCGTCCTAGAAAGCTTCTTCGATAAGGCGATCCGTGGGGACGGCGTCCGCTGCAAGGACACAGCGCGCCGTGCGGCGCTTCCCCAAAAGGAAGCCGCAAAGCCATTCTCGAATGCGCTTCCATGGCATGACCTCAAAGATGGAAAGCTCATGCGCATGTGCCATCGGTTCAAATCGCCATCATCCGCATTTCCCGCAACCCATCACCTTAAGGGCGCTCAACGGCTTCGCATCGCCATGATCTGCGCCCACTCCAATCCTCTGGGGCCTCTCGGACGCCGGGATACGGGCGGCATGAGCGTCTACATTCGCGAGATGTCTCGAGCCTTGGCGTCCCAAGGGCACCACGTTCATCTTTTTGTGGGCGAACCAGTGCATGGGCCCGAATCTGAAGGCCCGGACTCCACAAGGGAAACCCTGCAACAGTATTTCGGGCCCAATGTGCATTGGGTGTCCGTACCCTGCGCCACCACGGTTCCTCAAGAATCTCTGGAACACATCAAGACCGCGGACGCATTTTACCGAGCCATTCTCAAGGCATCTGGAAAACATGGCATGAACGCGCAGGCTTCGGCGTCCCGCTCTGGGGTGAATTTGGACAATCTCGCCGCCTCGAGCATGAAAAAAAGGCGCCCCTTTGACGTTATCTTCAGCCATTACTGGCTGTCAGGACTAGCCGGCCTTCAAACGGCCAATGCCCTACAAGTGCCTCATGTGGTTATGTTTCATACGCTGGCCCGTTCCAAGGCCGCCGCTCTGGGTTTGCCCGCGGACGGTTCGTGCCGGCTGTGTGCGGAACATTTCGTCGCGTCCCAAAGCCATGCCGTGGTGGCTCCCACCTACGCGGAAAAGGAAGCGCTGCACACCCACTATGACGTAGCACCTCATCGTATCGCCGTGGTGCCCTGCGGCGTGAACAATCAACTTTTTCGCCCGAGCGACCGCTCCTTGGCGCGAAGACAGCTTCAGCTTCCCTTGAATGCCATTATTTACCTTTTTGTGGGGCGGCTCGATCCCATCAAAGGTCTGGACAGCCTAGTTGCCGCCTTTGCGGGCCTCCCTCGCTCCGTGCCAGCACGACTGGTGGTCGTGGGTGGAGATGCTTCGGAAACCGAGCCCCTGAAAGCCTATCAAGAGATGGTATATGCTCAGGGACTTTCTGAGCGCGTCATCTTTGCCGGCCGAGTGGACCAGTGCCGACTTCCGGCGTTTTATGCCGCCGCCGATGCCCTGGTCGTCGCTTCACACTACGAAAGTTTTTGCCTGGTAGCTCTGGAAGCTCTCGCTTCGGGACGACCCGTGATCGGGCCTCCTGTGGGCGTGCTTCCGAAAGTGCTGCGTCTAGCCGAAGCCGGCGTGTTGGTTCAGGACAACAGCCCAGGGGAACTTCTTCGAGGCATGATGGTCATCGCCAGCGACCGCCAAAATCAAGGATCTTTTCAGGAGGCGGTGCGCCGCACCATCTCTGAACGATACTCATGGAACCGGGTCGCTCAAGACCTGGCTCAGACTTTAACACTCATCACGAACCCCGAAGGGGCGTTTCGCCTTGCAGAAGGGACTTTCATCCATGGATTCCATTTATGCTCTCGTCATTGCCGCACATCCGGACGACCCTGAATTCGGCGCCGCGGGCACGGTCGCCAAATGGACACGCGACGACAAAAAAGTCGTTTACCTCATCTGTACGGACGGGGACAAGGGCACCAGCGACCGGGCCATGAATCCAAAGGAATTGGCCCGCATACGCCAGGACGAACAGCGAGCCGCCGCCCGTGTGCTCGGCGTTCAGGATGTGGTGTTTTTGCACTACCCGGACCAGGGTTTGGAAGACACCGCCGAATTTCGTAAAGAATTGGTGCGCTGGATTCGCCGTTTTCGGCCGTGGATTGTTCTTTCTTCAGACCCTTACCGGCGCTACCTGTGGCATCGGGACCACCGCATCGTGGGCCAAGTCGTCATGGACGCCCTGTTTCCTTACGCTCGCGACCATCTCGCCTTTCCCGAGCTTCTGGCTGAAGGTTTGGAACCGCACAAGGTCAAGGAAGCCTGGTTTTGGGCCGCTGAAGACGTCAATCATCGGGAAGACATCACCGACACCTTTGATCTGAAAATGAAGGCTTTGCAGTGCCATGCCAGCCAATGGAACGCGCACCCGGTGCGGGACATTCGCGCCTGGGTGGAGGAACGGTTTCGCACGGCCGCCCAAGGCACTCCGTACACCTACGCGGAAGCCTTTCACCGCGTGATCTTGCCCGATTGAGTCACCGACTCCAGACCACATCCCCGTAAAGGTTATCGGGGTATCCCCGGCGTAGGAATCCTTCAAAGGCCATGCGCTCGTAGCCCACGTTGGTCGGTGGGCCATGACCTGGAAACACCAGCACGGTGTCCGGCAAGGTAAAGATTTTCCGAGTCAGGGACTCGAGGATGCGGCGAAACGCGTCGGGGCTTTCCGTGCGCCCCGGGCCGTTGGGGAAAAGGGTGTCTCCGGAAAAGAGCACATTGTGCAGCAAGAGGCAGAGGCTTCCCGGTGTGTGTCCCGGCGTGTGGATCACGCGCAGGGTCAAAGCCCCCACGGAAAGCTCCTGGTCCTCTTCGAACACCAATGCGGGTTTCACGGGAAGCCGAGGGGCCTCCAGAAGTTGAACGCCCACGGGGATGCCTGTCCTTTCCACCAGGTTCTTGAGCCCTTGGGTGTGATCCTCATGGGTGTGCGTGAGCACCAACGCCTGGAGCGGCCCTTGAAATCGAACCGTGTCAATGCCTTGCGGCGCATCGATCAGAAGCCCTTGACCGGTTTTTCGGCACACCACTTCGTAGGCGTTCACCGCGTACGGTCCCAGTGTGTAGCGCGCCACAACGGCATCGCCCAGAGTCAACAAGACGCCGCTTTTCAGTAGCATGGCTTTCATTTCCATCTGTGCGCTTTGGTTTCATAGGCCCGCGAGGGCGTTTCTAGGGTGAAAGCCTTTTTTTGGGAGCTCGTCCACGCCCGTGCCCGAAAGAAACTCTACCTGGAAGCGCAGGTCTTCGGCCCCAAGAAAACGCGAGCGAGACTGCCGCGTTCTCCGTCTCGGCAGGGACGGCCAAAGACCGTCCCTCGAATCCCAAGCCCATGCCCGTCGGTGCACTTCGAACGTCCTCGACGCCATTCGTTCCCGCATTGGTCTCTCTCGAAAGGACCAGCTTCAGCCGGTCCGCACTTTCTGCGGACGGCCGGGACGCCGCCCCTTCGGTTTCAAGGGCCGGTCTCAAGGTCGCGCCCATCGTTTCATCTTTGGGAGACCGCGTTGTCGCGGTCCGCACGTTTTCAAACGGCTTCTTCAGGGCGTTTCGGGCAACAGAGGAAGCCCGTCCAGAGAGGGCAGAAGATCGGCCGCATGGCGCTCCAAAGCACTCATGATTTCATCACGACTGTAAAAGAAGACCTCACCCGTTCGGCGTATCTTGACCTCGTAGGTCCCTTGCTTTAAACCCCGCTGGCTGATCACCACACGCAAGGGGATGCCCAAAAGGTCGGCGTCCTTGAGTTTCACTCCCGGCGACTCGTCTCGGTCGTCGTAAAGAACCTCAAACCGGGTTCGTAGAGTCTCGTATAGGGCGTCCGCAGCCCCGTCCACTTCCGGACTCTTGCCCAGAGTGGAGAGTATCACCTGGAACGGGGCGATGGTCACCGGCCAGATAATGCCCGCCTCATCATGCCACTGTTCCACGGCCGAAGCCATGAGCCTTTCGAGGCCGATGCCGTAGCAGCCCATGACTAACCGGTGATTTTCCCCGTCCGCTCCGAGAAATGTCACATCCATGGTGTCCGAGGCGGTGTACTTGGTGCCCAACTTGAAGGTGTGGCCGAGTTCGATGCCACGACGAATTTCCAGCCTTCCCGAGCGACACTGAGCGCAGGGGTCTCCCGAGCGCACCTCCGCAATGTCCACCTGTTCCTGCACCTGAAAATCCCGCCCGGGCACCACGTTTTTCAGGTGAACATCCACGGCGTTACCTCCGGCGATGTAGAGGGTTTCACACCCCACGGACGTGTCCACAACGACTCGAAGGTTTTTATCTGTCAAACCGACCGGCGACAGAAAACCTCCAAATAAGCCGTGACGCTCCAACAGATCTTCGGAAGCCAAATCCACACGCACGGCTTTGAAATGATTGGCCAGCTTGGTCACCGAGATGTTGAAGTCTCCTCGCACCACGCCCAGCACCAAACGGCCGTCGGCTTCATAAGCCACCGTCTTGAGAAAATGATCTTCCGTGCTCTGAAAGAAATCCATGAGCTGCGCGATGGTTTTGACACCCGGCGTGGCCACCGAGACCATGGCCGGTGGATCGGCCGCCAGGTCCTTAATGACAGGCTTGACGCCTACGGCCTTTTCCGTATTGGCTCGGTAGTCGCAGTGGCTGCACACCACAAACTGGTCTTCGCCATGGACCGACTCCAACATGAATTCATGGGATCCGGTGCCGCCCATGATGCCCGTGTCCGCTTCAATGGGCACCGCATTGAGCCCACAGCGCCCAAAGATGCGCAAATAGGCGTTGTAGATTCTGGGATAATAGCGGTCCAGGTCCTCAAAATCGGGATGAAAACTATAAGCATCCTTCATTTGGAATTCGCGCAGGCGCAGCAACCCCGCTCGAGGTCTCGCTTCATCGCGAATCTTGGTCTGAATCTGGTAGAGCATCACCGGCAGGTCTCGGTAAGACCGGAGAAATTTCTTGGCGATGTCCGTAACGATTTCTTCGTGGGTCATGGCCAGCACAAATTCCCGCTGGCGACGGTCGCGAATGCGAAAAAGTTCTTGACCGATGTCGAAATAGCGCTTGGTGGCTTTCCACAATTCGGCCGGATTGAGCACGGGCATGGTCACTTCCAGACCGTCGATCCCGTCCATTTCCTCGCGGATGATCCTTTTCACCTTCTCGGCCACTCGGTGCCCTAGAGGCAGCAGGGAATAAATGCCGGCAGCCGCCGGGTAGACGTAGGAGCCGCGAAGCAGCAACACATGGGATGGTGTCTCCGCTTCTTTGGGCACTTCGTACTGGGTGTGAATAAACGAGCGGCTATAGCGCATGGGCGGGACCTCCTTTTGGTCTGGCTTCTAGCTTTCCGATAGTTATTAGGGCGTTAGAACTTAGCATGGGAGGTGCTGGATCACAACTTGAAAACACGCTCCACGACGAGCGTTTGCAAGCGTGGACGAAAAGGCGTTTTATGAGTTGTTTTGACCTGCTGAAAAACTTAGGGTGCTCAAACAGCCCTTCTGCACATGGAAACCCTGAGGCTCGTTGCCAACAGGCGTCTTGATTTGCCCCTTGGCCGATGCCTAGAGACTTGGTATGAATCGGCACGCTTCCAGGCCTTCTGGGCATGAGGCCTGGCATACCCTGGCACAAAGGAGCCTTGCATAGAAATGAACGCCCACGACACCCCTCAGAACACGACGCTGGCCGACGCACAGTCTCCGGCCTGCTGGGCCGCGGAAACCTTGCGGGACAATGTGTTGGCCCACGTGCAGGAACTGGCACGCCACCCAGAAAACAAGGTACCTGCGGAACGGGTCTTGTTGCAATTGACCCAAGACACGGACTTTCAAGCGGTGCTGAAAACCTGGAACACCCTGAACGGACCCGATCGTGTAGCGGCCTGGAAAAAGGTGCTGGGTCTGGCTGAACACCATGCCCGCGAAATTCTTCCAGCCTGTGTCCAATGCGGCGAATGCTGCCGCCAGGGCAGCCCTACGCTGTACTTGGAAGATGTGGAACTGCTGCACAAGGGTGCCATTCCGTGGAACGCGGTCTACACGCTGCGGCGGGGTGAACCTGTGCGCTCCCCTTTTCAAACAGAGCTGGTTTTTCTTTTGGATGAGCGCATCAAGGTGCGGGAAAAACCGGGAACAATGGAATGCCTCTTTCTCGATACCTCCTTAAGCCAATGCCGCATCTATGCCGACCGCCCTTTGCAGTGCCGCGCTCAAGCCTGTTGGGATGCCGGCCCCGCCGAAGATTTGAGCAAACAGCCCTACTTGACGCGCCGGGATCTTTTTAAGGATGTCGAACTTCTGATGGACGTCATCACCGAACACGACCGCCGCTGCCGTTTCGATCAGCTGGCCGCCGCTTTTCGAGAGCTGGACGCCACCAGGGGAGCTTCGGTGGATCAGGTCCTTCATCTGCTGGCCTATGAAGACCATTTTCGAAACTTCATGGCCGAAAAACTCAACATCCCAGAGGACCATATGGAATTGGTCTTCGGTCGAAGCTTTGCCGCCTTGGTCCAGGTGTTTGGGTGCCGTGTGCGCACGGAACCCGACGGCACCCGGGTGCTCGTTCCGGATCGAGACGAAGCCTCGCCCTCGAGCTGACGCCGACCACAACCTTCGTTGGGATAAGATATGGGGTTCCGCCAAAGCCCATAAGGGGGCACGCGCACGTTCCTCAGAAGCCCGTTCGAAAAAGCCGCCCGATGGTTCTTGTATCCCTATCGTCGATTGCCGAGCCCCTGCTTTCGGGGGGTGATCTTTCGGCCGTCCGGGGAATGTGCAGACCGGCAAAAGTCGGTCCCCTCGAGAGAGACCCACGCTGGGAACGAGTGGACCCCGGGAGGCCGTTCTTTCGAGAGAGACCAACCTGGTGCGGATCCGGACCCCAAGGGGCAGGCCCTCCAGGAAGAAAAATAGGACGAACCCCTATATTGGAGGGACGCGCTCCTGCGCGTCCGCCGTTGGATCCCCCGCCAGCGCCCATCCGAGTCCGGGAACGGAGTGACCATAAGGATGGGTCCCTCCGTGGTGAATCGACGGGCGCGGCCTTTAGATCTGACGGACATCCCCCTGGTCGTTTCTGGATTTTGCGGACCGGCAGGAGCCGGTCCCTCCAAAAGAAACATATATTGGAAAGAAGGGACTTCACGAAGGCCATCCCTCCGTTGGGACATACGGCACGGACGAACGCCACGGGAAGGCCTTCTCGGACGAGATCTTAAGCCGAAGAAGAACGATAGAGCGTGTAACACACCTGGTCCCCGACCTTGGTGGCTTTGGCCAGTTCGAGATGGCGCAACACCGCGAAGTCCGATCGAAACGCCGCCTCGTCCATGCCGAGGGTCTCGAGGATCTTTTCCAAAGGCATCGGCCCGCCGGCTTTTAGAAGCTCCAGAATCCGCTTTTGGCGATCCGTCAATCCCGCTTGTCCTTCGCCGGTCTTCTTGGCACTGTAAACGGCCCACGGGTCACACACTTTGGGAACGGCCACGTGATCCAGATAGCAGTCCTCACAGACCTTCTCCCCCGCCAGTTCGTAGTGATCATCAGTGGGGGCCATCGAAACGCCGCATCGCGCGCATACCGACATGGTCTTGTACCTCCCTCATTCATTTTCCATTCTTCAGAAAACGAATTCCTCCTCCCTGGCACGCCCGTCATGGGGCAGGTAACGGCATCTGCCCGCCAGGGATTCCAGGGCAAGCAGAAGCGCTTGGGTACCCTTGCGGCCGTAGCCTTGCGCCTTGACGGCGGTATAAAGTTGATGGACCAGGGCCAGGCCGGGAAGAGCCACTTGCATGTGTTGGGATTCCTGAAGGGCAATGCCCATGTCCTTGATAAAATGCTCCACGTAAAAGCCCGGCTCAAAATCGCGCCGCAACATGCGCGGGGCCAAATGGTCCAAAGTCCAGCACCCCGCGGCCCCTTGGCGGATGCTCTGCAGGACCTTTTCCGGATCCAGTCCGGCCCGCGTGGCGTAGAGAAGGCTTTCACACACGCCGATCATGGTTCCGGCAATGACGATTTGATTGCACATCTTGGCGTGTTGGCCGGAACCGGCAGGGCCGTGGTGCACGATGTTCTTGCCGAGAATGCGCAACAGAGGGTCAATGGCGAGAACAGTCGCCACATCACCCCCCACCATAATGGTGAGCGTCGCCTGCCTCGCTCCCACATCGCCTCCGGAAACCGGAGCATCCACCGCTAAAGCCCCATGGCGTCGGGCCTCCGCGTCGATGGATTGGGCCAGTCGAGGTTCCGTCGTGGTCATGTCCACCAGAATAGATCCCCGCTGAATGCCTTCGAAAATGCCTTTCGCTCCGAAATACACTTCCCGCACATCCTCGGGGAAACCCACCATGGTGAAAACCACGTGGGACACGGAGGCCACCTCGGCGGCCGACGCCGCCCAGTGGGCTCCCCGCTCCAGAAGCGGTTCGGCCTTCGCGCGATGACGGTTGTGGATTGTGACCTCATACCCGGCGTCCAGAAGATGGGCGCACATGGACGAACCCATAACCCCTGTGCCGATCCAACCGATGCGCGTCCACGAAGGGTGGCTTACCCTGGAAGAAGAAACCTCCCCGCATTCCATGCCCAGTCCTCCTCAGAACCTCATGGCGCGTCATTTAAAGGTGAGAAACTCGAGCCCCCGTGTCAAGACACCGATCCCCTTCCCTAGGCGTCTCAGTCCTGAGGCGGTCGCACCCAGGTGCCCACGTCCTTGTAGGCTCGAGTCACGCCTTTAAGTTCCTCGCGGCGTTCCAGAAAAAGGTCTTTCATGCTCTGCAGCCACTGTCGATGGGCCACGGCATCCTCGCGAGTGAGAAACAAGGGATGTTCGCCACGCACCGTATCGACGACAAAAGATGTGCCGTTCCATTGCAGGGTGCCCTCACTGCTGCAGGTCATACAGCGAAGCCGCCGAACATTGGACGGATTGATACCTTGGTGTGCGAGAAACCGAAAGGTGTCTCCGCCGCACAAAGGACATCGTGGCACATGGGGATCGGGAGAAGCTGCCCTGTGCTCCAAAGCTTTGGCCAGCCTTCGCGCCGCAGCGGGGCCATCGTCGTTCAGCAGAACTTCACCGGGCAACGCACCGTAGACCACTTCGGAGCCCCGATGATCGGCCAAAATGAGTTTTAGAAAGCTGTCCACCATGAGCTTGGTGTAACCCTCCAGGCCCTTGACGCCAGCAATGGCGACCCCCACGGCCGGCTTGCCCCAAAGGTTTTCCAGATGAGCATAGAAGCTCAATCCTCGGTCCAGCAGGCGCTTCAGGCTGGCGTTAGCTCCAAGAAAGTATGTGGGAACCGCCACGAGAATGCCGTCGGCTTGAACCATTTCTTTAAGAACGCATGCCAGATCATCCTTTTGCACGCACTTCATGGAGCCGAAAAGGCACTGATAGCAGGCCAAGCACGGGCGAATGTCCAGTTCGGGAAGCCTGATGAGGCGCAAGTGCCATGAGCCCTCCAGGCGCCGATAGACTTCCTTGACAAAGATTTCACAGTTGCCGAATTTTCTGGGAGAAGCCACGAGCCCCAATAAGGTTTTCATTCCCGCACGCTCCTTCTTGCAAGATCTTTAGATGCGCCTTCCGCAGCGTCAACGCCTTCAGGAGGATGGCCTGCCGCCTCACACGACCGTAAGCGCTTTAACCGACGGCATCAACGCCTGCCGGGGATCGCCTCTTGCAGCAGCACAACACCTTACAGAGAAAATCACCCGCCTGTAAACCCGAATCCCCCAAAACAATGCGGCGCTTCCACTCGTATCAAGGCTGTATTCCCACCCCTTGAACCGACATGAAACCTCACGAGATGGCAGGACCAAAAAGATCGGCCCACAGGATAAGCGCGTTTGCGGGAAAGGGTCTGCAGTGTCGTCTCGGCTGCGTTTCCTCGCAGCACCGCAAAAGATTCTTAGCGGTTGCGGTCTGGGCCGTGTCCGCAAGCAAGACACATCGTCCCAAAATTCGCCGGCAACTGCTGCTCAATTGTATCGTTCAAGCCCTTTCGGCATGGCGCAGGCTTTGGGGCTTTCTTGCTCCAAAGGGCCGGCCTTCGGGGCGGCCGCCAAGGTACCCGACCACCAGGAGCCAGTCCCCCCTGGCGCGACCGGTAACGGGCATCCGTCAGCCCGCGGGCCACGCCCACACCTTACGCCGGGCCGGACTGGCTGGTCGGGGTCCGTTGATCCTTTCCTGACGAGTCGATAAAATCTGTGGCAACCTGCCCTGAGACAACAAGGAGGCATCGCATGGTGGAAAAAGTGGTGATCATGGGGGCGGCCGGACGTGATTTTCATAATTTTAACGTGTACTTTCGAAACAACCCCAGATACCGCGTCGTGGCTTTTACCGCCGCTCAGATTCCCGATATCGAGGGGCGGTGCTATCCTTCGGAATTGGCTGGGCCGGGTTATCCCGACGGCATCCCCATTCACCTCGAAGAACACTTGGCGGATCTGATTCGAGAATACCGCGTCGATTTGGTGGCCTTTTCCTACAGCGATGTGCCTCACCTGGACGTCATGCGTAAAGCGTCTTTGGTGATGGCCGAGGGCGCCGATTTATTCTCATTGGGGCCAGCTACACCATGCTTCGAGCGGCCAAACCCGTGATCGCCGTGTGCGGCGTGCGCACCGGTTGCGGCAAGTCGCAAACCACCCGGAAAGTCTGTGAAATCCTTCGGTCCCACCGGGTGCGCGTGGTGGCCGTCCGCCATCCCATGGCCTATGGAGACCTTCGAGTGCAGATAGTCCAACGGTTCGCCCGCTATGCGGATTTCGACCTTCACCGGTGCACCATCGAAGAGCGCGAGGAATACGAACCGCTGGTGGAACAGGGCATCACCGTCTATGCCGGTGTGGACTACGAAAAAATCCTTCGCGAAGCCGAAAAGGAGGCTGATGTGATCGTCTGGGACGGCGGCAACAACGACACGCCGTTCTATTATCCCGATGTCCATATCGTGCTGCTGGATCCTCACCGGCCCGGCCATGAACGCTTGTATTATCCCGGGGAAACCAACCTGCGCATGGCCGACATCGCCGTCATCAACAAGGTGGACACAGCCTCCGCCAAAGGAATCGAGACGGTTCGCCGCAATATCGTGGATTTGGCACCCAAGGCTGAGATTCTCATGGCCGAATCCTCGGTGATCGTTTCGGAGCCCGAAAGGATTCGCCAACAGCGCATCGTGGTGGTGGAAGACGGCCCAACCCTCACCCACGGCGAAATGCCCTCTGGAGCCGGCATGATTGCGGCCAGGAAATACGGAGCCGCCTGCATTGTGGACCCCAAGCCTTATGCGCGCGGTACCCTTCGAGAAACCTACGCCCGGTACCCGCACATTGGTCCTGTGGTGCCCGCCATGGGCTACAGCCCCAGGCAAATCGCCGATCTTCAAGAAACCCTCAACGCCGTGCCGTGTGATCTGGTCCTCTTCGCCACTCCCATTCAGTTGACACGCATTGTGACCCTCAAGCATCCCACGGTGCGCGTGCGTTATGAATACCACGATCACGGCAGGCCCACTTTGGAGGAGGCTTTGATGCGCCGGCTTCCTCAAGTTTTTGCCCAACTCGGAAAAGACAATCCATCCATGCACTCGACAGAAAACCGCAGCTCCCTCTCGCAGGGGCCGCAGGCATCGCCGACAAACCAGGAGAAACCGTGAGCCCCATCACGCCTCCAAAGCCTGTGCTGCTTGTGGCCCTTGGCGGCAATGCACTCATCCGCAAAGACCAAAAGGGCACCATTGACGAACAGTTTGCCAATCTTCGCCTGCCCATGCGCCAGATCGCTCAACTGACGGCAACCTTTCGCCTGATCATCACCCACGGCAACGGTCCCCAAGTGGGCAACCTCATGCTGCAGCAGGAGTGTTGTCCGGACGTTCCCCGCTTGCCTTTGGAAATCCTTGTGGCTCAAACCCAAGGACAAATCGGCTACATGATCGAATCCACTTTGGACAGCGAGCTGATGGCGATGGGTATCGTCACGCAAAAAGGCTTGGTGAGCCTTATCAGTTATGTGGTCGTGGACCCCAAGGATCCCGCGTTTGCCGATCCTTCCAAGCCCGTAGGTCCCGTGTATCCGGAAGACGTGGTGCCGTCGCTGCCTTTTCCTGTGAAAAAAACACCCAAAGGGTACCGCCGCGTTGTGGCTTCCCCGAAACCATTAACCATCGTTGAACAGAAAGAAATACGACAACTCATCGCCATGGATTTTGTGGTGATCTGCTGCGGTGGAGGAGGGATTCCCGTGATTCGAGAGGGCCGAGGTTTTTGCGGCGTGGATGCTGTCATCGACAAGGACTTGGCCAGCGCCAAGCTGGCCCGGCAGGTGGGGGTGGATATCTTTTGCATCGCCACGGACGTGGCGGGGGTTTACTTAAATTATGGGACACCGCAGCAGCGCTTGCTGCCGCGCCTGGATGTGCGCGCTGCCGAAAACTATTTGGCTCAGGGACAATTTCCTCCAGGATCCATGGGACCAAAAGTGGAAGCTGCGGTGGAATTCGTGCGCGCCACCGGGAAGCGGGCCGCCATCGGCCCCATCGAGAACCTCGCGGGAACCGTTGCTGGCACCCACGGCACACAGATCACCCTCGAACCGTGAGGCGTGACCCTTCGGGGCATCAGCCCTTCCGTGGCCTGCCCACGTGTCCTTTGAGCCCTCAACCATCGCAAAACCAGGCTGTTTGAATCAGGCCGATGCGGCACACGCCGCGGCACCTGAGGGGATCGTGCGGCATGCCCCTTCAGGTCGACTCAACAACTTTGGGACCAGCAAGGCCCGTGGCGCAGGGAAGCCGGCTTTCACCCCTCGAATCCGGCCGTGAAATTTACCTTGAAAGCGCCGCTCGCTCCTCGCGGCGGCGCAGGCCCCTCTCCACCGTCACCACGAAGTCCTGCACATTGGTCAGAAGGGAACGCGCGGTCAAAGAGCCACGGTTGGCCAATTTCTGGACGGCGAATTCGGACATATCCACGGTATAGAAAAAGACCGGGCGTACCGTGCCGTCTTCCAATACCCGATAGGCCGGCGCCATATTCCCCGTGGCAATGGCGTGCAGTTGCGTCGCCAAAGCCACAATAGTGGTCGCCCGCCGAACCAGCGCTCTCATGCGGTCCTGAGCCGCATACATGTCGGCGACGACTTCGGGCAACGGGCCGTCATCCCGAATGGATCCGGCCAGAACCATTGGAATGCCGCGCTTCCAGGCCGTATAAATGACGCCTTCGGCCACCAGCCCTTCCCGCATGGCGGCTTCCAGGGATCCCACGGCGCGCACTCGGTTGATGGCATCCAAATGATGATAATGACCCAAAGGCACCAGACGCTTGGCATAGATTTCCTGACCCAGAGCCGTGCCGAACATGGCCGCTTCCACATCGTGGACCGCCAAAGCGTTGCCTGCCAGCACCGCGTGCACATAGCCTCGCTCGATCAAGGCGCAAAAGGCATCGCGAGCGTCCCGGTCAAAAACCAATGCCGGCCCCAAGACCCACACGATCCAGCCGTGGTCCCGTTCATGGCTCAAGAGGTCGTAGAATTCATCGTAATCGATGGAAAAAGATGTCTCACGCGTCAGCCGCGTGCGAAAACTGAACTTGTCCCCTTGGCCTCCTTCAGCCCCAAAGGCCTCCGCATGCACATAAATACCGTCTTCACCGTTTTCTCCGCGGCCCAGAGCCACACGATCCCCCTTCTCCAGGCGCCGAAATTCCAAGGCTTCCAAAAGCCCTTCCGGCCGTTGCACCACGACGCAGTCCATGCGCGATTCTCGAAGCAGTTCCCAGCGGCCTGGAGCCACATGGAAATATTCGGGAAAAATGGATGTGGCATGATAGCCTTCCGGAGCCACGCCGGCACGTTCTACGGGGGCGAATCGCACCAGGGGCGCATCCTTGAGCGGAGGGGCGGAAAAATCGGGGGGCGTGTACGACGGAAACCAAAACATGGGCACCTCCCGCAGGACTTGGAACAGCACATTTCACTGGGATCTTATATCGTTGTTTAGCAGGTGCCTCAAGAAACCTCAACGACTCACGGCGCCTTCAACCGAATCAGCCGCCGCCTCGAGGCTTTAAAAAGCTTTCTGAATCACGGGACCATTTGTAGGATTCTTGTGCGCCGCCATCCCTTCCCGCTCGCCATGGACTGAAAACCATGGGCCCTCAAAGGCTTTTGCAAGCCCCCCCAGCGCGTCCCTTGAAAACCAACGCTCGCTCGAACCGCTCACTCAAAACACTGGACCCCTGGGTCGAGACCTGGAATCGGCGCTTTTTAAGGCCGGCTTGACAACACGGCGCTTTCTTTATAGGTTCCCTGCATTCGATGTATTGGGACTTTCAATGACCTGCGGGGTCTGCAACATGGACATTCGCCGATTGGAAGTTTTCTGCCGTGTCGTGGAACTCGGCAGCTTTACCAAGGCCGCAGAAGCCGTGCTTTTGTCGCAACCGACCATCAGCGAACACATCAAAACGCTTGAAGAAATGGTCGGAGAGCGGCTCGTGGACCGCCTGGGCCGGGATACCGCTCCCACACCGGCGGGAAAGATTCTTTACCGCTACGCCAAGAAGATCATTCAGATCAAGGAAGAGGCCATGCAGGCCATGGCGGTGTACCGAGGGGAATTGGCCGGAACAGTGCATTTGGGCGCAAGCACCATTCCGGGTACCTACATTCTTCCGCGGCTCATTGGATCGTTCAAACAACGCCATCCTGCGGTGCAGATCAGCGTGCACATCGGAGCCACCAAAGATGTGGCTGAGGCGGTGGCCGAGGGCCGGCAGGAATTGGGTCTTGTGGGATCCCAATGGAAAGATCGACGCCTGAGCTTTGAGCGCATCTTTGCCGACGAACTGGTCTTGGCCGTGCCCAAGGGCCATCCCTGGACTTCGGAGAAATGCATTCCTGTGGATCGGCTGAGCGAGGAACCGTTCATCGCGCGGCATCGAGGTTCCGGAACTCGCATGGTCACCTATGAGATCCTGGAAAACGCGGGGTTCGATCCAGGAAGACTTCGCGTCGTCGCCGAAATGAGTACCACGGAAGCCGTGCGCCAAAGCATCAAGGCCGGCATCGGCATTTCCATTCTTTCCCGCCAGGCAGTGGCGGAAGATGTGGCCCACGGGAGCCTGAGCCTTGTCCCCATTGAAGGCGTCACCTTTCACCGGGCCTTTTACCTGGTCAAGCGTCGAGGTCGTGAGCTTTCTCCTGTGGGCGAGGCGCTGGACCAGCACCTTAAGACCCACAATCACCATCCGTTTCCCGAGCCCGGCTAAGGACCCTACCCGAAAACAGGTCTCCCCTTCCCCTTGACCGTCTTTCTTTGGAAGCCTGTCCGAGCATACCTTCAATAAGAGCGGCGCAAGCCGCGATTCCTTTTCGCGCCCTGCGGCGTTCCTACAGCATGTAGCCGAAAGGACGCGGCAAAACCAGTGTCGGACATGCCCCCTGGGAGGACATCTCAAAAGGCCCTTCAAGGGCTCGTGGAACCGTCTCGTGCCTTTCCTTTCCACGCCTATGTTTTCGAAGGACCGGCCTCCCGGCCCTCCCGAAGTCGTGGACCGTGAGGACGCGCTCCCTCCGCTAGGCCATGCGAACCTGGACCGACTCCAAGAA
>NZ_JBRAHS010000029.1:0-27055 GCF_052743555.1 Desulfosoma sp.
CCAGGGCCGACTGCATACCCGCAATCCCACCCCCCACCACCAGGACCGATCCCACCAGAGGGCTTCCAGTTCCGCTTGAGTTCATTGTTCTTTCTCCCTATCCGCTCAAGATTCCATAGGATCATCAGCCGGCAACCGGCCGCGGCGCTTTTTTTCACCCATGTGATGATGTCACAAAAAAGACAACGCAAAGGGCAAGTGTGCTGCACGGCCGAAGTTTCATGGGGTTATAAAGCGGCCTTTCTCATGGAGTCAAGCTGATGTGGAGCGCGCCATAAAATTAAGTCAAAGTGGAGCTGGCGCCTCGGACGGCCTTGGCCCGGCCGGGGGCCGAATCACTCTTGAAGTTGCCTGCATGGCCTTGTGGTTCAGGCCTTTGGCGAAGGCTTGGGCGCCGTGGTGGTTTCGGACTGCAGCACTTCGCGGATTTTCCACAGAAGCGCTTGGGCCGTGAAAGGTTTATGAATGAAAAAGGATTCCTGGGGTCCAATACCCCGGTGCAGGAGCATATCCGCCGTGTAGCCGGACATAAACAGGCAGATCGTTTCCGGGTGGGTCTTTTTGACCGCATCCCAGAGTTCCCGGCCGCTCATGTCGGGCATGACCACATCGGTCAGAAGGATGTGCACAGGGTCCTGGGCTTTCTCCGCCCATTGCAGGGCTTCCCGAGGGTTCGAAAACGCTTGAACGCGATAGCCGCTGCTTTCCAAAATCGACTGAGCCAGCTCCATAATGACGGGCTCGTCCTCCACCAGAAGCACGGTTTCTCCTGCTCCCTGAAATTCTTCTTCATCGACGGGCGCCGTCTTTGAGATTCGGCGTTCAGCATCGGTAACTAGGCGCGGAAAGAAGAGATCGAACCGCGTACCCTGGCCGGGAACACTGTGCACGTCGATCCAGCCGTGGTTCTGCTTGACGATGCCGTAGACCGTCGACAACCCCAAGCCCGTCCCTTTGCCCACTTCCTTGGTGGTGAAAAACGGCTCAAAAATGCGCTCAAGAGTTTGCGCATCCATGCCGCAACCGGTATCCATGACGGAAAGCCGCACATACTGGCCCTTGGGAATAAGGACCGGACCCGCCTTTCGACGTCCGTCCAATACCACATTTTCCGTCTCCAAGGTGATGACGCCCGTACGCTCGATGGCATCCCGGGCATTGATAACCAGGTTGGCCACCATTTGATCCGCCTGGGAAGGATCCAAAAACACCAGCCAGAGGTCTTTGCCGGGTAGAAACTCCAAACGGATTTCTTCCCCGATGAGCCGCTGCAACATGCGCTGGGTTTCCGCCAGGTGTTCGTTGAGGTTCAGGGCGACGGGCCGTATGACGTCCTTGCGCGCAAAGGTGAGCAACTGGCGGACCACGCGGGCGGAACGTTCCGCGGCCTTGTGGATTTCGTTGAGCAAGCGATGCACTCGATCCTGGGAACTGACACAACCCAGAGCCACCTCCGCGTATCCCATGATGATCTGCAGAGCGTTATTGAAATCGTGGGCCACACCGCCGGCAAGCCGCCCAACGGATTCCAGCTTTTGCGCTTGGGCCAACTGGTCTTCCAAATCCTTTTTGGCCGTAATGTCCTGCTTCATGCCCAGGTAATGGCTGATGCGTCCGGCCTCGTCCACAATGGGACAAATCACCGCATCTTCCCAGTAAAGGGTGCCGTCCTTCTTTTTGTTGCAGAAAATGCCTTGCCAGATCTCCCCTCGCGTGATGGTCTTCCACAGATCATCGTAAGTGTGTCGCGGGGTTTTTCCGGATTGCAAAATGCGCGGGTTTTGCCCCACCACTTCCCCAGGGCTGTAACCGGTCAGGCGGCAGAACTGCTCATTGACATACTCTATATTTCCCGAAGGGTCGGTAATGACCACGGACAGCGGGCTTTGTTCCACCGCCCGGGTCAAGAGCCGAAGGCGCGCCTCCATGACCTTCTGGGCGGTGATGTCCGTCTCCACACCGATCATGCGCACTGGCTTTCCCGCATCGTCTCGTGCGATGACTCTGCCTCGATCCAAAATCCAGGTCTGAGGACCGTCATCTTTGAGAACCCGATAGGTCGCTTCATAGTATGGGGTCTTCCCGGCCAGGTGCTCCCGCAATCGCCGCAGCACTCGGGGCCTGTCCTCCGGATGCGTGGTATGGGACCATGTGCGCTCATCTTCCCGGCGGTCCGAGCCCGTCAATCCGCGGCGTTCAAACCATTGTTCATCCCGCACCACACGGCGCGCCGGTATGTTCCAATCCCACGAACTCATGGCCGCCGCCTGCAATGTCAGTTCGTATTTTTCCAACGTTTCCTGAAGCAGAGTCATCCGGCGGCGTTCTTCCGTCTGGTCTCGAAAGACCAGCACGCAGCCGAGGACGCGCCCTGAAGGGTCCACCATAGGCGCTGCGCTGTCGGCAACGGGGCGCTCCGTGCCGTCGCGGGCAATGAGCAAAGTGTGGTTGGCCAGACCTACAGTGACGCCTCTTTTCAGCACTAGAGCCACGGGGTCATCCACTGTGGCTCGGGTTTTCTCATTGATGATGTGAAAAACTTCTGAACACGGGCGGCCTTGCGCTTCTTCGACCTTCCACCCGGTCAGCTCTTCCGCCAAAGGGTTCATGTTCTGAACAAAGCCGTCTTTATCCGTCGTGATCACCCCTTCGGCCATGCTTTGAAAGGTGATGCGAAGGATTTCCTCCTTTTTTCGGCTCTCTTCCAAAAGCCTGTGAATCTCCTGCGTCTTTTGGCGCACTTGAGCCCTGAGCAGCACAATCCACAAAAGGCTCAAGCACACCACAACCCCCAACGCTCCCATCACCCAAGCCAACGCGCGCCACGGAATTCGGAATCCCAGAGGCGTTCCCATCCATCGGCGATCGATCTCTTGCAACGCTTTGGGATCGAGGGACGCAAAACCTTGTTCAACGGCGTTGAGCACATCTTCATGGCCTTTGAGCACCGCCCGATGAAACCAGCCGGAATACAGGGTGAAGCCCCTCTTGAACTGCGTATAAAGGCCGTATTTCGCCAAAAAGTATTGAGCAGGAGGATCGTCGATGCAAAAGACGCGCACTCGGCCTGCGGCGGCATCCCGCACAATGGCTTCGTAGCTGGGGTAGAACAACAGAGTGGTGACGCCTCTGGACTGCAAAACACGGATGCAGGCATCGCCTTCTTTCACCGCCACGGCGAATCCTTTAAGCGTATCCGTATCGGCAATGCCCGATATCGTCTCGTGGTGATAGATACTCACGGGAATTTCGGCATACGG
The DNA here is from genome assembly GCF_052743555.1 of Desulfosoma sp. NCBI lineage: Bacteria > Pseudomonadati > Thermodesulfobacteriota > Syntrophobacteria > Syntrophobacterales > Syntrophobacteraceae > Desulfosoma > Desulfosoma sp. The sequence continues at coordinate 3,261 of NZ_JBRAHS010000029.1, forward strand.
CTTCCCAAACGTATAGACGGCGCCCCGTTCCGGGGTGAGAAAGATCGTATCGATGACATCCGCTTCGCCCCGGCGAAAGATCTCCTGAGCCTTTTCCCAATCCGTGGCCAGCAGCTCCACGGGGCGGCTGGTGGCCTTTTCCCATAGGGCCCATTGATCTATGAGAATGCCTCGAAGACGGCCTTCGGCATCGCGAAAAATATATGGAGGATAATTGTCATCCAATGCAACGCGCAGGGGCGCCTGATCAGCCGCCCGCACCCCGAAAGCAATTGCCACGAAGGCCCCCAGAACCCATGCGATCCAGACCAGCGCACCAGGGCCTTGTGCGAAGCGACGGAACGGCCGCCGAGGCTTCTCCGTCATCGGGCTCACTCCAATGAAGTGGCAGTCTATCCAGCACGTTACGCATGAGGCAAACTGGCCTCTAATATGTCCCTGCCTACGGGAAATTGTCAATACTCTGTGAATTTTCTTCCCCAGATCGGCCGAAGAACTGCTCAATGAGAGCGCGGACCTTCGGCCTACAAAAAAGCGTGACGCTGCCTATTCCGAAGAATGCCAAGCACGAATACACTTCAAAAAACTTTCAGGCCTGACACGCAACCGCACGCCTCGCCCAAACTGAGGCAGGGCCCATGGGATCAAAGAGCATTATGGGAGAGTGGAATAAAGTCTTCATGAAACCAGAGGGCCTGCGGCTTTGAAAAATAAAGGGTTTTTGGACAGAGGCCCACGGGAAAGCCGCCGTGGGGCGGGCGCCGGATGGTGATATGGCGACTTGACATTGCCGTTCTTGTGAGGCACGAGTGCGGGGAATTAAGGCCGTGGAACGCGAAGGTTGGGTATCGTTTTGAGCTAGGTGCAGACAAGGAGCGAATGATGCCGGCGGACAAGTTGGATGAACGGTGTGTGACGACGATTCGGCTCTTGGCTGTGGATATGGTGGAAAGTGCCAAGTCCGGCCATCCAGGGTTGCCTCTAGGGGCGGCCCCTATGGCCTATGTCTTGTGGAGCCGCCACTTACGCCATAACCCTTCCGATCCATCGTGGGCCAATCGAGACCGATTCATTCTGTCCGCGGGGCACGGATCGGCTCTGCTTTACGCGCTGCTGCATCTCACAGGCTATGATCTCAGCCTGCAGGAACTGAAGAGCTTTCGCCAATGGGAAAGCCGGACTCCGGGGCATCCCGAATACGGCCTCACCCCAGGGGTGGAATGCACCACGGGTCCTCTGGGACAAGGCTTTGCCATGGGGGTGGGCATGGCTTTGGCGGAAAGCTGGCTCGCCCGCCGGTTTAACCGCCCCGGTTTTCCCATCTTTGACCATTACACCTTTGGGCTTGTTTCCGACGGCGACCTCATGGAAGGTGTGGCTTCCGAGGCGGCGTCTCTGGCCGGTCACTGGACGCTGGGCAAGCTTATTTACCTCTATGATGACAATCATATCACCATTGAAGGCGACACAGCGCTGAGTTTTACGGAAGACGTCCTTCAGCGGTTTCAAGCTTACGGATGGCATACGGAACGCGTTGCCGACGGCAACGATTTGGACGCCGTTGATGCCGCCATTGCCAAGGCCAAGGCCGTGACGGATCGACCGTCATTGATCGCGGTGCGTACTCGCATCGGTTACGGCAGCCCCAAGGAAAACAATGCCGCCTGCCACGGAGAACCTTTGGGTCCTGAAGCCTCCCGAAAGACCAAGGAATTTTATGGCTGGCCGGTGGAGGAATCGTTTTACGTGCCTGAGGATGTCCGGCAGCACATGGGCCGGGCCGTGGCCAATGGGCAACGAATCCAGGAACAGTGGGACGCCATGATGGCCCGCTACGCCCAAATGTATCCTCAGGACGCCGCCCTCTTGAAGCAGTACCTCGACGGAACCCTTCCCGAAGGATGGGATCGAGCCCTTCCTGTCTTTGACGCCGCCAAAGGGGCCATCGCCACGCGCAATGCTTCCGGCACGGTCCTGAACGCCCTGGCCCCGGTCGTCACCAACCTCATTGGCGGATCCGCGGACCTCGCGCCGTCCAACAAGACCTTTGTGGCGCAGGGAGGCGAGCGGAACCTGCACTTTGGAGTGCGTGAACACGCCATGGGGGCCATTCTCAACGGCATGGCTCTGCACGGGGGGCTACGTCCCTATGGCGGCACTTTTCTTGTCTTTGCGGACTACATGCGCCCGGCCATTCGCCTGGCAGCCCTCATGAAAACCAAAGTCATCTATATTTTCACGCACGACAGCATCGGTGTCGGAGAAGACGGCCCCACGCATCAGCCCGTGGAACATTTGGCTTCGCTACGAGCCATTCCAGAACTGACGGTGCTTCGTCCCGCCGATGCCAACGAGACGGCAGCCGCCTGGAAAGTGGCTCTGGAAGCAGACGGCCCCGTCGCACTGGCCCTGACGCGCCAAAACGTACCGGTCTTAAAGATGGATCGAGAGAAGATCTGTGAGGGGGTAGCTAGAGGGGCTTATGTGTTGTCGGAAAGTGCCCAGCCTGCCCGGCTGATTCTCATCGCCTCGGGATCCGAAACTCACTTGGCTTTAGAAGCTCAGAAGGTGTTGGAGCAAGAAAAAGGGGTGCCGACCCGCGTGGTCTCGATGCCGTCCTGGGAGCTCTTTGAACGGCAAGAGGAGGCTTACCGGAACGCCGTCCTGCCTCCCGCCACTCGCGCCCGTTGCGCCGTGGAAGCAGGGTCCACCATGGGCTGGCATCGATGGGTGGGAAGCCAGGGTGCCGTGATCGGCATGGACCGGTTTGGCGCTTCGGCACCGGGATCCGTTCTCATGAAACAGTTCGGTTTCAGCGTGGAAAATGTGGTGGCCACGGCCTTGGCCGTTCTGGCGCGGGCACAAGCTTAAGGATCGCCGTGGAAAAACCAAAGGAGCGAAAACGATGGCGGAAGGATGGTTGAACTGGGGTTTGTCCACCCGCTGTGTTCATGCCGGCACCGTGGAAGACACTGTGGCGGGCGGGGTCAACACCCCTATTTTTGCTTCATCGGCGTTTCGAGTGCCCGGGCCAACGGGCCGTGTGGTGTATCCGAGATACCAGAATATTCCGGGCCAGGTGGCCGTCGCTCAGAAAATCGCCGCCTTGGAAAACGCCCAAGCCGGCATCGTGGTGGCTTCCGGCATGGCCGCCATCAGCAGCGTGTTTTTGGCCTTTTGCCAGACCGGTGACCATGTGATCCTTCATCGGGACCTCTACGGCGGTACTCTGGGATTGGCCCGGAAAGAACTGCCGCGCCGAGGCATTGACATCACCTGGGTGGATGCTTTTCACGTGGAAGATTTTGAGGCGGCTTTTCGCCCACAAACACGCCTCATTTACGTGGAAACACCCTCCAACCCTCTGATGAACATCCTCGATTTGGAGACTCTGGCCCAAATGGCCCGATCCCGAGGCGTCCTTACGGTGGTGGACAACACCTTTGCCACACCCATCAACCAAAATCCCTTGGATTTGGGCATCGATATCGTGGTCCACAGCGGCACGAAATACCTCAACGGTCACAGTGACTTGTGCTGTGGGGCCGTGGTCGGCGCCGCCTCGCTCCTGGAGGCCATCACTCCCGTCATTTCGCTTTACGGCCCCAGTTTGAGTCCCTATGACTGCTTTTTGTTGGAAAGAGGCTTAAAAACGTTGGCTTTGCGCATGGCCCGTCACAACCACAACGCCATGGCCGTAGCGGCTTATCTTGCCCAGGATCCTCGAGTGGCCAGGGTCTACTATCCCGGCCTTTCCGAACACCCGCATCACCACATCGCCGCCCGCCAGATGCGAGGTTTCGGAGGCATGCTCTCCTTTGAACCCAAAGGAAACACGAAAACCGCGCACCGCGTTATGGAAAGATTCCATTTCTTTCAGCCGGCTGTGAGCCTCGGTGGCGTGGAATCCCTGGCCTGTTTTCCCGTGGAAACGTCCCATGCCTCCGTGCCGCCGCTCCAGAGAGAACAGATGGGCATTCGTGACACCTTGATCCGCCTTTCCGTGGGCATCGAAGATACCGAAGACCTCCTTAAAGATGTGGATCAGGCCCTCGAGGCCGTACTATAGGAGATCGATGATGGGTCTGTTCAATGCCCTGAACGCCCAAAGGGGGGATGATATGAAACCGATGTTCATCATTTCCACCGAAGCTGCTGATTGAAAGGGCCAAGGTGCTCGATGGCTTTTACATCTCCACTCGATACGCCAACGCTCATTCCAAAGGCCCGCCCTTCGAACATAACGGAAAACTGCGCAGCCGAGAGGCGCTGGAACATGCCCGTGAAATCCTTGGATTCGTCCGTGCGAAAATGGCCGGATAAGCATGCGGTGCACCAGGCGGCGAAAATGTGGTCCGACCGTGAAGCCAAGCGGCGGCCCGAATTGATGCGTCTTGGTTATTTTGGTTCCTACGCCTGAGGGGACCGGGGCGTCGGCAGCGACTTGGACCTGGTTGCTTTGGTTTCGGAATCCCCAGTGCCGTTCGAAACAAGAAGCCGCGACTGGGACTTGAACTCACTGCCCGTGCCGGCCCACCTTCTCATCTACACGGCTTCTGAATGGCATGCGATGGAACAGGAAGACGGGCGGTTTATCCGAATGCTTCGGCGCGAGACGGTCTGGGCGCTTGAAAGGCGCCTTCTTCAGTGACATCGAGCGAAAGCGCCTGGTTGCGATCAGAAACCCAACGCGCGTGTTTTTACTGATTTGCTTCTCAATATCAAGGCGATCCACGAACAAAAATAGCACGCCATGGCACGATCGTGCGTGATGAACAGGCAGGTGTGGACCGCGAAGGACGTTGTCCCGTCGAAGTCAATGGACGAGCGCCCCCTTGCCCATCGGAGGGACGCGCTTCCGCGCGTCCGCTGATTTCTCAGCCCCTGCCCAATCGGAGGGACGGCCTCCTGGCCGTCCGCAGAATATGCAGCCTGGAGGGAGGGTCCCTTCGAGGGATGCCGATCGAAAGGACGAGATCCCTTCCTGGTGAAGACAAGGGGGAATCCCTCGGGATCGAAGGGACGCGCTTCTGCGCGTCCGCTGATTTCCCTGCCACCAAAAGGTGGGCCGTTCGAGGTAGATCGACGGGCACGGCCTTCCCAATCGGAGGGAAGGATTCCTGCCCGACCGCAGCATATGTGGACCGGCAGGAGGCGGTCCCTAAGAAGGGAAACGACATGGCAGAACAAACTCACCGGCGTGAGCCGGCCCATCCGAACTAGGAGATCGCGAGACTGAGGTCCTTGCAAGTGCTAACAACGTCGACCGATGAAAACCTGTTCCAAAGGGATCCGAAAGCGCGGGCCGGCGACCCGCCAAAACAGCGGGCGGACCACCCCGAAGCTCGCAGAAAAACGGCCGAGGAGTCATACTCCCATGTTACAGCTGGTGCAGGATTTCCACCTTGGCGAGGCTGCGCTCCTTGGCCAGCCAGGCTTGCCACAGCTGGTTCTGCTTCAGTTGGATGAGGCGCATTCGCGCGTTTTCCCTTTCTTTTTCAAGCGCTTCCGGCGCCGGGTCCTGACGGCCGACAAGCTGGCAGACCAAAAAGGTTCCCTGATGAGACAAGGGGGCTTGCGGCAGGTCACCGGGGTTTTGCAGCTGAAAGACAGCCTCGGCGGCTTCGCCCCACAGTCTGAGCTTTTCATCGGGTTCTGATCGCGAAAACCATCCACTCACCTGGACGGTCACACCCGCCGAAGACGCCGCCTTGTCCAGCGCACCCACGGTGCGGGCTTGTTCCACAAAAGCCGTCGCCGCCTGCTGCGCCGCCTCTCGAGCCCGCTCCATTTTGAAGTCTTCCTCGACGCGGCTTTTCACGCTTTCCAATGGAGGAATCCTCGGCCCTTGAACGGCGATGACCTGCCCGACCACAAAGCCGTTGGCCCATTCCAACACATCAGACACTTCGCCCTCACCCAGACTGAACAGACTCTTCATGACCTCGGGGGCATAACCCACTTTGGGAAGAAGGTCTGTGGCCGACACGGCCTTATCGGGAGCTTCGACGGACCGTTTCATGCGTTCGGCTGTCTTGGCAAGGTCGCCCTCGGCGTAGGCGGCATCGGCAAACTCCCGCGCCTTGGTGTAGACCACATCGCGAGCTTTTTCCCTTTTAATGTTCAGTTCGATCTGAGCCCTCGCTTTTTCTAAAGGCACCGTTTCTTCAGGACGCACATCCTCCACCTTGATAATGTGAAACCCATACGGCGTGCGCACCAGATCGCTCACTTCCCCGGGTTTCATGGCAAACGCGGCGTCGGCAAAGGTCGGCACCATCTGCTCCTTAGTAAACCACCCCAGGTCGCCTCCGGCCTGAGCCGATCCGTCCTGCGAATGGGCCTTGGCCAAGGCGGCAAAGTCTTCCCCTCGACGTGCCTTTTCCAGGACTTGACGGGCGGCGGTTTCCACTTTCTTCACCTCGCTTTCGGAAGCCTCCGCCTTGACGCGAAAGAGAATGTGGCGCGCCTTCACTTGCTTTTCCTGGTGGAACGTGTCTCGATGGTCTTCGTAATAGGTGCGGATTTCGTCTTCCGTTACGGTAATATTCGCCATCTCGTCGTCCAGCACAAAAGGCACATAAACCAAAACGCGCTTTTCCGGCTCCTGATAGCGAAGGGCATTTTTTTCAAAAAAGGCCGAAACCTGCGCCTCATCGACCGTCACCTTATCCAGAAAGCTTTGGGGATCAAACTTTACGTACGCCACCTGCACCTTGTTGAATCGAAATTGCAGATCCGCCGCCACTTCCGCGTCGCTGACCAGGGCTTGCCCTTTAATAAAAGCTTCCACACGCCGCAGGGTCAAATCCCGAGCCAGCTGTTGTTCAAAAGCCTGCGGTGTCAAACGATTGTGTTGCAGGACCGACACGTAGCGCTGCCGGTCAAATCGTCCGTCCACCTGAAACGCGGGCACGGAAAGCACTTCGGCTTGAATGTCTTCCGGTCCCGCATGCAACCCCAGAACACGGGCCGCTTGCATGATGAGCATGCGGTCGATGAGAAGATCCAGTGCTTGTTGCTTCAGGTTCATGCGTTCCAGCAGTTCCTGCGTGAGCTGGTTGCCGAACTGGCGCCGATACATGTTCAGCAGCTGATCGTAGGCCTGGTTGTAGTCGGCGTAGGTGATGTAGACATCCCCGACCCGGGCAAGTCGACTGGCTTTCATGGACTTGTAGGAATACCCGCCCCAGAAGATGAAAACCACGATAATGGCAAACAGGGCGACTTTGATGATCCAACTGCCGGCATGTTCACGAAAAACGGTGAGCATGAGCGGAATGTCCTCCTTTACGCAGCCATAATCGGCGTGGTATGGCGCCTTTCCAGAATCCAGTACAGAATGGCTCCAAGGCACGGCACGGTAGCCACCACGGCAAACCAGACCATTTTCCGCCGTCGCGTGCGAAATCGGCGCCTGGGAATTTCTTGAATGGCCCAGAAAGTGGGCACCATGGGGAGCACGAAGAGGGTCGCTAGAATGAAGATTTTCAGCGGCACGTTCATCAGCCCTTTTCACATGTTTGGCGCGAGCCCTGACATCCCGCGCCTCATTTTCGGAAGACCTACCTCAAGCGATCCTGAGTCAGTCGGCCCATGACGGCCATTTTTTCTTCGATTTCGGCTCGGCACCGGCGAATGTGCGAGGCCTGGGTTTCCAACGCCTGGCGAAGCACCTGCTCCAGAGCCGATTGCAGCGAGTCTATAACCGCTTCGCTGCGCCGCTGCAAGGATTTCTTGTATTCTCGATAAAATCGGGCTCCCACCAAAAACTGCAAAAAAGCCCACGTGCCCAACGCGGCCAGACCCTGCCCGGCAAAAAGTCTCTCCACCATGGCGGCCGCCAGGGCCACGATCTGGGGTACGCCGGGGTGGCCAAGGGCGGCCCGCCACGCGTCCTGTCCTCCCAATGCCAGCAACAACAAAGCCGTGATGAAAAAGCTCCACAGCCTTTGACGCCATCGCACGGAGGCCTCGCCCCGTCTTTGAGCCTGGGCCGCAACCACGACCACGGCTTCCCGCGCCTCTTCCGCCACGGAAATCTGCTGCCACGATCGGTGAATGCTGTCCAGAAGCTCCGTCCGTAAGGGGTCCGCCAGGGCTTCTTGCCACGCCAAACTGGCGCTGTAATCTTGAAACCAGGCCAGGTGTTCTTGAAAACGCCCCTGCAAACTCGTCGACACATTCCGTTCCAAGGCCGTTATCGCCTGAGAGGCTTCGGGCACGCCGCCACCCAAGCGATCGATCCAGGCCAGCACGGCGGCCGCGCCCTGAAGATCCCTTGAGCTGTGCAGGCCTTGGGAGACGTTTTCTAGGATAGAAAGCTCGCTCAATACCCGACGCACCCAAGAGGTCGTTTTGCCCAAACGTTCGTCACTCAAGAGGGCGTTTTCCAGAAGGTTCAGGAAGTGAACGGCCCGTTCCAGTTGCTCCATCCCTTCACGAACCCGAAAGAGCACGGCCTGGAATTCCGCATCCAGATTAGCTGCCTTAATGGCCCGAATTTGCTTGGCGTTGCGTTCCTGAAACACCCATCGGGAAAGAAAAGGAAATTGATTCCAGGGCGAAAGGGGCGATTCTTCAAGAGCTTCCTGCGTGGAAACGACGTAAAGCACGGGATCCCGCACGCCGCTTTCCCGCACAAGGCGACTGAAGGATTGCACGACCTTTTGGAAATCTTCCAAGGAGCCTGCGGCATTCCCCCCGGAAAACAGCAGGTCTGCTTTGTTCAGCACAAAGGCGAAGTTGTGCCGCGACTTCGGCGCCTCGCGCAGCATCTCGTAAAAACGGCCGTCGGCGTATTTTTCCGGTGTGGTCACCCACAGCACCAGATCCAAGTGTTCCATGAACGCCAGCACTCGACGCCGGTGTTCGTGCACAAGGCTGTCGAAGTCGGGAAGGTCGGCCATGATCAGATGTCGAGCGGCGTCCGCCTGGTGCACAACTTCGGTGAAAAGGCCGTCCATCATCTTAAGCGTGGAAGGCAGGGGACAATCCGAGTGCCGATAGAGCAAAACCCGATCGGTGTGCGGCCTTCGATGGCTGACGGAAGCGATGGGTTTGCGGGCCAGGGCGTTCATCAGAGTGGACTTGCCGACCCCTGTGCCGCCCACAAGCCCTATGAACAAAAATCCGTCCTCCAAGGAATCCAGTTTTTGTTGAATGTCTTGGACGCGATGCCTCAACGCCTGGCGTTCCTCATCCTTTAAGGGCATCAGGGATGCCGAAGCCAGCAGGGATTGAAGATCGTGGATTCGAAGGCGAAGATCTTCAAGGCTCGACACAGGGTTTCCCCTTTCGATCATCCATGGTTCCCTCAGTTCGCTGCTCTGGTCATGTCAAAAACCTTGATCATCTTGTCCGATCCATGAGGGCGGGCGTACGCCCGCTTTTTGTGCAGGCCGGAAGCCAGGACCCCCAGCAAGAGATCCTTCACGGCGCCTTGCGGCGCCTCTCAGGATCCGGTTTCTTGGGTCCAGCGACGCAGGGTTTCCACGGCGTCGGCTGAAGGCATCAAAGGTCCCAGGCACGCTTCGAAGCGGCGCCGCTGCGCCTCCACCACCGATAGGAGGCTCGCCCGGTACTTTTCCGAAAGCTGTCGCGCGATTTTTTGAATTTCCGTATAGGCGAAAAGTTCCACAGCTCCCTTGGTCACAAAAGGCGCAATGGCGGCATCAATGACTGCGTCCAGCACCGAAAGGCCGCCCCCGACCGCCACTTCCAAGCTCAAAATCAGAAGGCCCCAAAGGACCGAGGTGGAATAAATGCCCCATTTTTTCCCTTTGGGAATGTCACGTGCCAGCTCAAAAAAGACTTTTTCCAGCCACTGAATGAGCCGTTCTTGTTCGTGATGAACGTGCCGAGTGACTTCCTCAGGGGTCATCAGCACACCCGGTCGAGTGACGGCTTGGTGAATGGGGCTTTCGGGCCGCGCCGGCACCGTCTCTTCGAGCACTCTTCGGCCGTAGCGCTGCACGGCGCTCTGTACTACGCTGAGATCCAGCCGATTTTTGATCCGCTGCAAGGCCTCGGCACGATCCGGATAGGGCTCCGAAGACATGAGCCCCAGAAAGCGCAGCGGTGCCGTGATCCACTGCGCAAGCCAACGCCTCGGGCCCGCCAGCACGTCGTAGCGGGAAAACAGATTGCGGATTTCCGCCTGAAGATAAGATCGTGTTTCTGAAGAAAAGCGTCGGTGCTGATCTTCCACAATCTCGGTCACGGCCTTTTCCGCATAGCGGCGCAGTTGCTCTTTCCATCGGTGTGCTTGGAGCAGTTCCTGGGAGATCCCGTCCAGAATCCATTCCAAGCGGTGCCGCAAGGACTCCTTTCTTTGGGCCATCCAGGAAGTCCGTTTGTCAGAGGCTTGCAACGCTCTGATCGTCTCGTGCATACCGTTCACAAAAGCCTGAAACGCGCCTTCCTTCGGCAGAGCCTCCACAGGATTGGAAGACACCAAGGGCAAAAGCCACAGGGCTCCCTCCGGTACAGGTGTTTCTTGCTCTAGAATCTCCCGCACGTCTTCTTCACGGAAATCCCCGCCCATCTTGTTGCACACCACGAGAACAGCCGTTCCATCTTCAATCACTCTCTTAAGAAACCTTGACGGCACATCGTCGGCGTACTTTTCCTGGCTCGTCACAAAGACGACAAGGTCCGCCAGTCGCCGCAGGGTTTCTACGAGGTTTCGATTGGCGATTTCCACACTGTCCACATCGGGCGTGTCCATCAGGACCACGGAAGCCCATTCCGGGCGCTGATGAACCCACACGTGAATGACCCCGGGCTCTCCCGTCATAGGGGCGAAGACACCGGACGGATCCAAGGGATGGACCCTCACGTAAAATTCAGGAAAAGGAAAACCCAACTCAATCCCCGCTTTTTCGTGAACAAAACCGACGGCTCCAGCCGTCTTGGGCCTCTCCACCCCCACGGCGCTCACAACCGCCCCGCACACGGCATCAAAGACCGTGGATTTACCGGTTCCCGTCCCTCCCATGAAAAAGACCCACAAAAGCGGGTTCTTGTTCTTGTAAATGAGAAGGTTGCGTTCTCGTATAAGGCTCTGAACCTCGTCTGGAATTCGAAGCCCCTCTTCGGTAAAACCCGGAACGCGAAAACCACCGTCGCGAAAACTGGGCGATGGGTCATGTGAAATCACGTCGTGGACGGCCATTCTGTTTCTCGTCGTCGCTAAAGGTCTTTTCAAAAGCTGCTCAGGGCGTATCTGATTCCCAGGCACAAGCCGGGGAGGAACCGCGTCCTCGCGGTCCGCATACTTGCGCACGCGCAGGAACGCCTCCCTCCGAAAGCGTGGGCGTGAACATCGTCGCTATGGACACACGAACCCTCACATAACACTCTCGAGCATGCTCCGCGAAGCTCGTACGATCCCCAGGAAAAAGACATTTTCGAAAGAACCTCTAGATCTTACCTTCTCGGACAGCCTCGCGGGATGCCTTCGTGATTCGCCACGAGAACGGCAGGGTCTGGGCCAGGGCACGATACACCGCCACAATCCAAGGTGGGCCGGCATGGTGCAGGATGCACGCGGTCAGAAATTTTCCCGAGGAGATGGGGGTATGCGTCACTTGGTCCTTAAGCAGCCTCAGGTGCCGTTTCCTCAGAAACTTTTGGTAAAAGATCGTGACTGCACGATCGGAAAGAATCATCTGCACGGACGCGTAGCGTGGCACACCGGGAATCCGCAGCGCAAAGGCTCGGGCCGCCCAGAGCGTTTCTTCGCCGTTCTCGCGCACCGCCTCAAACGCCAGCTGCACCCATAGCGGAAGATCCTTCGGCAGATCAGGGGACGATCGAGGGCCAAAAGCCGAACGGATGCGGTATCCTAAGGCCCGCACCCCCATGGAAACAACCAGGCACAGGACAGGGAACACCGCCAGGACTCCCGCCACAAGAAGCATCGTTAGAAAGAAGGTCCACTGAGGATGGGTCAGCGACAGGTAGGTGTAGCCCACGGCGAAGAGGTCCTCCCCAAGACTCAGCAGCATATTGGAAAAGGGTTCCGGGCTTGCCTGCACCAGAAGGCGCGTGCCCGCCTTGGTGAGATGCGCCGCCGAGGCCAAGCTCACCCCGATCATAAAGGCAATGACCTCCAGGGCCGGCGAGCCTTCACCCACGTGCAGGACGGCCAAGAGCGCGCCACCCAAAGGGCGAATCACCGTGTGGATCGCATCCCACAGTGTGTCCATGCCCGGAATTTTGTCCACGACGAATTCCACGGCGTAGAGCACAACCGCCACAAAAATAACGGCATCATTGGCCAGCACCGACAGTTCCGGCGGCAGGCCATGCACGAGACCGTACTTGAAGCACAAACCCACCGCCGCCACTGTGGCGTAAAGATTGATGCCGCAAATGAAGGAAAGCCCCAAAAGGGATCCCAATTGAGCGATGGCTTCCATGGTTCGTCTTCCCTCTTTTTTTTCAGCTCATCCTAGGGCCTTTCCGCCTGCGTGGCAAGGCACGTCCCCCACACCTCTCACAGCGGCTTTGAAAAAACACAGCGTTCCTGTAGTATGGTCATGAGTTGACGAGTACGCCTTTGAAAGAACAGGATGGGCTCCGCCGTCTGCAACGAAAGATTCGAATCGGCGGGGTTTCAACGGTATGGTTTCTCGGCGTCTGTCCGAGAATGCCTTTCGAAGGAACGCCCGTTCACCCCATAACCCCGCCGGGGAACGCGGTTATTCACGAAGAAAGCATCGTGTTCATGGCCAAGGACGTTTCTGGAACAAAAAAGATCCAGCTCCAGCAGCGCATCGCCGACATCGAGCCAAACCAAGATGTGGTCGGCACCTTTGCCGTTGAAGAAAAACAGCTGCGCACAGCCAAAAACGGGAAACCCTTTCTTACCCTGAAGCTTCGCGACAAAACGGGTACCATCACCACCCGCTTGTGGGAGAATGCCGAAGAGACCGCGCAACGTCTTGCAGGACACAGGGTGGTGCGTATTCAAGGGCGTAGCGAGCTTTTTCGCAACGAACTGCAGGTGCATCTTCACACCGTGCAACCGGTGCGTGAAACGGACCTGAACCCTTCCGATTTTCTTCCCGTCTGCCCCAAGGACATTCACACCTTATGGCAGGAATTACGCGCCTTGCTTCAAGGACTGACAAAAAAGCCGCACCGGGCATTGGTGCAGTTTTTTCTGGACGACGAAGACCTGATGAAGCGTTTTGGCACAGCCCCGGGAGCTAAATCCGTCCATCACGCCTACCTCGGGGGGCTTTTGGAACATACCGTTGCGGTGATGCGCCTGACGACCCTCATCGCCGATCAGTACCCGGCCCTGGACCGAGAGGTGTTGCTGCTGGGAGCCTTTTTGCACGATATGGGAAAGGTTCAGGAATATACTTATGATCTTGTTATCGACCATTCCGATGTGGGGCGATTGGTGGGGCACATGGTGCTCGGTGTGGAGATCCTCAATGCCAAGCTCGCCGTAATCAAGGATTTTCCCGCAGAAACCGCCATGGTGCTGAAGCATTTGATCCTCAGCCATCACGGAGAAATCGAATACGGCGCCGTGCAAAAGCCCATGACGCGGGAGGCCTTGGCTTTGCATTGTGCCGATGACCTGGACGCTCGCATGAACAGTGTGAACGAAATCCTGTCCAAAAACGACGACCCCGAATCGGCATGGACGGCTTACCAACAGCTTTACGGCAGGTATTTCTACAAAGGACCTCCAAACGAGGCTTCATCGGCGGAGACGCCCTCCACACCCTCCCGAAACAGCGCCGTGCGTGAAAAGGGGCAGCTTCCTTTGTGGCCCGTCGGCCCGGCACAAGGCTTAAGCCATGATGATGCATGAGGCCTTCACCCGCGGCGTTTTTCTCAGCCTGGAAGGCCTGGATGGATCCGGCAAAACCACCCTTTTGTCCCATGTGCGCCGTTGGATCGAGGAGCTGGGATACCCGGTTCGGGTCATTCGAGAACCTGGAGGCACACCGCTGGGCGAGCGAATCCGGGAGCTTCTTCTGGACCCTGGCCTTGCCCCCATGGACCCATGGTCGGAAGTGTGTCTGTATGTGGCGAGTCAGGTGCAGCAGGCGCGTGAGGTTGTCATGCCTTGTCTGAAGCAGGGGATCTGGGTTCTTGCAGATCGTTTTCGCGACGCGACCGTGGCTTATCAAGGTTGGGGGCGAAGGCTCGGCGCCGAGCGGGTGAAAGACCTGCAGGATCTGGTGCTGGGATCCTTGTTCCCGCACCTCACCCTGCTCCTGGACTGCGACGTGGCCGTAGCCTGGAATCGCGTGGCCAGACGGCCGGGCTTCCGGGACCGTTTGGAACAGGAAACCCGGCACTTTATGGAAAAGGTGCGGCAAGGCTATCTGGAACTGGCTCGAAATCACCCTCAACGGTTTGTAGTCATTGATGCCGCACAGCCCCTGCCAGAAGTCCTTCAGAACGTCACGGCGGCACTGGAAAGGGCACGGCCCAGGTTGGTCTCGGGCGATGCGAGTGAAATATAAGCCATGTGGATGCAGAAAGGTTTTACGGGTCAACCCCAAGCCCAGCGCATGCTTTTGCGCATGACGCGTGAAGGCAGGCTTCCCCATGCCGTGCTGCTGACAGGCATGCCCGGCATCGGCAAAAAGGCTTTGGCCCTGGAATGTGCCAAGGCCGTCAACTGCTTATCCTTTCACAAAGAAGATTCCCGCATCGCCGGCGGCGCTTTGACGATGGCCTGCGGGCAGTGCCTTGCCTGCACCAAGATAGCGCGAGGAGTGCACCCGGATGTGCTGGTTATCGCCAAGGACGGAACCTCTATCAAACTAGAGCAAATTCGAAGCCTCAAGGAACGCTGCCGCGTCCATCCCTACGAAGGCCAAAGGCGGGTCATCATCCTCGAAGACTGCCAGGATCTCACCGAAGAAGCCTCCAACGCCTTGCTCAAGATCCTGGAAGAGCCCCCGGCATCCAACCTTTTTCTGCTTCTGGCCCCGGAACCCTACAGCCTCATGCCCACCATCGTGTCCCGATGCTGCCCTATTCGATGCCGCCCGCTGGATTCCCAGGACGTGGCGGCCATGCTCCAGGACGAATTGTCTCTGGACCCCACGAGGGCTGCTCGGCTGGCCCGGTTGAGTTTCGGAAGTCTGGAAAGAGCCCGCACGTGGGCTCGAGAAGGCCTTTTGGAACGCATGGAAGCTGTCATGGACCGCCTGGAAAGGCTGCTTCGGTGCTCCATGATCGAATTTTTTCAGGACGTGGCCCAATGGGCCAAAGAAACGGAAAACTTGGAACAAGACCTGGAATGTATTAAGTTCGCCGTGCGTGAAGTTCTGAGGAACATCTTGCGATCCTCCGCAAAGGCAGCGGGCGCCGCAGGCGACTCAAACGATCGAACGCCCTGGAGGCAACTCCCTGTGGACAGTCTGCTGCTTGTGCTTGAGGTGATAGAAACCGCTGCGCAGCACCAACGGGCTCACGTGGCCAAACAGCTCTTGCTGGAAGCCGTGTGCCTGAAAATCAAGGATGTGGTCTATGGACAAGGTGGAAAAGGTCATCGGTATCCGTTTCCGAGAGGGAGGAAAAACCTATCACTTTGACCCGGGACCATGGGACGTCCACAAAGGGGATTATGTTGTGGTGCACACAGAACAAGGCATCGGCCTGGGAGAAGTGATGGAAGGGCCCTTTGTCAAAAACCCGGACCTGCATCCTAAGGACATCAAACCCATTGAACGCCCGGCCAGTCCCGAAGAAATCGAAAAGCACTTTGACAATATGCGCTATGAAGAGGAGGCGGAAAAGTTTTGCTTGGAACGCATTCAGGCCTTGGAATTGCCTATGAACCTCGTGGATGTGGAATGCTTTTTCGACCGCTCTAAAATCATCTTCTACTTCACGGCGGACACGCGCGTGGATTTTCGAGAACTGGTCAAAGATCTGGTGCGGCGGTTCCGCACGCGCGTGGAACTGCGGCAAATCGGCATGCGCAACCAAGCCAAGATGGTGGGGGGACTGGGTACGTGCGGAAGGGCCTTGTGCTGCGCCACCTTTTTGCGTTCCTTTCATCCCGTGTCCATCAAGATGGCCAAGGAACAAAACCTGAGCCTCAATCCCGGCAAGATTTCCGGCGCCTGCGGGCGGCTTATGTGCTGCCTGCAATATGAATACGAGGTCTATCGGCAATACAAGCAAGGGATGCCCAAACTGGGCAAGAAAGTGGACACCCCCAAGGGTCGAGGCAAAGTGATCCGTCAAAACGTCATGGATCGTACCATCACGGTCCTTCTGGAAAGCGGAGAGGAATTTGAGATCGCCTACGGGCCTTTACCGGATGAAACCGACACCGGACCTCCATGCCGTCGCCAGGGTCGAGCCCCGTCGCCCGTGTGTCAGGAATCCTCAGAGGCCACAGACCTGAGAGAAGAAGACGACGAGAAAGAAGAAGGATTCTAAGACATGGATCGACGTTTTTACATCACGACACCCATCTATTACGTCAATGCGGAACCCCACATCGGCCACGCCTACACCACCATCGTCGCCGATGTGCTCACCCGCTTTCATCGGCTCATGGGCTATGAAACCTATTTCCTTACGGGAACCGACGAACACGGGGACAAGATCGTTCAGGCGGCGGAAGCGGCCGGCACCGATCCCAAAAGCTATGCCGATCGCATCAGCGCCCTGTTTCGAGAAACCTGGCCCAGACTCAACATCCGTCATGACGATTTCATTCGCACCACGGAACCGCGGCATGTGCGCGTGGTGCAACACATTCTGCAGAAGGTCTACGACAAGGGGGATATTTACTTCGACACGTATCGAGGTCATTATTGTGTGGGCTGTGAACGCTTTATCACGGACCGGGAACTGGTGGACGGCAAATGCCCGGATCACGACACGCCGCCCGTGGAGCGGGAAGAGGCCAATTACTTTTTTCGTATGAGCGCGTATCAGGGCTGGCTCATTAAGCACATCGAACAAAACCCGGATTTCATTCGGCCGGAGCGTTACAAAAACGAAGTGCTGGCCTTTTTGCGGGACCCCTTGGAAGACTTGTGCATCTCGAGGCCTCGAGAACGCTTGAGCTGGGGAATTCCCCTGCCCTTTGACGAACGTTTTGTCACCTATGTGTGGTTTGACGCCCTGATCAACTACGTTTCCGCCCTGGATTACCCGGATGGAGCACTTTTCCGGAAATTCTGGCCCGTAGCTCAACACCTCATCGCCAAGGACATTCTTAAGCCTCATGGCATCTACTGGCCCACCATGCTCAAAGCCGCCGGCATCCAACCGTATCGGCACTTGAATGTTCACGGGTACTGGAAAATCAACGAAGGCAAGATGAGCAAGAGCCGCGGAACGGTGGTCCGGCCTTTGGACCTGGCCCCCACCTACGGACTGGATGCGTTTCGGTATTTTCTGCTTCGAGAAATGGTTTTCGGGCTGGACGCCAATTTCAGTGAAGACGCCCTCGTGCAGCGCCTCAATGCGGATCTGGCCAACGATTTGGGCAATCTCTTCAGCCGCACTTTAGCCATGACCAGCCGATATTTCGGCGGTCAGGTGCCGCCCTTTGGCGACCCGGAAGAACCGGAAGACGCCGAACTTCGGCACCTTTTGGAACAGGCCGTCGAACAGTACCAAAAAGAGATGCCTCAGCTGGGCTTTCACAAAGCCCTCATGACCGTCTGGGACGTCATCAATGCGGCCAACCAATACATTGATCGCACGGCGCCGTGGGATCTGGCCAAGGATTCGTCACGCCGAGGTCGCCTGCAACGGGTCCTGCGCACGCTGCTGGAACTGAACAAGACCGTTGCCGTCCTTCTTGTGCCCTTTACGCCTGAAACCGCCGAAAAGATGCTCTTCCGCTTGGGTGTGGCCTGCAACGCTCTGGATGTGCGCTTGGACCGTGATGCCGTATGGGGAAGCCTGAGGGAAGGAGGCGCCGTGGAAAAAGGTGAAGCCCTTTTCCCTCGCGTGGATCTGAAAAAAATCGCTTCCGATAAACCTCTCGGCAAGAAAGATGCCCCCGCCGTTGCGGCGGCATCGGCGCCCAAGGCAACAAGGGAAACACCCCTCGGTGTTCAGGACGGCTTAATCGGTATCGAAGCATTCCAACGGCTGGATCTTCGAGTGGGCGTCATTCGGGCGGCACAGCGCGTTCCCAAATCCAAGAAACTTGTGCAACTGATAGTGGATACCGGGGAGAGGCGGCAGGTGGTGGCTGGCATCGGCGAACACTACGCCCCGGAAGAACTCGTCGGGAAAACCGTCATCCTGGTGGCCAACCTCAAGCCCGCTCGACTCATGGGCGTGGAATCCCACGGCATGATTCTGGCCGCCCATGACACCCATGGCCTGCGGCTCATCACCACCGACGCTCCCACCGCCCCCGGATCCAAAGTGTCCTGACCCCAACGGCGCCGAAGGGTGACGGCACGGGCGGCATCGCCGTTCCAACACCCTGCGGCCCTCCACCCTAGAGGTGCTCCTCCGACAATGGCTTGGCCGCGGCCTTTCGGCTTGAGGCAGTAGGAACACTGCAAGCCGCGATAAGGTATCGCGACGTGCGCCGCGCTACGACAGAATGAAACGAAAACGGGACCGAAAAGCCATTCTCGGAGAGGCTCCCATGGCGCGCTGCTCCAGCCGTGAGCCCGTCAAGAAATCGTGTCTAGCCGTTGCCGAACTCTTCGCACCTCACCGATGCCACCGAGCATTTCCTCCTTGACAGCCAATGTTTCTTACATCAAGAATGTAAGACCACAAAGGAGGTAAGACATGATGAGAGTAAAACTTTCATCCAAAGGCCAGATCGTGATCCCTAAGGAGGTCAGGGAACGGCTGAACATCTCATCAGGCACCTTTTTCACGATTCGACTTGAAAAGGATGACATCGTGCTCACCCCTGTGAAGACCACGCCCGTTGACAGGCTTTACGGGAAATTTGCCGAACAGAGCATCCTTGATGAACTGGAAAAGGAACATGCCGAGGAAATCGCAAGAGAAAATCGTGCTTGATGCCTGGGCGGTCCTGGCTTTCCTCTTTGGGGAGCAACCCGCCGCCGACGCGGTAAGGGACATCTTCGTAAAACAAAACACATCTCCGTCGTCCATTTACATGTCATGGATCAACCTGGGCGAAGTTTACTATATTATTAGGCGCAAAAAGGGGGCGGACGCCGCGGACGCAGTGTTGGACGACATCCAACTGCTCCCAATAAAGCTTGAAGCGCCTTCCAAAAACGACATCCTCTCTGCCGCAAAGCTCAAGGCACGCCACACGTTGTCTTATGCCGATGCCTTTGCCGTAACCCTGGCCCAAAAAATCCACGGAACACTCTGCACAGGTGACCCTGAAATTCTCCTACTGGGCGAAACCTTCAAGGTGCAGCCGCTCTCCAGAACCCTCTGAGGGCCCCGGTTTATTCCTGCCCTCTTTAGACGTATAAACTTCTTTTGTCCGGCTGCCAGGTTCCCCTTGATTAGCCAACCCAGGCAGAAAAACGCCATCAAGAATCGATTGCAGCTGCACTTTGAGCAGGATCTCCTAACCCTGGCCGATTCTCTCGAAAAAAAGGAGAAGCCAAGAAAGACGAAAGGGTCTTGGAACGGATCGGCCGTCTGAAGGAAAAGGAGCGTCTTGTGGCCCGATTTTACGAGATCCGCGTTGAGCAAAAAAATCGGGTGATAGACAAGCGACGGATCATCAGGGTTCTTGGGCGATTTGACGATTCTCACATGCAAAACATCGCCAAAGCGTTGTCCGCCATTCTGGGTTTATGAAAGGGTGAAATACGCTTGACATGCGGATCGAGCCGACCTCTCTCCGCAAAGTGGTTTCTGGATGCGGTTTCAACGTATGGAAATGCTGTTTGCGCCCTTGAGGCGGAATTGTCCTCCTTAAAATTGTTTTCAGCGGGATTTCAAGCTGTTCAGTCCTATCTGATCCATTATGTGCATTCATAATCCTTTCCCCATATTCTCGAAAAGGCCATTAGCCTGCAGAAGGATCTGGCAGCCATCGATTATTGTGTCCTGATCCAGGAAGATTCCGTTGAGGTTCGGTCCTTTGAACAGAAGCCGGATTACAGCGAGGCTGTCGAAAAGACCTTTGCGAAATTCCGCCAGACAGATGCTAAGGATTATCGGGTCCGTTTTTCGGAGCGGCCGGATATGAATCATGTGGAAGAGAAAATCCTGGCCGGTGTTGCCGGATTGTTTCCCGACTCATTTGAACGGCTCGATCGTTTCCGCAGGGAGCATGCCGACTTCCAGGACGATCGAATTCTGGCTTTCGACCGGGAAATCCAGTTTCACCTTGCCTATGGCGAGTATATGGCCAGATTCAGACAAAACGGGCTTTCGTTCTGCTATCCTGAAATTGCCACAGCCAGCAAGGAGGAAGAGAGCCTCAATGTTTTCGATCTTTCCTGGCCGAAGCCCTGGTGGGTCATCAGAAGCGAATTGTGTGCAACGCCTTTTTCCTGAAAGACCCGGAGCGCATGTTTGTCGTCAGCGGGCCGAACCAGGGTGAAAAAACCACTTTTGCCCGAACCTTTGGCCAACCGCATTATCTGGCAAGTCTCGGGTGCTTCGTTCCAGGTAAAAAGGCAAAGCTGTTTCTGCAGGATCGCATCTTCACCCACTTCGAAAAAGAGGAAACCATCGCAAATCTGCACGGAAAGCTGCAGGATGAGATCTATCGTATCCATGAAATCTTGGGTCAGGCCACATCGAGCAGCATCGTTTTGCTCAACGAAATGTTCAGCTCGACGACACTGCAGGATGCCGTGCTGCTCAGCCGCCTGGTTCTGAAGCAGTTGCTCGATCGTGACGTGCTGGGAGTTTGTGTCACCTTTATACATGAACTGGCCTCCATGAGCCCCACAACCGTCAGTGTCGTCAGTTGTGTCGAAGCGGAAAATCCGGATCTGCGAACGTACCCGCTGGCCCGAAAACCAGCCGATGGCCTGGCGTATGCGCTGTCCATTGCTGATAAATACCGCCTGAGCTATCGCCTTCTGAAAGGACGTCTGCCATCATGAACGTGTATCTGATGTTTTCGGACAGAGATTTCGACACTAATGGCGAGTCTCCTTTCAACGAAGAATCGCTCATACAGGATTTGGAGCTGGAGCTGCTTTTCCAGGAAATGAGCCTGGGGGATAGCTTCCTGTACGGCATCGTGCGAAAAGCCCTGATATGCAGCCTGAAAGATCCCGAGCGTATCCGGTATCGCCAGCAGGTTCTCCAGGATTGCCTCAAACATGCCTCGGCGGTGCATCGATTGTACGACTTTGCCGTGTCGGCCATCGAACAGGAGAAAAAGCATTATTTCGGCATCTTCATGCGGTACCCGGTTTCCATTCTGCATTCGTCGCTTGAATTGATGCGGGATCTGATGGGCCACTTGAAACAGGTCCGGAAGATTGCAGATGATGAAAGGGAGAACTTTTTATCGCCGGGATTCAGCCGCCTCTTTTCGATGATCCGTACAGAGCTTTCGGACCGCTATTCTGATGAAATCGAAACGCATTTAAAGGCGATGCGTTTGCGGATGGAGTGCTCATTCGCGCTGGACTTGGGCAGGGGAACATAGGCCGCGATCATATCCTTCTACAGCATCGGCCGAAAAGAACGCCCTGGCTTCAGCGAATTTTTTCTGAGAAGCGATCCGTGTTCCGTTTTACGATCGCTCCGCGGGATGAGAACGGTGCCAAAGCCCTGTCGGAACTCCGGGACAGAGGGATCAACCGGGCAGCCAATGCCCTCGCCCAGGCAACGGAGCATATTATTATCGCACCACGAAAACGGAGCAATGGCTATAGGCGATGATCCGTTTGGCCACCGATCCGACCAGCCAACGATGTGTCAACGTGTCTCCTCGATGCCCCGTCACGATCACGTCCACGTTCTTTTCTTCGGCTGCTTGAACGATCTGCTCCGCCGGATGTCCGACCCGCACTTCACATGCCATCTCAATGCCTTGGGCCTGCGCAAGTTTCCTCAGACGTTTATAATGCCCCTCGAAATATTCCTTTGCGTTGTCCAGCATTTCCTCCAACTCGACAGAAACCGCCGGTTCTCCTGGGCTTGCCACTGAAATTACGGTCATTTTTGCGCCGTATTTTACCGCCATATCCAGTGCGAAGCGAAAGGCCTTCTCGGATTGTTCTGAGCCATCATAGGCTACGATCATGGACTTGATCATACACATCCCCTTTCTGTGAATCTTATCAGCCAACCATTCGTATGAATGTGCATCAACCTTTCGGATTTCTGTCGGTTTCCGAGAGTGTTTCATTTACCGGGGTCGGGAGCAAATGCCGCGGCATGAAGGCCACACTTGCGATGATCGTCGGGATGACGGCGCTTGCAATGACGCTGGCGACCAGAAATGAATATTGCGCCTGATCGACGATGCCGTGGGAAAGACCATAGAGGGCTGAAATCGTACCGAAGGTTAACCCCGTTGACATCATCAGGGTATAGTAACACCTTTCCTGATACTGTTTCCGGAAGATCGCTATGAAGGGATACAATCCAAAAATTTTGGAAAGCACCTTCCCGAAAAACAGGTATAAAAAGACAAGAGGAGCTGCGGTCAGGGCGGGAAGCGACACGAAGGTTCCGGCACGCAGAAAATAGATCGGGGTAAGAAAACCGACGGTCAGGGTGCGAATCCTTCGCATCCATTGGGCATCCTGAGCAGAAAATTCGGCCAGCACCATGCCGACCAGGTAGGCCGGCAAAACGGCTTCACTGCCGGACCAGAGGGCCAGAGCGCCGAGGGCGAACAGGATGAAGATGACCCATTTGGTGCGAATGGCGGCGGTTCGATAGGCGTAAATGCGGGTGAGGGTTCGGCTCATCCATGGAAGCAGTACAAGAACAACGATGGTTATAACGACAAAGACAATCGTTTTATAGGTGAATGGGGCAAAGAGCAATCCGAGGGCGATGACCGTTCCCAGATCGTTGATGAAGCAGGCCCCGAGAATGCCTTTCCCGAATTCCGTCTTGTTGAAACCTGTCTCCAGCATTACGGCGTAAACGACGGCCATGGATGTGGTGGACAGGGCCACACCTGCCAGGAGGCTTGCCTGGGTTTCCCAGTGCATCAGGTATTTGGCAACCGCCGCACACCCCAGAAACGGCGCCAGAAAACCGACAAATCCGACGACCGAGACCTCCTTAATCTTGACCTTGATGACATCGGGCTCCAGTTCCGCGCCTGCCAGGAAGGTCAGCAGAATCGCACCGGAAGATGCCAGAAATTTCAGCCACTCCTCATTGGCCCCCAGTTGCTGGAGTATTCCGAAATGATGGGCTACCGCAGCAGCGGCGACACCCACGCAGATTTCCATCAAGGCAATGGAAACTTTGAGATGATAGGCGAGAATCGCCGAAAAAATGGCCAATCCAAGCCAGATGCTTGCGAGCGTCAACATGTGTTCCATAACTTACTGTCTCCATTACCGTGAAAATAGGGGGTCAGGGGTCAGTCCGCCCCCGTGGATAAATCTTCGCTGGCGGGTAGGGCGTGCCGGGGCTTTTGGTGGACGCCGGAAACACTGTCCGAAGGTGCCGGGCATCGTCGGGCCGGGCAAAGAGTCAGCAAGGCCTTCCTGCGGTGGGCTACTGATCTTGCGAAAGATCTTGCCTCTCCATGCGGGTTTGGCCTTTGGACGGCCCTACGAGGCCGTGTACCTAAGTTTGTTTCCGGCTATACCAAACAGGCCCTGATCCCCTGGACGTCGTGGTCCCGCCATCGGCGGGATTGATCTCCGGGGGCGGCCGGAAAC
>NZ_JBRAHS010000014.1:0-46031 GCF_052743555.1 Desulfosoma sp.
AGGATCCGGAGACGTTGACGATTTCGGAAAGGGTGAGCAGTTGGACGTTCAGATGGCGGCCGACCTCGACCAGCTTAGGAGCGATAATTCACATGGCACAGTCGTTGGTGGGAAAGGTCTTGTCCAGTTGGGCCATGACACCGCCGATGCCCGAGGATTTTCCACAAGAATGACTTGATAGCCGGCATCGGCCAGATCCAACGTGGCTTGAATGCCGGCTATGCCGCCTCCCACCACCATGATCGATCCAAGGGGCTTCGCATGCATACCTTTTCCTCCCTTCGTGTACTGTCGAAGCCGCTGCGTCTTTTAACCGCTGAAGCGGTTCCCGATCCGCAACTGTCCTGGCACCGGAGGTCCAGCACCGTGGACGTGCGGCTAAAGTGGTCATGGTCCACCCGGCGCCGGCCGCCCTGCCTGCTTCCAGACCCGAAGCCCCCATGGAGCTGCGCGCAGGCATCGCGGCGCGCATCGACAAGGGGCAGCGGGCTGAGATAGGCCTTGAGGTGGAGGGCAGCCCCCCCCGAGGTTCGATCCCTCATGGCCGTGCCCGAGACTCGGCTGGCGGCTGTACCGCCACATCGGGGGGGACTTACGCCCTGGCAAAAAAGTGTGCAAGCATTTTTGCACAAAATGCACAATTTAGTCCGCCTTGGGCCACCATCGCACCTGCAAAGGGTTGCGTTCGGGCAGTCGGTGGTAGGTCACGTCGGGAAAGCCGGCCATAAGGCAGCCCGTGATGCGGTGATCTTCGGGCAGTTCCAGAAGGCGGCCGAGATCCGGCTGATCCATGGCACAGGTTTGGACGTAACCCGCCCAGCAGGTGCCGAGGCCCAGGCTGGTGGCGTAGAGTTCCACGTATTCCAAGGCCAGGAAGCTGGTGACGCGGGCGGCCTGGTGGCTTTGGGGGGCCGAGGCCACGATGAGGTGCGGGGCGTTTCGCAGTATGGGGTCTTGGCCTTTGTCGTGGGCATGAACGATTCCCTGCATGTGCCATTGAGCGGCCAGGGGTGAGCCGCTGTCCACCAGGCGGCGCATCCACTGGACCACCAGGCGGCGCACTGCGTCCATGGCTTCAGGCGAGGCGACGACGGTAAACGAGAGACCTTGGGAGTTATGGCCGGATGGAGCGTAGCGCGCCGCTTGCAGGAGTTTTTCCAATACGGGTTGCGGAACCGGCTCGGGGCGGTAGCATCGAATGGAGCGCCGTGCGCGAAGGAACAGCAGGGCGGTTTCCGGATCCACCACGGGAAAGCGTTCCAAAGGTCTTTGGGCGGCTTGAGGGGCCCGCACATGGTCCAAGGCGCCGTGAGGGCATGCTGCGACGCAGTGGCCGCACGCGATGCACAAGGAAGCCATGCCGCGTCGCACCGTGGGCCCCTTTTGGGCATCCAGTGCGAGGATCCCCACGGGACACACGCGAGCGCACGTTCCATCCCGATGACACTTTTCCTGATCCACTCGAATCAACGCCATTTTTTTCCTCCTTTTGGGTCGTTGTGTTTCCCGCACTAAACCAAAAAGTGCTCCTCATTGTTTTGCAAAGCGCGCGGGCAAGGCGGAATATCCACCGGTGGTTCGGCGCCTCCTTTGGGTTCGATGCTGGTGAAGCGCCGCACAGCGCGACCCTGGGCCGGAACGGCTCCCATGCCCACCTGGGTGCATGTAAAAATCGCGCTGCGCTCCGACTGAAAGGAACAAAAACGGCGCCCAAAAGCCCTTCTCCAAAGGGCTCCTCGACCCTCTGCGTGCCGGCAAGAGTGCCCCTTAAGTCCATTCTTTCAAAATCTTCCGCGCCTGAGAAGCGGGCTTTTGCCTTCAGGGAATGCGGCTTTCGCCGCCTTTGGCCCATGCGCGCCATCGAAAATAACGACGACTGCATTGATGCGTTATCTGTTTATTGTATGAAAAAACCTTTTAGGTGGGTCGCTTATCAAGGGGTTACCCACTGACAAGGAAAGGCTTTCGTTGAGGAGGAAATTTTGCAACGATCCTGGCGTCTTTTGGTGGTGTGCCACCGCCTTTGAAAAGTTCAAACAAAAGTCTATCCACTGGCCACCTATGCCGGTGTTTTCGTGGAAGCCTTGAAAGAGCATTGGGAAAAGGGGCACGGATTGTATCCGTTATCGTGCCCTGAAGTCACGGAGTCGGGAATGCATCGTGGGGGGGTGCCCCCTCGTCAGGACAACCATCTGAGGTTTCAGCGCCATAGATCCCTCAATGGTAATCATGGGTGCCTAAAACTACGGGAACCTCGAATTTGGCCTGCAGCATTTCGGCCATCTGTTCGGCCGTGGCGTAGGGGCATCCGGGTTTGGCGTTGACCAGGCACGAGCTCAGATAAATGGCGTCGGGCTTGATGTCCGACATCTTTATGGCCACGCCCACATTGGGAACCGTCGTTCGCCCAGGACACTCACAGCGCACGAAAGCCGTCACGTGCACCGGTTCGTCAAATCGGCCTTCCCCAAGAGCCGCCGCTTTAAGGCAGCGCCATTCACCCGAACACCCATAGCCGCTGTCCATGTAAGCCCCGCATCCCACAATGGCGACCTTCTTCATCGCTCGACCTCCTGTGTTCGTGTGCTTTCTTCAGCGCGGCAGATGGCAGCGCCACGCCTTCAGGTCCGCGAACCTCAAACATAATTATTATTTCACACACACGCAGATGAATCCACAGTTTTCTGAAGACGTCACAAATCGAAAGGTATGTGAGCGATCAAATATATGAATGGCCCACATGACACGGGCTTTTTAAAGCCGTAGGGAGCCCATTGATGCGTTGACCCCTGTCGGCGCCGTTGATAATGTCGCGCTGACGCCTTGGTGGGATGGAGGGGGATGCATGCTTCGACTGCAGAGCGCGTTGGGCTTGGTGGTGTTGCTCTTTTTGGCCTGGTGTTTTTCAGAAAACCGGCGGCGGATTGCCTGGAGGGCGCTTTGGGGGGGCATTGGGCTGCAGCTGGGTATCGCTGTGGTCATGCTCCATGTGCCAAAGATGCAAGAGGTTTTTTTTGTGCTGCATCGCGTGGTGCAGGTGGTCTCCGAAGCCACTGAAGCCGGAACGGGTTTGGTTTTTGGCTACCTGGGAGGCGCGGCGTTGCCCTTTGAGCTGAAATCGGAAGGCTCGGCCTATATTTTGGCGTTTCGAGGGCTTCCCCTCGTGGTGGTCATGAGTGCTTTGTCTTCTTTGCTGTTTTACTGGAAGATCATTCCATGGGTGGTCCGCGTTTTGGCGTGGTCCCTTCGAAAGTCCACAGGGCTTGAAGGTGCCGAAGCCCTGGGCACCTGTGCCAACATTTTTGTGGGCATGGTGGAAGCCCCGGTTTTGGTGCGCCCGTATTTGGAAACCCTTTCGCGCAGCGGGCTCTTTACGCTGATGACGGCCGGCATGGCCACTATTGCCGGCACGGTGATGGTGCTTTATGCGAGCATTTTACAGAGCGCGATTCCCGGCGCCATGGGGCATCTTTTGGTGGCTTCGCTCATGAGCGCACCGGCGGCCGTGGTGGTAAGCAAACTCATGGTGCCGCCGTCCGAGGCTTCGGCTGAGATCGACGAAGCCTCTTTCGAGGTGGTTTCGGACGCCCGCAGTGCCATGGATGCCGTCACTCAGGGCACCGTGGCGGGCTTGTCGCTTTTTCTCAACATTGTGGCCATGCTCATTGTCTTTGTGGCCCTCGTGCATCTGGCCAACGCCGTGCTCGCTCTCGTGCCCCCTTGGCATGGGGCGCCGTGGACCATTCAGCGCCTCTTGGGGGCCGTCATGGCCCCCGTCACATGGCTCATGGGCATGTCCTGGAACGAGGCCCTCGTGGCGGGGCGCCTCATGGGCGTCAAAACGGTCCTGAACGAATTTGTGGCCTACCTGGACTTGGCGGCTTTGCCTGAAGGAGCCCTGACGTTGCGCAGCCGGCTCATCATGACATATGCTTTGTGCGGCTTTGCCAACATGGGATCTTTGGGGATCATGATCGGCGGGCTGGGCGCCATGGCGCCGGCGCGGCGTTCGGAAATCGTGGCCCTGGGCATGCAATCCATTGTGGCCGGCACTTTGGCCACCTGCATGACCGGTGCGGTCATCGGCATGTTCTACTGAACCGCAAGGAAAGACGTGTTCATGGAACACTTTCGCAATTTCAGCATTGTCGCGCACATCGACCACGGCAAATCCACTCTGGCCGACCGCCTCATTCAGGCGGCCGGACTGGTGAATGCGCGGGAATTCCGCGACCAGATGCTGGACACTCTGGATCTCGAAAGGGAGCGCGGCGTCACCATCAAGAGTAACACGGTGACGCTCCCTACACGAGCCGTGACGGGCGCACCTATCAGTTGAACCTCATTGATACGCCCGGTCATGTGGATTTTTCCTATGAAGTGTCGAGAGCTTTGGCGTCCTGCGAAGGCGTGCTGCTGCTGGTGGACGCTTCCCAAGGCGTGGAGGCTCAGACCTTGGCCAACCTGTACGCGGCCATGGAGCACGATCTGGTCATTGTGGCGGTGATCAACAAGATCGATCTGCCCTCGGCCGATGTGGACCGGGTCAAGGTGGAAATCGAAACCGAACTGGGCCTTGAGGCGGAGCGCGCCGTGCTATGTTCGGCCAAGGAGGGCCTGGGGATTCAGGATGTCTTTGAAGCCGTTGTGGAGCGCATTCCGCCGCCTCGAGGGGATGCGTTCAAGCCCCTGGCCGCCTTGGTTTTCGATGCCATTTACGACCCGTTTCGAGGAGCGGTTGTGGCCTGGCGCGTTTTTGACGGGCGGGTGCGCTCGGGGGATCGAATCCGTTTTCTCTCCAACGGCGCCGTTTCCAAAGTGGAAGAGGTGGGGCTCTTTCGCCTGAAGCGCGATCCGCGGCCGGTGCCGGAAGCGGGGCAAGTGGGCTACATCCAAGGCATGACGAAGGGCCAAGAGGCGGTGGTCGAAAGCGCGGGGCTCTATGTCCATGTGCCTTTTTGTCGAGGCCGATGCGTATATTGCGGGTTTTATTTCACAGTGCAGGAAAGCCGGCTGTCCGACTATCTGCAGGCGGTGTTGCAGGAGGCGGATAGGTACCACGACCGCTTCGGCCCCATGGATACCCCGTTATGAAATTTCCAATTACGCCCGTTCACCGGCGTGGATGTCGCGCCACAATGTCAAGTATTGGCGGCACGTTCCCTATCTGGGGTTAGGGCCGGGAGCCCATTCCTTTGACGGCCATAGGCGCTGGGCCAACGTGCGCTCCCTTTCCCGCTACGTGGCGCAGCTTCGAGACGGCACATCGTGCGTGGACTCTATCGAAAAGATCTCTCCTGAGCAAGAGCGTCTGGAGCGGCTTTTTCTCGGCTTTCGCACCCGCGAAGGCGTTCCCTTGGAGGTTGTAGGCTTTGGAGCAACCGCGGTCTCGACCGTTCAAGAAGCTGAAGCGGACGGTGTGGTCCGGCTTCAAGACGGCTTTGTGGTACCCACGCGCAAAGGATGGCTTGTGGCCGATCGGCTTCCACTGCTTTTCCCCTGAATGTTATAAAAGAAATACCTTAGTGCGGAGGGAGAGCCATGCGCCTGCCTTTGAAAATAAAATTGAACATTCGCCAAAAGATCGCCCTTGGCCTTGGCGTGTTCGCTGTGTGCGTCGCGGCCGTAGGAGGCCTCTCGTTCAAGTATCTTTTGGATATTGAACAAAAGATCAACTTTGTGGAGTTTGCCGACGACCTCAGCAGCACCATTTTAGAAATGCGCCGGTATGAGAAGAACTTCTTCTTGTATCATGCGGAAGACGCCTTGCAGGGAAATGAGCGTTACTTGAGCAAGGCTTTGTCCATGATTCAGGATTGGTTTCCCCGCATGCGACGGCTGCACGGGGCCGTGCACTTGGAATCCCTTCGTGCCGAACTGACGGGGTATCAAAGGCTCATGGCCCAGCTGCACGATCACCCTTCGTCGATTGTATCGGAGGACTTGGAGAACGGTATTCGCGAGAAGGGCAAGCGCATGGTGGATCTCGCCAACGGTTTGGTTGCCTTTGAGAGGCAACGCATCTTGGACATCATTCGGTCTTTGAAAGCCCAGTTGGTTCTGTCCCTGGCTGGCTTAATCGTTTTCAGCGCTTTCGTGATGTTTTTGGTGGAGCGACAGATTATTCGTCCATTGCGCATCATTGAAGAGAGCACCCAAAAGATTATCCACGGTGATTTTCGGCTTGTGGATGTGCGGGAAACCCATGATGAGACCCAGCAGGTTCTTGAGGCCCTCAACCGCATGGTGGAGGAGTTGGAGCGGCGTCAGGACCAGTTGGTGCAAACGAAGAAATTGGCCTCTTTGGGTACTCTCACCTCCGGCGTCGCGCATCAATTGAACAATCCGCTGCATAACATCTCCACATCGTGCCAGATCGCCTTGGAAGAGCTTCAGTCTGGGGATAAGGAATTCCTGCGTCGCCTTCTGCTCAATGTGGAACAGGAGGTGTCGCGAGCGCGCGACATTGTTCGAGGGCTCTTGGAATTTGCCCGCGTCAAGCAATTCACCATCGTTCCCACGCCGCTGAAGCAATTGGTGGAACGCACGATCAAACTCATATCCAGCCAGGTGCCAGCCGGAATCTCCATGGAAACCGAGATACCCGATGACCTTGTGGTCCCCCTGGATTCGCAGCGGATGCAGCAGGTCTTGTTAAATCTTTATATGAACGGCATTGATGCCATCAAAGACGGGACCGGCAAAATCACGACGCGAGCCTGGGTGGATCCGCAAAGGGAGAAGGTTTTCATCAGTGTCGAGGACACAGGCTGCGGCATTGCGCCGGAAAACCTGAGCAAGATTTTTGATCCCTTTTTCACGACCAAAGAAGTCGGTTCGGGAACGGGGCTGGGACTGTCCATCTGTTATGGCATCGTAGAGCAACACCGGGGGTTGATCACGGTGGTCAGCCACGTGGGGGAAGGCACGTGTTTCACCATCGCCCTGCCCCTCAAATCCCCTGTAGCGGTGCAAGAAGGTGGGAAGACATGACGGCGGCGGATATTCTGGTTGTGGACGACGAGCGGATCGCTCGAGAAAACCTGGCCCACGTGCTCACCAAGGAAGGCTACCATGTGGTAGTCGCGGAAAGCGGCGAACAGGCGCTGCGCGAGTTGGAAAAACAAACCTTTGATTTGGTTTTGACAGACCTTCGCATGGAAAGCCTTGGCGGCATGGCGGTCCTGGAACGATGTAAGGAATTGAGTCCCACGACGGAAGTGATCATGATCACCGGCTATGCCAGTGTTTCCTCGGCGGTGGAGGCAATGAAAAAAGGAGCTTACTATTACCTGCCGAAACCGTTCAAGCTGGACGAGGTGCGCCACCTGGTGCGCAACGCCTTGGAGCGGCGGCGGTTGCACCATGAAGTGCAGGAATTACGCCGACAGGTGGCGGAAGGGGCCGCCAAGGTGGCTTTGGTGGGCAAGAGTGCCAAGATGCAAGCGCTTCAGCGGATGATCGAGCAGATTGCTCCCACCGATTGTAACGTCCTGATCCTCGGGGAAACAGGAACCGGAAAGGAATTGGTGGCTCGTGCCATCCACCGCCTGAGCCCACGGGCGGACAAACGCTTTATGGCGCTCAACTGCGCGGCTTTTTCCGAGGAACTTTTGGCCAACGAGCTTTTCGGCCATGAAAAGGAAGCCTTCACGGGAGCCAAAAACGTCAAAGTCGGCTTACTGGAAGCGGCTTCGGGAGGGACTACCTTCCTGGATGAAGTGGGCGACATGCCTCTATCCATGCAAGCGAAGCTCTTGCGTGTTCTTCAGGAAAAACGACTTTTGCGCGTGGGCGGCACCGAAGAAATCCCCGTGGATATCCGCGTCCTGGCGGCTACCAACAAGGATTTGTCCAAAGAAATGGCTACCGGGAAGTTTCGCCAGGATCTGTACTATCGGCTCAACGTGGTGACCCTTTACGTGCCCACCTTAGCCGAACGTAAGGATGACATACCCTTGTTGTGCCGGCATTTCCTTAATAAAGCAGCGGCGGCTCAGGGAAAGAATGTGCGTGAAATCGCGCCGGAGGTCCTGGACATTCTGTTGCGTTACGAATTTCCCGGCAACGTGCGGGAGCTAGAAAACATTATGGAACGGGCGGTCGCTCTGGCCCAAGGGCCCACCATCCTACCGGAACATCTTCCTCCGGACCTTCAGTACATCACGCTGCGCATGAGTCACCCGCCTTTTCGGGAATTCCTCACTTTGGAAGAAGCGGAAAAAGAATACATCCTCTGGGTGCTCAAGAAGGTTCGAGGGAACCGAACGCGAGCGGCGGAAATCTTAGGCATCAATCGCGCCTCCCTGTGGCGGAAGCTGAAGTCGTACAACGCGGCCGAATAGGCTTGAGGGGGGCTGCGTCAGAAGCGGCACGACGGCTCGGAGTCTCGGGGAGCATGCACTGGCTCCGGTGCCAAAACATGGGGCACGGCGTCGAGGATTTCCGCGCAAGTGAGAATCCTTAAACCTTCAGAGACGTCCGTGGGCAGGCTTTCCACGTCCGCCCGGTTGGCGTGGGGCAAAATGACGGTCTGCAACCCGGCTCTTTGGGCCGCCAAGAGTTTTTCCCGAACCCCGCTCACGGGCAGCAAACGTCCACCCAGGGTGATTTCAGCGCTGATGCCCACATCGTTTCGAGCGGGCCGTCGGGTCAACAAGGACACCAGAGCCAAACAGATGGTGGCCCCCGCCGACGGACCGTCCTTGGGAATGGCGCCGGCTGGAATGTGAATATGGATGTCGGTGTCTTTGAAGAACTCCGGATCGATCCCTAGATCCTCAGCGTGGCTTCGCACAAAGCTTAAGGCCGTCCGGGCCGATTCCTTCAAAATGGTGCCCAAAGAACCTGTGAGGATCAGTTGCCGAGCGCCCTGCATGCGCGTCGCTTCCACGAAAATAATTTCGCCGCCCGTTTCACTCCACACCAGCCCCGTGGTGACACCCACTCGAGGCTCGGTGGCGGCCACAATGGGCAGGTAGCGCGGCGGCCCAAGGAGTTCTCTGACGGCCGTGGCATCAATGGATCCTGGTTCGCCGGGAATTCGTGTCCCTTGCACATAGGCCCTGGCAAGCTTTCGGCAAACCGAGGCGATTTCCCGTTCCAGTTGCCGCAGCCCGGGTTCCCTCGTGTAATCCCGCACAACGGCCCGAACGGCCTCATCCGTAAAATGCACTTTACGGCCTTCCAGAGCGTTTTCGCGAAGCTGCTTGGGAATCAAATGGCGCTGAGCGATCTGCAGCTTTTCCTTTTCCGTGTAGCCTGAAAATTCAATGATTTCCATGCGGTCCCGCAATGGACCGGGCAGCCGCTCCACCACGTTGGCTGTGGCGATAAACATCGTCGCGGAAAGGTCAAAGGGCACATCCAGGTAGTAATCCACAAAAAGGGTGTTCTGTACCGGGTCAAGAATCTCGAGAAGCACCGAAGTGGCATCCCCGCGAAAGTCCCTTCCAATTTTGTCGATCTCGTCCAGCATGATCACAGGGTTTCGAACCCCCAGCCGGCGAAATTCCTGAATGATGCGCCCCGGCATGGCTCCCACATAGGTGCGCCGATGGCCTCGGAGCTCCGCCTCGTCCCTCAGGCCGGCCAGGGACATGTGGGTGAAACGTCGTCCGAGAGCCTTGGCAATGGAGCGGCCGATGGAGGTCTTGCCCGTTCCCGGAGGTCCCGAAAAGCACAAGACGGGGTCTCGGGTCATCTGCATGTGCCGCTTCTTTTCCTTGATGGAATGCACCAAAGCTCTAAGTTCGTCCAGTTGCAGGGGCTTGGACAAGTAGTGCACCGCTCCTTTTTTCAACGATTCCACAGCGGTATGCACCGTGGCATAGCCCGTGATGATGACCGTTTCCGTGTGCGGCGCTTCTTTGCGGGCGTGTTCCAAGAGCTGCAACCCGTCCATCTTTTCCATCTTAAGGTCGGTCAAAATGAGATCGTAGTGACAGGCCCTGATTCTGTGCAGCGCTTCCTCCCCATTGGCGGCCGTGTCCACGCTGTAGCCTTCCTTGCGCAGAATGTACTCCAGATTGGTGCGGGCAATGGGCTCATCGTCCACCACGAGGATCTGAAACTGCTGTAGGGAACAGAGCGTGCGCACCGCAAGGTACTCCAGAATGCGTTCCTTTACGGGCTGCAACCCATAATGGTCCGCTTCCAGCACCTCCTGCACGTGATCCAGTCGAAGATCGTCTTCCGTAAAATGCGACCAGGGCAAGGAGACCAGGTAATCGAGGTAGTTGATACCAAGACCATATTCCGCCGCGGACGGATCCAGGCTTTCCAGAAGTTCCAGCTCCCTGAAGACCACCCGGTGCACGTGATGCGGCAGATTCGCCTTTTCGGCAGCCGTGCGCAGCGCATCGAGCTTGGTGCCCGGTCCGTCAAAATCGTCCTGGGATTTGCGAAAAAAAATCACCGCCCTGTCCTTTCCTGCCGGCGGCTCCTTCATGCCGCCCTGGTCTCGTTCCGTAGCGCTCAAGATGTTGCATTGTGCAATATCTACTTTCTGGATGCAACACATTCTAACATCCCGATCTTGCTTTATTTATCTTGATATCTCGCGGTCGCGTTGCATCATGTAACACTTTGGCGCCAAAGGTGCACATCGCGGGAACGCAAAATGCCTAGCAAACTCCGTATCTTGCGACGACATGGACGGCCGGCACGGTCCTTGACAAGGCATGGGGGTAACCAAGGGCGTTGCGTAGCGATGCCGGCAATCCTCGAACCAAGGAGGAAACCATGAAACGGTGGAAAGAAAAACTGGAGGCCATGGCGGCGGCGGTGTCCTTTGCCGAAGCGGGCGACTGGAAGACTGCCCGGGAACTGATGCGAAATGAGGTCCGCGAGCGCCCGACGGTGCGTCCGAAAAAGCGCTCGCGCTCGTCCGATCGTCCTCGCGCTCGACTGTATCGAACCTAGGGCTCGAGGGCAAGAGCGACGTGGATGTGCATGAAGAAAAAAGGGGGGTCAACATGCTGAAAAAGATCAAGAAAATGATGAAAAGAGATATTTCGCGGGGACAAGGTCCTGTGGTGAAGCAAAAGGATCTTGTGCGGGAGCGCGTTGAGGAGCAAATGGTGGCGGCAAGCTTTGCTGAAGCCGGCCTGACGGCGGAGGCTCAGGACATCCTTCGTGAAGGGCAATTGGCT
This sequence comes from Desulfosoma sp., assembly GCF_052743555.1. Taxonomy (NCBI): domain Bacteria; kingdom Pseudomonadati; phylum Thermodesulfobacteriota; class Syntrophobacteria; order Syntrophobacterales; family Syntrophobacteraceae; genus Desulfosoma; species Desulfosoma sp. Next base: position 11,154 of record NZ_JBRAHS010000014.1, read on the forward strand.
CGGCGCAAGGTTCTGGTGGTGGGCCGCGAAGATCGGATATCGGACGCGGTGATGCATTACGCCGTTGGTTTTGCCGAACGCATGGGATATGAAATCGTGGCCTTGAATGTGGTGCCGCTTCCTCGGGATTTGTCACGCACGCCGGCGGCTTTGAAAAGTGTCATTCGAGAATACGAGCGTTCCTGTGCGGCCGCTGTGAAAAAGCTGCAGGATCTGTGCAAGGCCAGAGGTGTTACCTGCACCCACATTTTCAAGACAGGTTCCGTGGAAGATGCTGTGCGGGAGGTGCACAGAGAAATCAAGCGCATCGAGTTTGTCATCAGCGAGCACGATGTGCCCGAAGACGCTTTAGGCCGCGGGGAGACCTGGGTGATTCCTGTGTACTCGCTCGCTCATTGAGCGTCGAAGGGCCCATGGTCTCGACAACACGGCTCTTCTTGGAAGCGCGGCCTCTCAAATAAGGAGAGTTTAAGGTCGTGTTTTCGGGAAGAGCTCTGTGTAAAAGAGAAGGGGCTTTGCTGAGCTGGGGGCAAGGGGCGCAGCGAGTTCGGCAAGACATGGAGTGAGAGAGGTGGGCGGCGTCGATCCGTGACGCGCCCCAGGGCGCTCACACGGCATTGAGCGGGTGGGCTCGCACAGAAAGGAAAGTGCATGTCGGCACACTTTGTGTTGTCTGTAGGACTGGTCGCCATCGTCTTTGGGCTATGCTTGATGTTTCGCAAGGAGAACCGTCGTCGGTGACAAAAAGGCCGCGTGGATCGTGCAAGCGAAGGAGAATGCATGACGCAGGACATGATTCTGACTTTGTTGGTGCTCTTTTTGGCGGTGTTTCTCTTCGTCTCGGAGTGGGTTCGGGTGGATGTAGTCAGCATCATCATGATGGTCATTCTGCCCCTTATGGGTCTTGTCAGCCCCAAGCAAGCTTTTGACGGCCTAAGCAGCAACGCTGTGGTGTCCATTATCGCCGTCATTATCATCGGAGCGGGCTTGGACAAGACGGGCGTCATGAACAAGGTCGCTTCGCCCATCATCAAGTTTGGCGGACGCAGTGAGGCGCGCATCATGTGCCTTGTTGCCGGCACGGTCGGTATCATTTCCAGCATGATGCAAAACATTGGTGCCGCGGCGCTCTTTATGCCGGCCACGCAAAGGGTTTCCAAGCGGTTGGGCATACCCATTTCCAGGTTGCTGATGCCCATGGGGTTTTGCGCCATCATTGGAGGCACCCTCACGCTGGTGGGCGCCAGCCCCACCATTCTCTTGAACGATCTTTTGGTGGTCAAAGGCCAGAAACTGGAACCTTTTAAGCTTTTCACGCAGACGCCCATCGGGATCGGGCTTTTGGGCAGCGCCTTGGCCTATTTTGCGCTCTTTGGGCGAAAAATCCTTCCTGCCGGCCAGGGCGAAGAGGATGCGGGCATCACGGCCAAGCTGATCGCTGTGTACAATGCCTTGGACGTGCCGTATGAGGTGGAGGTGCCGGAGACCTTTTCGGGCCCCCAGTGCCTGGCGGCCCTGCGCCTGCGTCACGATTTTCTTATTTCCGTGGTGGCCATCGGAAACCCGCGCACGGGCACACGCCGGTTTTTTGTTCGAGGCCGTGACGCCGTGGGTCCCGGGGATGTCCTCGCGGTCTTGGGGGACAAGGAGCGCGTGCTCAAAATGGCCGCCTATTTTGGATGGAAGGTCAAACCCTCTTTGGATTACTTTGCCGACGACCTGGCGCGAACCAACGCCGGTTTAGCGGAAACCATCGTGTCCCCCAGGTCTGAACTTATTGGAAAGACGTTGAGCGAAGTGAACTTTGCAGAACGCTTTCGCCTCAACCCGGTGGCGGTCCAGACGAAAGACCGCATCTATTACTCGGGCGTGAATTATGTGCGCCTCAAAGTCGGTGATGTGTTGCTCTTGCAAGGACCGTGGGGACGTTTCCACGTGCTTCGCAACATGCCCCAACCTCGAGCCTTGACCTTTGCCACCCCCTTGGAAGGGGAGATCCTTCGGCCGGAAAAAGCCAAATGGGCGGTTTTTTGGCTGGCCTTGGCCCTGACCCAGACGGTCTTTCTTGACGTGCGCCTTTCGGTGGCCCTCATGTCCGGCGCCTTGGGCATGATTCTCACCGGGGTGCTGACCATCGATGAAGCGTATCAATCCGTGGACTGGATGACCGTTTTTCTACTGGGCGGCCTCATTCCTTTGGGGGTCGCTTTTGAACAGACCGGTACGGCGGCTTATATTGCCAACAAGATTCTGGAGGCGGTGGGGAACGTGCCGCCTATCGGCTTAATGGCTCTGGTGGCGCTGCTGACCACGGGCTTTACTCTGGTCATTTCCAATGTGGGCGCCACGGTCTTGCTGGTCCCGCTGTGCATGAACATGGCCGTTCTTTCCGGGGCGGATCCTCGCATGACGGCCATGGTGGTGGCCTTGTCCGCCTCCAATAGCTTCATTTTGCCCACCCACCAGGTGAACGCGCTGGTGATGCGTCCCGGCGGCTATCGCACCGCCGACTATCTCAAAGCCGGTTCCGGGCTCTCCATCCTGTACATTGCGGTCATGTTGGGCATGATCAAGCTGTTCTACCTGTAGGAGCTCGTCTGAGAACCCCTGTACGCCTGTCGACGATCTAAACCTTTCAATGACTCACAAAGCCGCATTGGGCCGAAAACGGCATTCTTGGAAAAGCTCCCCAAAGAGCCTATCCGGGAATGCCTTTTCTTGGCGTATCAGCGGGCCAGCATGTCCCAAGAGGGGGACCGGCTCTTGCCGGTCCGCACGTTCGGCAGACCTCTGGGAGCGTGTGCGAGAATGGTGTTTCATGGCTGTTTTCATTTCCTTCTGTAGGAGCGCCGCACGGCGCGATGAGGAATCGCGGCTTGCGCCGCTCCTACAGCCTAATGCCGAAAGGACGCGGCCAAACCTTTCTCAGACAGGCTCCCGGAAAGCCGTCCGAGAATGCCGCTTTTGCTCAAATGCGGCTTTGTAACTCATTGAAATTGCAAGACCTCAAGCCGTAAGAAATGGGTTCTCGGACAGGCTTCTAGGAGGCTTTTCGTCTGAGGCCGGCCGTGTGCCCGTGCTTTGCCCTCGGAGAAACCGCGTCCTTTCTTGGAAGTGCAGTTTGTCAACGTTGTCCTTCCCCTTAAGGTCAGGCAGGTCTGGGCGCCGCATGTTTTTGAGGGTATGGTGAAATCAACGCAGACCAGCTTCTTGGACCAAGGCGGAACCTTGTGAGGGACTCAAAGGCGGAGCAAAGGAGGGCAAGATGGGCCGAGCCAAAAGAATCCTGGTCATTGACGACGATCCTCAAATCTGCCAGGCCATGGAAACCATTCTTGGGGATAACGGCTACGAAGTCTATGCCGCCACGGACACCGTTCGCGGGGAGGCTCTTTTGCAGGTTCAGGAAATGGGGGGTATCGTGGACTTTCACACAACGGTCGGCCGCGGCACCACCTTTACGCTGAGATTTCCTTTGACCAAGTCCGAATAAAGATGATGGAAGACCATCCGCGAACGTGCCTGCGGACCGGGGGAAACTGATCCCTTTGAGGCAAACGGACGTGGGTAACACACGGGACTCGAAATGGAGTCCCTTCAGAAGCATATTCGAAAACAGCTTTTGTAGGAGCGCCGTAAGCCGCGATTCCTGATCGCGCCTTGCGGTGCTCCTGCAGCCTGAAGCCGAAAAAACGCGGCCAAACTCTTGTCGGCAAGGTTTCGGGGGAAAAGCGGGGCGATCCCCTGCTCTCGGAGAGACGCGCTCCTGGGCGTCCGCCATGGCCTTCCCTCGCCACGAAGCGCCCCCTTCGGGTCTGGAAACCTGCGGACCAGCAGGAGCCGGTCCCTCCGAAGGACACGAACGACGGGCACGCGGTCCCTGCGTCGGGACCTGCGGGCCCGCATGAACGCAATGGGAAGGCGTTCTCGCCAACGCTCCTAGACGCATCTTTGTATTCCTCGGCTGTTCTTTACCGCAAGGCATGTTCTGCCGACGGGGTCTCTCCTTCGAACGCAGCGCAAGTGATCTTTCACCGTGCCGAAAGCATTTATGTTCCGCACGGCGTTTTTGATCCCGACCGTGTCCTTTCACTGTTCGTGTCTTGTGTGCAATCGGCCTTGGAGATGGGATTTACGAGTGCGCGCGTGGTCTCAGATGCTCTCTGGCTTCTTGCACATCCCCTTGGGGCTCATCAGGTGGTTGAGTACGAGCATCGGGTCAATCGGGTGGCCGCAGGAATGCCGTGCTCGCTTCTATGTCTCTACCCTGGAAAAGCTTTCCTTAAAGCCTTTTTGGCCTATATTTTATTGAGCCACCCTTATGTTTTCAAAAAAGACCGCTGCTTTTGGAATCCCCGATATGAGAACTTCGATACCCTCATGCAAACCCGCTTTGACGCGGCGGTGTACGACACCTTTATCCAAGAGCTCGTGCCAATCCACACATAAGAGCCGGTCCGACATGCCTTTCTTGGCAATAGTCCTGAGGTGCATGCCCCAACGCAGGGAATCCATCCTTCCCATCCGCGGGTTGCAGGTACCGGATTCTGCCGGTTTTTGGGCATGCGGACCTGCAGAAGCGCACCCTGAGAGGGAAATGGCAGCAAGTCGTGACCCGAGTCAACGACGATCGAACGGGTGCTCGAAATTTTGTGGGCATTGGGCCTTGCGGTCCTTCAACAAGTCGATGATCAGCGTCCAAACAATAACGAATGCCCCCAAGCTTTCAGAGGCCGGCAAAGTCCGTGTGCAGCTTCTTTTCCAAGTGGTTGGCCAGGTGAATCAAAGGATAGCAGACCACAAAGTATAAAAGCCCCACCAGCCCAAAGACCATGAGCCCTTCCGGAATACGCTGCACGGTGAACCAACCCACGCGGGTCACATCCGTGACTCCGATGACGGAAACCACCGACGAATCCTTGATGAGCAGCACATATTGGCCTACCAGAGGTGGCAAAACGGTTTTCATGGCTTGCGGCATAATCACATAGTGCATGCACTGAATCCAGTTGAGGCCCGAGGCTTTGGCTGCTTCCCATTGACCCGGCGGCACCGCCAGGATGCCGCCCGCAACGATCTCGCAGATATAAGCCCCCGCGTACAGCGTGAGGCTTATCACGGCCGCGGTGAAGGCTTCCAGATGAAGCCCCCATTCGGGCAGAATGAAAAAGATAATAAAGACCTGCACCAGAAAGGGGGTGCCGCGCATAGAATCGACATAAACAAAAAGAAGCTTTCCCAGCGCCGGCACTCGAGAGGCGCGCACCATGCCCGCCGCGGCCCCCAGAATGGTTCCCATAAGAAGGCTCAGGCCCGAGACGGCCACGGTCATCCACAGGCCCTTGAGGAAAAACGGGAACGTTTGAACGAGCTGTTGCAGATAGTAAAACCACATGGTTTTGAACGGACGCTCCTAAGGGGATGGGACGAAAATGAGCTTCTTTTGCCAGTGGGATGATAAGGCTTTGAGCGCATAATAGATCAAAAGATAGAGCAGGGCCGTGGTAAAAAAACCTTCCACGGGCATGAAGCGCTCGGACGTGAGGATCTGACCGGCTCGGGTCAGTTCAAAGACGGAGATGAGGGACAGAAGGGCGCTGTCCTTGACGAGCACGATGGCCTGACCCAGCAAGGGTGGAATCGTCAAGCCCAGGGCTTGGGGCAGCACGATGTAGCGCATGCGCTGCACATAGGTGAGCCCATAAGCCATGCCCGCTTCGATTTGTCCCCAGGACACCGAAAGCACGCCGGCTCGAATGATTTCCGCCATATAAGCCCCACTGTTCAAAGACAGAGCCAGAATGCCCGTGTGGTGCTCGGGCAGTCGAACCCCGAGGCTCGGCAGCCCAAAATACAGAAAGTACAGTTGTGCCAGAAGCGGTGTGGATCGAATGGCTGCAATGTAGACGCCCGCCGCCGCGGAAAGGAGCCGCCATGCGGAGAGCCGGGCGCCGCAGGCCAAAATGCCCACGAGCAGTGAGCCCACCAGGGATAGGGCGGAAAGCCATGCCGTCGCCCACAACCCTCGAAGAAAGAGCGTCAGATAATCCAAGAGCACGCGGAGGTTGAAAGCTTCCAGCATGGCGGCTCCGCCGAAGGTCTCAGTGGTCCTTTTTCCAGTCCAGCGACTTCACCCAGTAGTGGATGTTCTGATCGTAACGGCCGTCTTCGCGTATCCACTGAAAGAACAAGTTGATCCACTGCAAAAGATGTGTGTCTTCCGGACGCACCGCAAAGGCCAATGGCTCCTTGGAGAGGCGAATGGGCAGAATCTCGATACTGTCCGGGGGAAATTCCTGCATCTGGCCCACCACAGCGGTTTCATCGTTCACGCCGATGTCCGCGTGTCCTGCCAGCACGGCGTTGATGAGCAACGGACCGCCGCCCTTATAGGATTTGATGTTGGCCTTGGGAAAGAAACGCGTGGCTTCCGCTTCTCCGGTGCTTCCCAAGAGCACGGCAATCGTCACGTTTTCCTTGTTGCAATCTTCGATGGTCTTAAAAGTGCTGCCCTTTTTGGCGAAGACCACAGCCCCTGTGTAGTAAAAGGGATCGGTAAAGGACACTTTAAGGGCGCGCTTCAGGGTCGCCGTCATATCGGCGGCCAGAAGGTCGGCTTTCTTGGAAAGAAGCGCGGGAATCAGGCCGTCCCAGTCGTAGTCCAAGAAGGTGACCTTGACACCCATTTCTTGGGCCATGAGCTTACAAAATTCCACGGAGCTTCCGGTGCGCACACCGTTTTTGTCCACGAAACTAAACGGCGGACCCTGGGTCTGCACCGCCACGCGAAGCTCACCGCGCTGTATGATTTCCTGAAGAGTGTCAGCCGTTGCCGAAGCATGCAGCCCCAGCACAACAGCCGCCGCCATGCCCAAAGACCACAGCCGTCTCCCCCAACTTTTCATGATCGCCTGCTTATTGGGGTTTCCAGTTAGGACGCCGCCAGCGTGCCAACGCCGGCACTTATCGGCTAAATCATCAAAGACTTAGGGTCAATGCGGCCTCTGCCGCTCATGGCGTCGGGAGGATGAGTGAAGCCCTCAGTGCGTCACGGTGACGGCCACAACCGCCGAAGCGCCTCGGCGGGGGGCATCCAGGGGCGCTGCTGGAATTGTCCCGCTTGGTGCCAGGTGAGGGTTCCAAGGGCGGCCGTCAAGCCTTCCAGCAAAGCCGGACATAGATGCAGCGTACCAGGGATACCATGATCGGCCAGGACCTTCAAGTACGGAAAGACTTCCAAGGCCAGAGCACGGGACGCCGTGTGGGCGACCGCTGCCGGAATATTGGTGACCGCGTAATGGAGGACGCCGTCCACAGTCCACACGGGATCTGCATGGGTGGTGTAGCGATCGATGGTTTCCACGGCTCCACAAAGGTTGGCGGTGACATCCACGATGATGCTGCCCTTTTTCATGCGCCGCACCAGGTTCCGGTCGATCAGATGACAGTCGCTATGCGGCGGCACGGTGGCGGTGTTCACCACCATGTCCGCCGCTTGGACGTAGGGTGCCGGATCCACCGCATGGACATTGTGCAGATACACGTTTTTGGGAGCAGTTTCCGCAAAGGAACGGATCCTGTCTTGCTGGATCTCAAACACATGCACGTGGCACTCCAGGGCTGCGGCCACTCGAGCGGCCTGACGGCCGGCCTCACCCGCTCCAAGGACCACGACGACCGGTGCTTCCAGTCCGGGATAGGCCACGAGGCTTTTCCCGACACCGCCCCGATGTGTCCACAGAAAGGTCATGCCTTGAAGCACCGCCTGCTGCCCGGCGATGACGCTCATGGGACGAAGCAGTGGAAAGGACCCGTCGGCTTCCCGCACGTTTTCAAAGGCAATGGCCGTAAGGCGTTTTTCCAAAAGCATGTCCACGAGCCGAGGCCGCGTCTCGCTGTGAAGGTAACAAAAAAGGATCTGGCCCGATCGAAAGATGCCGAATTCTTCTTCCAGCGGCTCCTTGACCTTGACCACGAGATCCGCCGCGTCGCTCACCTTTTCGGCCGAAGCCGCCACGGAAGCGCCGGCCTTTTGGTATTCCTCATCGGAAAACCCGGCCCCGACCCCCGCCCCGCTCTGCATGGTCACGGCGTGCCCGGCCCGGACCAGTTCCGCCACATTGGCTGGACAACGCCACCCGGTATTCTTGTGGTTTGATTTCTTTCATAATCCCCACATGCATGACGTCCATCCTCCTTGACTTTCACATATAGCACAGTTTTTTCGAGCTTGTTGGAGAACTCATTTTTGACCGCAATCGACTCGCAATTCCAATGAGTTACAAGGCTGCATCGGCTTAAAGTTGGAATTCTCGCACAGGATCCTTGGAGCCTGTGCGAAAGTGTCTTATGGGGCAGCGGTGCAGGGCAGCGATGCTTGTTGTTGGAGCAGCGAGAGTCGCGACTGCCGACCTAGTGCGGGTTCCTTGGGCATCTGGTGGCAGGTGATAATGGCGATTTACGGCGCTGTTGCAGAACAGCCCGAAAACGGCTCCGAAAAGGCATTCTCAGACAACCTTCGGGGCTTGGTTTAGCCGTGTCCTCTCGACTTGAGGCTGTCGGAGCGCCGCAAGTCGCGGCAAGGCATCGCGGCTTGGGCCGCTCCTACCGAAGGTGTTCAGGCACATGCTCCTGGGTGACCTGTAAATGGCTTGCCCTGCCGGTTGTTTCGTTTGGCGCGGACTTCCTCGGCGCCAAACGAGGCCGTGAGCATGACCTCGGCCCATGGGGACGGTATCGACATGTGCCCATGAAGCTGGCAGTATATTTTAGGAACTTTAGCGCGGAGGCATGCGGCACAAGGCACGCCGGCGTGAGGAGGGACAAGACGATGGAGACGCACAAACCGGATGTGGTCATTGTGGGAGGCGGCGTAATTGGGCTCATGAGCGCCTATGAGCTGACGCGCGCCGGAGCGGCGGTGAGCGTTCTGGAAAAGGGACGGTTGCCCACGGGAAGTTCTTATGGCAACGCGGGTCTCATCGTGCCGAGCCATCTGCAGCCTTTGTGTTCTGCGGCCAATGTGAAAGAAGGTCTGCGCCATCTCCTCAACCCGACGGGCCCCTTTTCCATCGGGTTCTCGCCGGATCCCCAACGCTTGGTCTGGTTGGGACGTTTTGTGCGCCACAGCACCGCGGCCCATGGGCGCTACGCCGTTGGGATTTACAGGGCATTGGCGGACCGAAGCTTGGAACTTCACGACGCCTTGGCCCGAGTCGCCGATTCGGCTTACGAATACGCTCGGGACGGCCTTTTGTGCCTCTATGAAACCCACAAGGCCTTGAAGGCGGCGGCGATGGATGCGGAAGAACTGTCGCGGGTCGGCCGACCGGCTCAGGTTCTGAATGCGCGAGAGGTTCGAGAATGGGTGCCCGCCGTCGGGTCTTCCATTATCGGCGGCGTGCTGCAAAAGCCCGACGGACGGCTCAACCCCATGGCTTTCATCACATGGCTGGCGTCCCAAGTGCGTCAGTCCGGTGGGCGCATCTTGGAAGAGACGGAAGTGTACGGTGCTTCTTGGGCAGGCCATGCTGTTACGGCCCTTAAGACCACAAAGGGGTCCGTGAAAGCCGATCAATTTGTGTTGGCTGCAGGGGCCTGGACAGGGCGTCTGGCCGCCATGCTTGGGTGCCGCTTGCCCGTGGAAGCGGCCAAAGGATTCAGCATCACTTATGAAAAACCCGCCGAGACGCCTTCCCTGCCCTTGCTTTTGGAAGAAGCGCGCGTGGCCGTGACCCCCTTTGCCGATGCTCTTCGGCTTGCGGGTGTTTTGGAACTGTGCGGCCTGGACGATCGGCTGTCCGCTCGACGCATCGACGCCATGGAGCGTGACCTTATGAGAATCTTGCCGGGCCTGGGATCGCTTCACGTGAAAGAAATCTGGCGCGGCTTTCGTCCGTGCACTCCCGACGGCTTGCCTTGCATCGGCCGTCTGCACCGACCTCACAACGTGGTGGTGGCCGCCGGGCATGCCACCAAAGGCATCTTTCTCGCTCCAGTTACCGGGAGCATGGTCGCTTCTGTGCTCTCGGGTGACGGCGCGTATCGCAACCTGCTCACCGCCCTGAATCCCCACAGGTCACAATGGGCCCCATCAGCACGACGGAATCTCGAGGCCCAGGCTCTTTCCGCGGCAGGGCCCTGCCCTTAAAGGCGGCCTCCACAGCGTTTTCGATGAGGCGGATGGCGTCCGCCGAAGAGGTTTTTTTGAGCTTTGACCTCTTTTGCAGCAGAATTTGTGGATCGAGAGTTCAGGGAAAGCTTTCCGCTACGGCTCGGCTGTGGTTTCTTCGATGAGTGCTTCCGTTTCCAAGTAGGCTTCCTGCAATTGCTCGACCAGCTCAGGTGGAGCGTGCCACAGCCCTCGCTCTACGGCCTCCAGTAGTTTGTCCAAAATATTTTGCAACGCATAAGGGTTAACCTCTTTGAGCCATCGTTGCATCTCGGGATCCAGAGCGTACTTTGCCGCAAACCGTTCATACATATAGTCGTCGATCAGCTCGGCCGTGGCATCCCAGCCCAAGAGAATATCCATCACTTTGGACAGATCCCCCGCGCCCTTGTACCCGTGGCGTTTCAAGCCTTCAATCCACTTTGGATTCAGAATGCGAGACCGAAAGATGTGCTTGGCTTCCTCGAAGGTCGTGCGCACAATCACCCGTTTTGGGTCGCTGCTGTCGCCGACCAGTGCCAAAGGGGCTGAGCCTCGAATGTTTGTCGCCGCAACAATCAGTCCACCGTAATAGTTGTAGTAGTCGGTACAGGAAAGCAAATCGTATTCGCGTGAGTCCTCGTTTTTCACCGTCACGTCCATTCGGCTCAAAAGGCGCTTGAAAATGGATGCCTTGGCCGCACCATAGCTTCCCGTACCGTAGGCATGAGCGGAGTATCGTATGTAATTTTCGGCGAGATCCTGCCGGGTGTTCCATGTTTTGGATTCGATCAATTCGGCGACGCCGGCGCCGTAGGTGCCCGGGGGGCAGCCAAAGACACGAAAAGTGGACTCCCTCCAGGCCTCATTGTGGCTCTTGCCTTCTTGCTCGTATTGTTCCACATCACGCCACACATGGCGCAGAATAAAATTGGAATCCGGATTTTCTTTTAATGATGCCACCATGTGCACGGCTTGATCCATAAGTTCGATCAGGTTTGGAAAACAATCCCTGAAAAATCCGGAGATGCGCACGACAACGTCGATTCGGGGCCGTCTAAGTTCTTCAAGAGGAATGACTTCGACGCCCTCAACGTTGCCGCTGCCTTTGTGCCACACCGGCCGCACCCCCATGAGGTACAGAATTTCCGCAAGATCATCACCTTTGGTGCGCATGGTGGATCCGCCCCACAAAATGATGCCCACACTTTCCGGATAGGCGCCCGTTTCCCTGAGGCATCGTTGGATGAGCGCATCGCCTAGCCTTTTGCCTGTTTCCCAGGCTGCCGGACTGGGAATTTTTTGGGGGTCCACAGAGTAAAAATTGCGGCCTGTCGGCAGAATCTCCGCTTGACCGCGGGTTGGAGCCCCCGACGGTCCGGGACGCAGAAATCCGCCCTCCAGGGCCTTTACGATGGACTCGATTTCGGCTGTCGTTTCGCGAATTCGAGGCACCAGGTCTTTGGCGATGTATTCCAGAACGGCTTCCAACTGGTTATGGGAACGTCCAAGGACAGCCATGGCCACGTCCCTGGGATCGGCATGAAAATCGGCTGCGGCCATGCGGCGCACCAACTCCACACACAGCTCATGAATCTGCCGAATGATCTGCCCACCGGTTCGCCCTCCAAAATGAGAAAGACATTGTCCTTTGTGCGTGGCCAGCTCGTCGTAGTGAAAACCCAAAACAGCAGCGACAGCCTCCCTAAGGGACGGCACGTGACCGTTGGGCAGCCGGGTGAGCTGCACCAAGAACTCCACCAACTGTTCCCCTTGCGGAGCTAATCCTAGCGTATGAAGGCCGTCGGTGATCATAGTGTCTGCGACTTCGGCCAAGTAAGCGTGAAGATGTTGAAGAAACGCGGGGAAATCGGCCTGAGCTTTGGCAAGCTCGATATTCAGATCCTTGTCTAAATCCGCTTCCTTGACAGCCTCCAAAATCTGGCTGCGTAGAATCTCCAGTTTACTCGGATCTTCACGCTCGGCCTCGGCGTAGTCCCTGAGTAAATTGTCCAGCTTGGCCAAATCTTCATACAAGTCGGCATTGGTGAAAGCCGGAGGCAAATGGTCGACGATGCCGCAATAGCTGCGCCTTTTGGCCTGAGTTCCCTCACTGGGATCATTGATGATATAGGGGTAAATGTTGGGCAGATCCATAATAGCCAAATCTGGGTAACATTCTTGGGACAAACCGAGGGCTTTTCCAGGCAGCCATTCCAAAGAGCCGTGTTTGCCCACGTGAATGACCGCGTGCGCTTTAAAAACTTCCTTTATCCAGCGGTATTTCATTAAGTACAGGTGCGGCGGCGACAGGTGTGGGTCGTGAATGATGGCGGAGGTATTTTCGTAAAAACCCCGAGGCGGTTGCATGGTGATGAAAAAATTGCCGTTGATGGTGCCGGCAAAATGCAGCCGCCCATTGTGCACGAAGAGATCTCCAGGCACGGGTCCCCAATCGGCGGTCATTTTTTGGGAAACCTTTTTCGGCAGTGCCGCATGCCAGGCCTGGTAATGTTCAGGATCGGCATGGATTTGCGCACGCTCTGCCAGTTGATCCGGTCCTTGCCAACGCCGATCGTAGGTCATTCGGGCCAAAAGCTCTTCCGCCATGGCTTGGCCGCTCTCATAGGTTTTTTCCACCTGATAACCGCGTTCGACCAATCGGTCCAATAGGTGTTTGACACTGGCGAAACTGTCCAACCCGGCGGCGACACCAATGCGATCGTTGCGTGGCGGGTATTGATGAAAGATGATGGCCACTTTCTTTTCTCTATTGGGTGTGCGCCGCAATCGCGCCCAGTTCAAAGCCAAGGAAATCAACCTCTTCACTCGATCTGGAATAGGAACGAGCTTGGCCAATAAAGCTCCTGTGACGGGATCGTGTTCGTTTTCTTCACGGCTGGCGATGGGCACATTGATCAGAGCGCCGTCAAATTCCGGCTGGGCGGCGGAATAAGAAACCTCCATCGTGGAAAGACCCTGTGGGCTCTCGTGCCACCGAGCATAGGGGGTGTACATGGTGATGGCCTGAAGAAAAGGCACATTCAATCGAGGCAGAATATCGCGATAATCCTTTTGAGCCATGACCAGGGAAAACATCATTGGGTTCAGCAGCACATCGATGCGAGAACGGCGGCCATCCATGAAGTAGCGGGCCACAAGGTCATGCACGCTCATATTTTTCAGGGTTTTATTGGGATAGCGAACGTGAAAGAGGGCCAGAACATTGGCGCCTTGGTGTTCCGCTTCTCTAATGAGCGCGTCGATGTAAGTCAGGTCGCCATTCACCCAATAGGTCTGGTAAAACCAGATACCTAAAGTAGGCTTTCGAGGATCAATTTTCCTGGACACATATTCTTCCAAAGAAGGGATGTAGGGAAAGTCGGGATGATAAATGCCTTCTGATGGGATTTTCCGTGGAGGGAGGACCGACGATTCGGTTCCATTAATGACGTCGTGAATGAAATGAAGCAAGTGTAAAAAGTTTTCCACTCCTCCAAAAAGAATATAATTATTGATGGTGTTCCAGACGCCGTTTTCAAGCCCATCGGCATGTTCGTGCGCAAGGAGGACCGCTTCTTCATCCCCGCCCATAGGCTGAATGTGTAAATAAGGCCTAGTCAAGCCCTGAGCTCGGCGCTCTTGCATGGCCTCGAGAAGAGACGCCAACGCCGGGCACGAGTTTTTTCCTCCATGCAGGGTGATGAGAACCATGTGGGCTTTTAAAGCCTCTTGCACGAAGGCTTCAATGCGAGCGTTGTCAAAAAGTTGGCTTCGCGTGCGGGCTGTCACGGACACCAAGCCGCCTTGAGCTAGATAGCGCGTCACGGCACGGCTCAAACTGGGAATTTCCCCGGCGGTGGCGCTAAAATACACTATTTTCAAGGCACTCATTTCTCTCCTCCTTTCCCCCTTTGCGCCTTAGAGCCATCCGGAATGCCGTTTGGCTTCTCCCATAGTTCCCAAAGCGTTTGATACATGGTGCACACCAGCGACGCATGGTGGGCTGTGTTATAGATCAATCGACTGGGACATTCCCCGGGGCAAAACCGCCGAATGTGACACGTGGCACAATCGGCCCCCCGGGGCTGAGCAAGGCCGCAGAGGCGCCGCAAACGCGTGGTGTCGGGGTGCCACACGGTGCCGCAAGCCCAATCCTTTTCGCCGCATGTTTGGCCGCAGGGAAAGACGGATCCGTCTGGTCGCACGGCAAGACTTTCTCCTTTGGCTGCTGGGCAAAACACGGATGTGCTGGACGATGCCTTTGCCCGTCGGAGTCTGTCCAGTTCTCGAAGTCGCAAGGGTTGATGGCGATGCTGGTTTACAAAGAGGACGCTTCGATAAAACCTTTGCAGACCGACACGCAGGCTGTGGTGCTTAGGCGGCGCCACATGGCCTTGAAGGGCATGCCCTTTGACGGTGAGCAGATCCAGGGCGATTCCCTGGCACCACCGAAACGTCCCCACAAAAAGGGGCAACAAATCCAGGGTGCCTATAGAGGCTTCACTGACCACAGCCGTGATGCGAAAAGGAACTCCCGCCGCTTCTAAACGTCGGATTCCAGCGACCGTCTTCGCCGCACCGCCCCGAAGATTTTCTTGTATCGGCGGTGGGCCGTCCAAACTAATGCCCACTTGAATCGCATAGCGTCGAAAAAGATGGATTAACTCCGAAGTAAGTCGAGTCCCGTTGGTTTGAACGGCCAATGTGGCCGGAAGCCTTCTCCGCTGCAGCGCTTCAGCGGTATACGCAATCAAATCCGGCTCCAGCGTGGGCTCGCCGCCGCTGATCTGAACATGAAAAAAACGACCGGAGCGTGCGGCCAATGTCAGAGCCTGATCCACCACCTCGCGGCTCATGGCCTTGGGCGCCCCTTGGTTAGGGCGGTAACAGTAGGCGCACCGAAGGTTGCAGCCCTCGGTCAGCCAAAGGATGAGGTATCGAACCGTAGGAAACATCAAGCGCCTTTAGGCAAGTGTGCAGCCACCATCTCCTCACGCAGCTCCATGGACAAAAAAAAATCCTTGGACCTTGAAAAGGACCCAAGGATTGCACCCATTTTTCTTCATCCATTGGCATACGGGAAAAAGAGGTGCGTTTCCCCATGACAGCCATCACCCAGTCGCCGCCGAGGCGACAGCTTTCGACCACAGGCAGGTCTTCTGACTTCCGGATCCTTCTACTCCCTGCACCTTCCCGGCGTTTCGTGAAACACCAGTGGCTGTTTGATCAGGTTTCGTCCCCGGTTACAGCGGCGGGACCGCGCCGGATTTGCACCGGCTTCCCTTTTGGGCCCTTCAAGGCACCTGTGGTAGCCTCTTTATGCCCATTGGCCTCAACGGAGTCAAGCCGAAATGACTCTCCCACAAAAGCCTCTCAGTGTTTGCAATCCTATGCGCTGGGCAAAAATGCCTGCGATGGAACAGGGTGACTTAGGTGGTCCGACTGGGTTGACAACCTGCGACCGGATTGTGTACATTAACATTAAAGGCATTTCAAAACCACCTCGTGGACGCTCATTGTGGTCGCGAAGGCCACAGCGCGAAGGGCATCTTCGTGCAGTGGCCTTTTTCATTTTTTTTTCGAAGGGTACGAGAGGGAGGCGTCTCATGATGGGGCTGACAAAAGGTTTTGTTTTGGCGGTCATGATCCTGGCTGGCGGTTTTCTGGGCTTAGGTGCCTCACGCCTCTGGGCTCTTGAAGAACCTAGTTGGAACGTACTTGAGGAGGTCGTTGTCACGGCAACGCGGACAGAAAAAGCGACCGCTGAGGTTCCAGCGTCGGCTTCGGTCGTCACGGCTCAGGAGATCGAAGCAAAGGGATCCAAAACCTTCGACCAAACCCTGAGTCATTTACCTGGAGTTTATGTGCGACGGGGCAAGGGTTTGATGGATACCCTTTCTTCCATCAGTCTGCGCGGCATTCCTGACCCAAAGCGAACTCTGGTGCTTGTGGACGGTATTGCCCTCAACAATCCGTACACCGGCAACGTGAAATTCGGCGGATTTTACCCGGAAGAATTGGAACGCGTCGAAGTGGTTCGAGGTCCTTTTTCCAGTTTGTATGGCGGGTATGCCATGGGCGGCGTGGTCAATTTCATAACTAGGATGCCCGAGAAGCGGGAAATATGGGTGAAAGCAGGCTATGGAAACGGTTTTCAAGGGGGAGAGGCCATGGAAGACCTTTCCAGGCTGTACCTATCATACGGCGATAAGCTGTGGGACAAATTCAGCTTCATCCTCAGTTACGGTAGGCAGGACACCAACGGCTATCCGACGGATCTTAATCTCACGTCCAAAGCCCCGCCTGCGTCGGTGTCCGGTTGGAAGGAAACCACAGACAGGTACGACAAGAAAGCCTACCTGGTGGGCGATAAAGGAGACAATACATGGTGGGATGACGGTTTTACGGCCAAAGCGGCTTACTTTTTGACACCGAAAACACAATTGGGCATGACATTCATGTACAACCGGTATGAATACGACTACGATGATCCTCATACCTTCCTTCGCGATGAGTCAGGAAATCCTGTCTGGTCCTATAAGGGTTTATCTGAATCCGGGTTTCTTCCTGGAGGCGGGGGGCGTGCTCAAGGACTCTATAGCGTCGACTTTGAGACCCAAGACTTCATGGATCTGAAGATCACGGGTAAAGTAGCGTACTTGAAGGTGTATGAAGACTGGTACGTGACGACCATTTCAGGAGCCACACGCTTTGGCGGTCCTGGATACGTCAGCAATACGCCTCAGGAATCACTCACCCAAGAACTTCAGCTCACCGTTCCCCTTAATTCCATCGCGGGCGGCTCCTTTTGGGGTCGTCATACTGTAACCTTGGGCGAGACCTTCAAGACCGGAAAGTCCAACACCAAAGAAAAAAACCTGACGGATTGGCGTGACGAAGATTCCACCACAAATCTTCGCTACCAATCCGAAGGAAAAGATCGTTTCTGGGGTTTGTATGTTCAAGATGAGATATCCATTCTCGAGAACGTGACCGCCTATCTGGGCCTCCGCCAGGATTGGTGGAAAACCTTTGACGGTTTCGTGGTCGACTACGACACCAATAAATGGACTCCAAAGCCGGGTTACCCCAAAGCCTATCGTGAACGCTCCCATTCGTCCCTAAGTCCAAAAGCCGCCCTCGTCTATAAACCGACAGACGGCACGACCCTTCGCACTTCCGTGGGCAAAGCCTTTCGACCGCCCACACCCTACGAGCTTTACCGCACATGGACCTCCTCATCGGGTGTCACCTACGCGGGAAACCCCTCATTAAAGCCGGAAACAACGGTTTCCTGGGATTTGTCCATTGAACAGAGACTCTGGAAAAACGCCAAAGGCTCTGTCACCTATTTTGAGAACTACATGAAAGATTTCATCTACCGACAGACGGTGAGCTCGACCTACCAAGAACTTGCCAATGTCGGTAAAGCCGAATCTCGTGGAGTCGAAGCGGGGCTTGAACAGCGTCTTTTTGAATGGCTCACGTTCTTTGGCAACGTGACCTATACGGATTCTGAGGTGACCCAGAACAAAGCCAAACCGGCAACCGAAGGCAAGCGCCTCACCCAAATGCCGCTCTGGATGACCAATTTGGGAGCTCGCGTCGCTAAAGGTCCTTTGACTTTCTCCATTGAAGAGCATTATGTAGGAAAACGTTACAATGATGATACCAATGCCGATCGCAAAGACAACGTGTACGGCTCCTACGATCCCTACTGGATCACCAATGTGGCCGTTTCATACCAGGTGAAACCTTGGGCCAAAGTGTCCCTGTTGGTGGACAACCTCTTTGATGAAGACTATTACAGCTATTACAAGGCGCCAGGCCGTTCGTGGTTCGCAGAGTTGTCTGTAAAATTTTAGTGATTTTTTCGGAAAGGTTTTCTGTGCTTTGGGCGTGTCGAAGTCAAAACATTTTTCTCGTCTTGTGGGCCGCAGCCTGGCTGTTGAGCCCCGGCATAGGGCACGGGCAGCAGAGTTTTTTAACGTATACAGATAAATTCCAGCGAACAGTGAAAATCCACGTTCCTGTCTCCCGAGCTGTCTTGACCGTTACGTACGAGCTCATTCCGGTTTTGAGGCTCTGGGACCGGATTGTCGGTGTGTCTCGTTGGGCGGAGCAAGAATGCGAAGTCTACCGCGCCCTCGTGGAAAACCATCCGGAATGGCGGCGCCCGCACGTGGGGACGGCCGCCGACATGAATGTGGAAACCATGTTGGCGCTACGCCCCGATCTCGTCGTGACCTGGGCCACGCAAATCAAGGGCATTGATTTTCTCGAGAAAAAGGGCATTCCCATCATTGCCGTTTATCCGGACAGCCTCGAGGAACTTTTCGAAATGATTCGCCTTCACGGTAGGCTTTTCGGTGTCGAGCAAAGGGCTGCTGAGGTTCTCTCGGGGATGGAGCGTTTGTTGCGTCGGGTGCGGGAGCGGACGGACCGCATTCCGCCCGGCGCCAGGCGTAAAGTCGTCTATGTGTATGGAAATCCCACGACGGTCGTGGGCGGCCTGGGCCTTATGAACGAGGTCATCGCCTTGATAGGGGCTGATAACCCTGCGTCGTCCCTAAAACAAAGGACCGTCGATGTGCCTCTCGAACGTATCCTTGGCTGGAAACCCGATGTGGTTTTTATTTGGGGTCATGCCAGATATGGAGAGGAGGAGATTCTCGGCAGTCCCTTATGGCAGCATGTGGAGGCGGTGCGTCAAAACCGCGTCTACAAGCTTCCCAAATGGTCGGCCTGGTCTCCTCGGTTAGCGCTTGCCGCCCTTTGGATGGCCCAAAAAACCTATCCCGAGATGTTCGCCGACCTGGATCTGGACGCAGAGATCGACGCCTTCCATCAAAATTACTATGGCATTTCCTATAGGTCCTTGGGAGATCTTAATTTGAACCATCGTTTAAGCCCTGCTGAGCGGTGACGAGAAAATTTGCGGCCTCTGGCTCTTGAATCATCACCGTCGTCTCACGGCGCGCCCCGCGTGACGGCTTCTCATGAACAAAGGGTGCACGAAAATGCCTTTTGTTGGAGCGGCGCAAGCCGCGATTTATTGTTGCGCCGTGCTGTACGGGCCCTATGAATCAAGACCAAAATTCGTGTTGCCGGCCCGGCCCGGTTTGGGGTCACTATGGTGCTGTGCTCTTCCTCGCCGAGCCGAACAGCCGTGGAAACCCATTCTTGGACAGGCTTTATGGAAGGGTTTTCACGCCGGGCCGCCCGAAGAGGCACGCGCAATTCCAATGGCTGTCGTTTCTAGCCTTTGGTACCCGTAATGCCCCGCTGAACTTCTGAGCTGCTTTCCATAATGTCCATGAAAGGACGGCGGCGAAGCCGGTGAGGAAGGACGAGTTCGGCGGCTATATCCACATCCTGACGTTCCACCGACGTTCGGCCCTCATAAGCCGCATTGGTCTTGGCAGCTTTTAGCATGATGATGTCTGCCCGATGCCCGTCAACCCCCACTTCTAGACAATAGGACGCAATGTGGAACAGGATCGAGCGGTCCACAGTGACTTGAGGGTAAAGGGTCCGGGCGGTTTCGATGCGTTCCACAAGCTTTTGGGAAGCCTCTGCCCAAAGAGCGGTGAATCCATCCGGGTTTATATCAAAAGCCGCACGCCGCTCCATAATTTCCACGCGGCGTTCCACGTCGCGAAGTCCTTCCACATGGACGCACAGTCCGAAACGATCCAGGAGTTGGGGCCGAAGTTCGCCTTCTTCCGGATTCATGGTTCCAATAAGGGTGAATTGTGCAGGGTGAGAAAAGCTGACGCCTTCACGTTCGATGGTGTTGACGCCCATGGCGGCCGAATCCAGAAGGACGTCCACCACGTGATCGTCGAGAAGGTTGACTTCGTCAACGTAGAGAATGTTGCGGTGTGCCGCGGCGAGGAGGCCTGGTTCCACGCGTTTTTCGCCTTTCTTCAAAGCCTGCTCCAAATCCAGGGTTCCCACCACGCGATCTTCCGTGGCCCCTACGGGTAGTTCCACAACGCGGATTTCCCGCTGCACCGTAGGGACGGGCTCACCTGCCATCACCCGGCGGCTGCAATCCAGGCGTGGGCATTCGGGACACACCCCTTGAGGATCTCCTTGAGGGAGCTGAAAGGGACATTCGTCCACGACCTCGATTTTGGGCAGAATGTGTGCGAGCGCTCGCACAGCAGTGGATTTGCCGGTGCCTTTTTCCCCTCGGATGAGCACTCCGGACAAGGTCGGGTTGATGATATTGAGCACCAGGGCCAGTTTCATGCGTTCTTGGCCCACAATGGCCACAAAAGGGAACAACTTGGCTGAGCTCATTCCATGACCTCCTTGACAATGCGCACGAGTGTATCGGCTTTGAGATCTTCAATGCGAAAGTAAGCGGCGTTCATGACGGCGGCGAGTTTTTTTGCCAATCCGAATTGAACGATGCCCATCTTTTCCGTGTCGACGACAATGGGGTGAATGCGTCCGTCGTTAGCCAATCGTTCAGCGATAAGAAGGGCTTCTTCCACGGGTTTACGGTTTCCTAGAGGCACGTTCGCCTTGCCGTCGGTGACGAGAATGAGCAAGGGTTTAGCCGTCGGATCCCGCAGCAACACGTTTCGTGTCAACTCATAAGATTTCACAAGAGCGGCCGACAGAGGTGTGCGACCGCCGACGGGCAGGTCTCGCAAAAGCCTTGCCCCTAACTCCACCGAAGAAGTGGGCGGCAGTTTCAGTTCAGCCTCGTTTTTGCGAAAGGTGATTAACGCCACGCGATCCCTTTTCTGATAAGCGTCCACGAGCAAGGACATGAGAGCCCCTTTGGTGGCCGCCATTCTTCCGTGAGCTCCCATGGATCCGCTGGCGTCCACCACAAACACGAGGACATTGCCGATGCGTTTTTCCCGCACTTTCTGCCGAACGTCCTCCGGAGATAAATAAACCGCCAGAGGTGATGAGTCGCATAATTCAGTCCGACGTTTCACCTGATGCGGCGCGGCCGCGCGCAAGGTCGCGTCCAGGGCCACGTCCCGCCCGTCTCCTTGCTGGGTACTCTTGACATACCGCCCTTGTTTTTGTCCCGTGCGCGTTCGACTGCGACGCCCTGAGCCTCGGCGAAAGAGGCGATCCTTCGGGGCCGTAAGGGGTCTTACTCTAAAGGTGTCCCCAATTTCGAAAATGCGTTCCACAATGTTTGCAGACATCTCATTTTCATTGGGCGTCGTGGGCGTTTCTTGGGATTCCGTTTCCTGTGGTTCCTCAGCAGGGCCCTCAGGGCGTTGAGCGGAACTTTCCCTGGAATCCTCGGGAGGCTGGGGCTTCTGGTTTTCTTGCTCCTTTGGATTGCTGGGTTCGGACGACTTCTCGTCTTCTTCAGAATCCTTGGGCGGTTGAGGCGGTGGTGGCGGGGGAGGCGGCATCGCTTCTCTGCGACGGTGGAGAAAAACCATCGAAGCCACATCGCGAATGTCTTCCGCCGTCACCACAAGTCTTTTGGCAAGGGCTGCCGAAGCCTTGGCGGCCTGTTCCAGGACCAAGTCGGCCCTATGCCCCGCCACGTTCTGTTCTGAGGCCAGCTGGGCAATAAAGGAACGCAAGTGCTGAGGCAACCGCACCTTTGGAAGCAGTTCGCGGGCAGCGAGAACGCTCCATGCCAAGGCATGGTTTTCCTTTTCAAAGTCCGCGGAAAAACCTTCGGGATCCGTATCAAAGCACTCGCGCCGCACCATGAGTTCCACACGGCTTTCCAGACTTTGTTCGGCGGTGATTTCCACGCACAGTCCGAACCGATCCAGAAGTTGAGGTCGCAATTCACCCTCTTCAGGGTTCATGGTGCCGACGAGCATAAAGCGCGCAGGATGGGCAAAGGATATCCCCTCACGCTCGACACGATTCCAACCTGAAGCCGTGGCATCGAGAATAAGATCGGCGATGTAGTCGTCCAAAAGATTGATTTCGTCCACATAAAGAATGCCACGATGCGCCTTGGCCAGCACGCCGGGATGGAATTGACGCCTGCCGGTTTTGATGGCGTCCTCAAAATCTATGCCCCCCACAACACAATCTTCGGTGGCGTTGAGCGGCAAAGTCACGATGGAGATGCGACGACGCGCCACAGGCACAGGGGGCGTGAGACCTCGGCATCTTTCACACCATTCCTCTGGTCGTTCAGGGTCACAAGCGTAAGCACAATCCCGAATCACGCGAATTTCCGGCAGAACGGCGGCTAAGGCCCGCACAGCCGTGGACTTGGCTGTCCCCTTTTCGCCGCGGATGAGCACGCCTCCAATGGCCGGGTTGACAGCATTAAGAAGCAAGGCCTTTTTGAGTTTTTCCTGGCCGACGAGAGCCGTAAAGGGATACACTTTGTCAAAAACACCCATGGGCGCCTCCACTCACCAAAGGAAAAAGACAAGCACAACCAATCTCGTGGCCATAATCAAGGTGGCGCTGGTCAGAGCGCGCAGAACGCCAAGGCGCAATCCAAAGATCGCCACCCATTGTGGAAGGTAAAACCGCATATAAAGCAGGGGCAGCATAAAAACACTGCCGAAAAGAAGCGCGACGATGGCCTCACGGGGATCTACCAAATCGTTGCGCACGAGAGTCCCTAGCATGGAGGTACCTACGAGTGGAGAAATGACGTAAGTGGCAATCGAGGGCAAAACGATTGGGGACAAATCAAGCCACGCAAAGGCAGGTGACAGAAGTCGCTCCAGCCGGGCCAAAATTCCAAGGTCCATAAGCACAAAAACGCATAAGGTCACGGACAAAAAAATTGTCGCAATGCGCCCGAACCGCTTCACACATCTAGAAAGAACCCTTCGCAGGGACATGGGGCCTGGTGGTGCAGGTTGGACCGCTGCATGCCCATTATCTGAGCGTGACAGCATGAGGCGCCCACAGACGATCACAAACAGAAAGAGCACGAGAGCGCCGAGCCACAGGGTGCCGATATAGACAAGCCCGACCTGCGCACCAAGGGCGGGAAGGACCACAGGCAACTGATACGTGAAGACTTCCTTAACCGGCACGATGGCTCCATTGAGCAAGGAAGCCAAATAGGTTTGGCGATCTGTAAGAATTTTGTTTTCACGTAGGCTTTGGAGCATGGTGTTGGCCGCCGTCGGCGAAATGAGGCTTGTGATGACCGCCACCGCGCAGGTTTCAGGAAGGCGGGCGAAGCGGCTGAGCGGTTTTCCGACGGTCCCAAGGCGCCGCAACAGCCCCATTTCCCAAAGAATCTCCGAAGCGGCAAGACCAATTGCCATGATAAGAAGCACGGGAGCCGTCAAGAAAAAGGTTTTGGAAATCAGACCCGATAGACTCAGCGAACTCATGGTCATGAGGCCATGTTCCCGAGGACGGCGGCCATCTTACGCTTCCAAAAGTCCACTTCTTCTTGAGTCACCACATCGATGGAGCCGCCCTGAAACTCCCCTCGCACATCCCCCATGCGCTCTTCCAACCAACTTTCGATTTCGAGATAGATGGCCTTGAGTTGATGGCGAACGTCATCGGCAGGGTTCCACAGCCCTCGTTCGCTGGCCTCAAGCAGCCTTCTGCCGATTTCCTCCAGAGCCCAGGGGTTGTGTTCCTCGAAAAACCTTTTGTTTTCTTCGTCCATGAGAAAGGTTTTTGCGATATCATCGAAAATCCAATCGTCCACCTCTTGCGTCGTGGCTTCCCAACCGTAGATTCTGCCAACTCGCTTGGAAATGTCCCCTGCACCTTTGTAGCCGTGGCGTTTCATTCCTTCAATCCAGCGAGGGTTTAGGAGTTTTGTCCGCACCACGCGCCGAATCTCATCCGCTAAGTCCCGAACTTCCACGTGGCTTCCTTCTCGAGTGTCGCCGTAGTAGGTTTTCACATCCCGGCCTGAAAGGTGCCTGGCCGCAGCCGTCATGCCGCCGTGGGTTCCGAAATAGCAACAACAACCGAAAAGATCATATTCGTCGCTGACCACTTTGTTGTAGGATACATCGACACTTTTAAGTATGCGGCCAAACTGCCTATGTTTTTCTTTGCCCCAAATACCTTTGCCATAAGCATAGCCGTTCCAATACAAGAAAACATCAGCAAGGTCTTTTTCGTTTTTCCAAGCTGATGCGTAAACAGCCAGTTGAGTACCGGCTTGGTAAGTGCCTGGCATGGAACAAAAAATGCGCAAGGTGGCATCTCGCCAATTTTCATCATTGGCACGAACGGCTTCGAGAGCATGTTTGCGGACGAAGTTCATTTCTTCGGGTTCGTTTAAAGCCGCGACCGCTTGAATCGCCTCGTCCAGAAGTTCGATGCAGTTAGGAAAATTATCGCGAGTGATGCCGGAAACCCGCACCGTCACGTCCACGCGTGGACGGCCAAGATCCGTCAGAGGAAGAATTTCAAAACCTTTGATTCGGCCGTTGGACAGCCAAAGAGGTCGAACACCCATCAGGGAGAGCATTTGGGCTAAGCCTTCACCGTCGGCCCACATGATGTCGTTGCACATCCAAAAGATGGCCACGTTTTCCGGAAAGCGACCCTCTTCTCGAAGATGTTTGTCGAGAAGAGCATCGGCGAGCTTTCGGCCCACCTCCCAAGCTGCTTTGGAGGGGACCCGATAAGGATCCATGGAATAGAAATTCCTTCCCGAAGGGAGAATGTCGTCGCGGCCTCTCGTAATCAGCCCTGAGGGGCCCGCGGGAATATATCGGGCCGACATGCCTTCCAACAGCGCTTCGGTTTCCTGTGAAGCCTCAATGCGCTCGTTGATTTCGAGGATTCGATGGCGGATGTGTTGCCACACGGGATCATTCCAGTCGATGAACTTGTCCAGATCCATGGTTTAATCCTCCTGTGCAAATGAAACCGTGACCGTCATCGACTGCCTATGCGCGGCCGCGTTGTGGTGTTCCTGCAGTATGGATCGAATGACCGTTTTCGAGATTTGGTCCACTTCTTCAAGGACCTTTCCATAGGATTTGCCAGTGTGCTCATCCACTTGGGCCGGATTTTGGACAAGCGCCGCAAGATCGAAGCCGAGCCTTTTGGCCACTTCGCGGCGAAGCGAGACATCGCCGACAGCGTCATAGCGCAGGATGGAATAGATAAAATCCACACGGCGTTCCCCTTCCGGCCGTCGCCCGAAAACATGCATGCCGTCCTGGATCTGCGTGTTACGAATCAGCGAGAGTTTTTCGTGAGTGGCACGCACCACGTCTTCAAAAGGAATCCCATGGATTTCTTCATGGCTGAGTTCGTGCAGAGGCCGCCTTCGGTTTCCCACTGGAACTCGGATCTCTTTATCCAAATGGCATCGGCGCACTTCCTGCAAAATGACGTGTTGAAGCGCGTGGGCCCGCCCCTTGTCTTTCGTTCGAACTTCTTCGTATTCGGTCAGCAGACGATCGAGTTCGCTCAGCGTTTCGTAGAGCCCACTGGCCGTCATCACCGTTTGCATATGATCCACCAGCGTGGCGTAGGAACGACGTTTCGCTATGGTGCCCTCCGGCGGGTTGTCCGCATTGTAAATGTAGAGGTGTGGCACAGAATCAATGGCCATATCGGGAAAACAGGCCGCGGACAGGCCGACGCCTTTTCCTGGCAGAAATTCCAAATTCCCATGGGTTCCCACGTGAACGAGAACATGGGCTTGAAAAACTCGCGATAGCCACCAGTAGGTGGCCAGGTATTGATGAGGGGGTGGCACGTCCGGATCGTGCAGAATCTTGCAGACCTGGCCGTCGCAACGGGCCCCGGCACAGCCGCGCTTAGGTTGTACGCACACCACCGCATTCCCGTAACGAAGCCCTGTGATGACCATGGCACCGTTGTAGACCATGGCCGGAGGAATACCTTCTTTCCATTCACCAGGTGGATGTCCCCAGGCTTCCACCATGCGTCGCTGCGTCTTTTCCGGAAGTTGATCAAACCAATTCAAATAAGTGTCCGTGTCCACAAAGGCCAGTGCTCCTCCTTTGGCCACAATCTCCTCAACCGTCGTCCATCGAAATTCAGAAATGGCTTTTTTCGCCATAATGTCATGAATCAGCGCCTTGCCGTTTTCGGGGGCTTCGACGCCATAGCCGCTGTGGCGCATCTTGTGGAGCAACTCGGCGACAGATTGCAAGGTATCCAAATGCGCGGCGGCGCCCACGGTCGCTTCGACCGAGGCACATGGGTTGTTGTGGAGGATAAAGGCGACACGGCGCTCGTGCGGGGGAACTCGACCCAGGGCAACCCATCGCTCAATGCGGTCAGCCAATTTCTTCACTCGATCCACAATGGGTTCGCGCTCTCGAATGTCCTGCTCCCCTTCCTTTTGCGCGGCGACGATGATCGGCTCAATGACGCCCTCAAATTCAGGAAGCGCAACGGCCCAACCGATGTCGAGATTCAATTCTTCATGTTCCCATTCTTCCGTGGTCTTGTAGTAGGAAGTCACCGGCGAAAAACAGGGAACATTGAGTTTTTTTAAAATCTCGACGCTGTCCGCCGCCACTTGAGAGCGAAGCGGATCTACCTGGGCGTGATCTCGCCGTGAAGCGAGAAAAAAAGGGGTGAGTTTCACCATGGCGTCGATGCGCGACCTTCCGTCATGGGTTGTAAACCATTCGAGAACCACATCGCCGCTGCCTTTGTTGCCCAGTGAGTCGTCTTTGACCGAATAAGCAAAAACCGGAATAACCCGCAAAGATCGGCGTTCCAGTTCGTCAATGAGAGCATCTTCGACGGTCGTGACACCAGTAATCCAATGATGACGAGAGAAAAGGATACCGACGGTTCCTCTAGAGGGCCCATTTCCCCAACAGGCGTCATACCATGACACAAAGGACTCCATGTCGCAGAACACTTTTCCAGCCCGTGGATGGTAGATGCCTTCCCAGGGAACCGGTTTGGGCTGGTCGTAGGCCACAGGAATGCCCAACACTTCAGCCATCAAAAATCTCAACATGTGAATGAGATTGTCGAGGCCGTTGATGACGAAATATTTATGGACCCGACTGACAATCTCTGGGTCGACTGTGGATAGTGTCCAGTGGGCGGGGTCGTGACTCAGGTAGACCACGTGTCCACGAAACCCTTTGGCCAGCCGCTGATCCACCACGTCCCAAAAAGATTCGGCGGAACGGTAAAGTAAAACCAAATCCGCTTCGGCCACAGCCTCTAAAACCTGCTGCAGCCGTTCCGGGTTTTTGTCTAGCACACGGGCGGAGTGCAGCTCCACATCCACCCAGTCGGCCACGTTGGGAGCTGCTTGAACCAGTAAGTTGTAATGAGACTGCCAAAGAATGCCGATCGTTTTCATAGGCTGTCCTCCTTGATCACTGGGCAGAGGACTCTGTGTCCGTTGACAGATATCGTCTTGGCCTCGACACCATAAACTTCGCGGATCAATTCCTCATTGATGATCCGGCGGGGCGAGCCGGAGCAAATGACCGATCCCTCTTTGAGGACCACGGCATGGTCCGCGAAAAGGGCTGCCATATTGGGATCATGAAGCGTGACCAAAATCGTCAGATTTTTATGACGAGCGATGGCCCGAATTTTCGACAGCACATCGATTTGGTTTCGAAAATCTAAGTGAGATGTGGGTTCATCCATCACCAGGATGGGGGCTTCCTGCGCCAGCGCCCTCGCGATGAGGGTCAGTTGTCGCTCTCCACCGCTGATCTTCGTGTAGGGCCTGTCTGCAAGGGGCCCGATGCCGACGGAGTTGATGGCCTCTCGGGCCTTATCGTAGTCTCTTTTTTGGGGGGAGGACAAAAAGCCGATGCGAGGCGCGCGCCCCATGAGCACGACATCGAAGACGCGGTAGGGAAAGGGAGGCTCGTGTTCCTGCGGTACAAAGGAAAAAATTTTGGCCCGTTCCTGGATTGAAAATTTTCTTGCGTCTACGCCTCCAGTGAGGACATCACCGCGGGACGCCGACCACAGCCCGATGCTGCATTTGAAAAGGGTGGATTTTCCCGACCCGTTGGGACCCAGAATGACCGTCACTCGCCCGACGTCCGCACAAAAGCTCACATTTTTTAGAACATCTTCTTTGGCGTTCTTGTGTCGAAAGCAAAGATTTCGAACCTCCAAAGTCATTTGCCCCATGCCTCCCGTACTCCTTTTTTGACAAGATAAATAAAAAAGGGTGCACCAGTGAGGGCCGTGATGATTCCCACAGGGATGTCAATGGAGCTCAAAGTTCTGGCCACCGTGTCCGCGGCAATCATAAAGGAGGCTCCGGCGGTTAAGCTGAGAGGCAGCAGGATCCGATGATCCGGGCCGACGAGGGTGCGGACGAGGTGGGGGACCATGAGTCCCACCCACCCGATGATGCCACACACGGAGACGGCTGTTGCTGCAGCGAGGGTGGTGCAGGAAACAAACACAAGGCGATCTCGTTGAATGTTGACGCCAAGCGCCTTGGCTTCCTCGTCGCCCATACTTATGAGGTTGAGCCGCCAGCGCATGATAACAACGGGGGTCAGACCGATGGCAATACCCGAGGCGGCAATGCGCACCATCTTCCAGTCAGCCAGAGAGAAACTGCCCATGAGCCAGTAGACGATGCTTTGCAGTTTGTACGGGTCCACAACAAATTTCACAATGGACACCAACGCGGTGAAGAAAGCCGAGACAATCACCCCAGAGAGAATAAGGGGCAAACGGGACACTTCACCTTGAGTGCGAGCGGTCACATAGGCGAGCAAGACAGCCAGGGAAGCAAAGGCAAAAGCCATGATCTGCACGGGAAGGGCGCTGAGAAAACCAACGCTTAAAGCACAGCCGAAAGCGGCACCTGCAGAAATGCCCAAAATAAAGGGATCGACAAGAGGGTTACGAAATATACCCTGAAGGACGGTTCCCGACCCCGAAAGGGCTGCCCCAACGACTCCGGCCAGTATGACGCGCGGAAGGCGTACATCCACGATAATAGCCCTTTCAGGTATATCTCCATAATGATCAATAGATACAAAATGATTCAAAATGACTTTGAGCACCGTGACAGGAGTCATTGCGTAGGCCCCGAAAAAGATGGAGACCCACGCTACGAGAAACGGAGAGAAGAGCAAAACCATGATCTTGAAGTTTTTCACGGGTGCTCCAATGTCAAAAAAAAGCCGTCCAAAGAGGGTCCTTCCTCCTTGGACGGCCTTCTTGGCTCCATTGAATTTTAAATATACTATAACAATTTCTCTGTCAAGAAAAGCGAAAAATCGGCACAGGCTTTTGAACAACCTTTCAGAGCTCACGGCGCCCTGGTCCCCATTTCTTGAAGGGAAATGCCGAAAACCTTTCGATAAAAGGCATCCACTTCGTTCTCAAAGTTCACATTCTCAAATGCCGACGGCTAAATCTTCATGGCCATGAAGAGGGACATCGAGGCGACGCGCGGTGATGCCGTAGACCAAGTGGGAAGCTTGTAAACGTGGCGATGGCGAACGGCAGGAATGGCATGCCACTGTGGTCGCTGGAGAAACCACTCAGGCCCGTAATGCGCGTATCCCCCCGTTAAAATCAACTCGGGTCGCCATTCGAGTATGCGTTCGAAGGGCACGTCCATTGTCCGGACGTCCATGTTTTTGGCGTGGTTGACCGCCCCCAAGCGCGTCATGATTTCATGCATAATGCTCCGTTTTCCCTTGACTGTCGTCGGAGGCATCCAGGTGACCATAACCCAAGTTTGTCTGTTGTTTGCGTAAGGTATTGATACTGTAGGAAGGGCATTTTCGGTTCTTCACTACAAATTTTTCACTTGATGGACATCAGCCTTTTGAGGGGCCGAGGCCAGACGGCGAGAGCATTGTAAATTTCTAGGTGAACCGGGTCGGGCTCTGAGGTGTGCCGAAGATGGATAACTTGCCCCTTGTCGTTGATCATGCTGGTGGTGACACGGACCTGGCCGCTGAGATGTGTTCGTAGAGTTGTCCAGTTCGGGCCACAAGATGGCACTTTTCCTTCAGACGGGCGATGCGTTCCAAGACCCTTTCGTATTTCTTGATTCCTCTAAGATAGATTCCAAGGTGCTGGGTTCCGAGACATTTCCGGGCTAGACCTTGCTGGTTTTAGGAAATCCCTCCTCGTCCAAGATCATGGCCAAGGTCACCAGAGGCCGATCGGTGCGTTTTTCCTTGGAAGCCCCTTGCTGGGCTTCTGGGGCACAGGGATTGCCCTCAAAGTAGGTGTTGGTGAGATCGTAAAGAATGATCTTTTCTCCCAGGCCGAAGAGCTCCCTTTCCTTTTGCACCAAAGACTGCTCAATGGCTTCCTTTTCGGCAACCAGTCGATCGCAGGTCCGGTACAGACTGGAAAGGGACACATGCTTGGGCTCAATGCCCATGACCTCCTCAAGGGCGCTTCTTTGGTGAAACCACTGAAAGGTTTCCCGCTCGCTGGCGGGATGAATCTGTTTTCCAAGATGGTTAGATAAGCATGATCAAAGAAAACCCCCTTTTGAGCCTCCAAGGCTGACAAACTTGGAATAACAGGCTTATCCCCTCCCTCAGCACACTGTTGAAGATGGTTGTGGACCAGGGTAAAAACGCGATCCGTTTCCGCTAAGACTTCCTCAGCGCGCTGTTCCTTGCCGAAGAGCTTTCCATGGAGGCGAATGGTCTCATGGAGTTCGCCAAGGCTTTCAGGCTGGACGGCGATGGTGGGAATCCCTCGTTCTCAAGAAATCGAACAGAGGAAGGATACACCCCCACAGGTGATCATCAGCTGAGGGCGAACGCCCAGGACGGCTATCAGGTTGACGTCCGTGCCCTGTCCGACGGCAGGCTTTTTGAGATGCCGGTATCGTTCCACCCAGGCTTTGACAATGTCGCATCCTTCCTGTGCCCATCGGGAAACGCTCACAACCTGATCCCAAAGATTCAAAGCGCGGATCAGCTCTTCGGTGGCTACTAACGCCGCTCTCTGCACGGGCAGGGCCACGTGCACGCTGCGTCCGAGCTTGGCCGGCACGGTGATGGTTGCCGCCCCAGGGCTGTGCGCTATCATGAGAGCGATGAGGCCCGCCCACAGCAAGGGCCGTCTCGGCCGCAGGGCTATCTCATTTCCTCCGACTTAGAATTTCATCGTGAGTTCCATGTAAAAAGAGCGCCCTGGGGCTTTGTAGTATAAGTAATAATCGCGATCAAAAAGGTTATCGACCGCTAAGGAAACCGTAGCCCAAGGCCTGAGGGCGTAATCCACTTTGACATCGGTGACCCAAAAGGGATCGTAGGAGCCATAGACGTGATTCTGCTTGTCGGCATTCGTGTCGTAGTTGTAACGCTTGCCCACATAACGTCCCGATACGGAGGCCCGAACCGGACCTTTCGTCGCTCGTGCCCCCACGTTGCCTTGCCAAAGCGGGAGGTTGTTGAGCCGCTTTCCTTCGCTTTCCGGTTTGGCTTCATTCTTGGTAACCTCAGAATCCGTGTAAGTGAGGTTTCCATAAAGGGTCAACCATGCGCTCATTTTTTGCTCGATTTCGGCCTCGACGCCACGGGACTCCGCTTTGCCGACATTGACGTGCTCTTGAAGAGTGGGGCTGACCGTCTTTCGGTAAATCATGTCTTTAAGGTAATTTTCAAAATAAGTGATCGAAAAGGCGGCGCCGTTCCATAGCTCTTGTCGCCATCCCAGGTCCCAGGACAAAGCCGTTTCCGGTTTGAGTTCAGGATTGGCAGCATAGGTGATGCCTGAAGAGGCCACCCAGGTGCGGTAGAGATCGTAGACTGTCGGAGGGCGAAAGGACTTTCCCACAGTGCTTCGAAGCGTTGTTTGAGGAAAGGGTTGATAGACCAAAGCGCCCTTAGGTGATAAGGTCCCATGAGATCGTGTACCGTACTTTTTAGGGAAGCCGTCCTTGGGGTTTCCGGTCTTTGAGTCAATGTCAAGGACAAAGCCGTCAAAAGTCTGCCAGTTGTCGTAGCGGGCTCCCACGTAAGCCACCACCTTGCTTCCCAAGGGAATTTCATCCTGGAAGAATAGGGCCCATCCGCGATCTTTTCCTTTGGATTCGTAGCGCAGGCTGGTGGTTTGTTCTTCTTTCTTCCAATTGGGAAGGTTTTTTTCTGTGCTGTGGGCGTAAGCTCTGTTGAAGGCACCGCCAAAGGTCACGAAGTGCTGTTCAAGACCTGGAACAGGCGCATGGGTGAAGGGGAACGTGAACTGAATATCCGCCAAAAAGTTGCTGCTTGGTGTGTCGCTGACCGATCCCGCTCCTCCGGACCGCGTCGCTCCGGAAAAGGTGTTCACATACCAGCTTTTTTCTGTGTCCATAAAGCTCACGTGCGCCTTGGTCTTCAACTCCCCAACAAGAGGCGATTCCACATTGAAGGCATACGTATTGCAAACCTTACCGCCACCTCCCGGTAGAAAAGTGTTTTCCGGGCGCCCCTTGTAGGACCAAACGGGATTTCCGAGGGAGTCTCGAAGATACGTATGCGGTGTGTCATAATCGTATTCCGTGCGGCTTCGCGTAAAAGAAAAACCAAAAATTGTTTCGGGAGTGAGCCGATATTGGATTTTGCCGAGGATACCGTCGTTCCACTGTGTGTTGTCCCCAAGATCTCCCAGGAGATAGGCTGGATCACCCGTGCGAGTCTTTGTTTTTTGCCACCCGGTAATTTCCGAAGGGGGCGGTTTGGTGGTCACGTTAAAAGCCGTAGGGTAGCCGTTGGATTCCTGAAAAGCGTATCGAACAAGAAACGAGAATTGCTCCCCAAGCTTGTCTCCGTAGCTGAAATAAAACCTTGAAAGGTCATCGTAAGCATCGCCGCTTTCAAAGCCTGATCCGTACCCGGCCTTTGCCGTGATTTCTCGTTTTTCCGGCATTCGGGTTATAAAATGGACGACACCACCCATAGCGTATCCGCCGTAGAGATTCGAGAGGGGGCCTCTGACCACTTCGACTCTGTCCAGATCCTCGGGATAAAACCCGTCAAACAAGACGGCCCCCGAATAAGGGTCGTTCAAGGTGATGCCGTCCAGCAGCACTAGCGTTCTCTTTTGGTCAGGAAAGCCTCGAAGAGTAATGCGCGCGCCCATACTGTTCGGGTACCGAAGAACGGTCACTCCCGGTAGCTCGACGACGATGTCATCTGGTTTTTGCACGTTCCGATAAGAGAATTCCGCCTGTGTTACGACAGAAACGGCGCCCGGGGCTCCTTCGACTTCTTTCTCCGTTCGAGTTGCCGTAACGACAATTTCTTCCAGTTTGGAGGCATTATCTAGGGCATACGCTGAAGGTCCCACTAAAAGGAACATGGACAAAAAAAACCACGCAGCCAAAAACCCCGATACGCGCATGGACTCCTCCTTTGTGTGTTGTCCGCAAGCTATGAATGACCGACGACCACGCCGCATCGGGTAAAAAAAATCCCCCAAGGCCCTTCATAAAGGCTTTGGGGGATGACTCCCAGTTTTTTATCCCTCACATGAGGCGATATGCCGCATGGCCCGTGCGGTCACCTCAGCGCATCAGGCAGGTCTTCTGGCTCCCCTTCCTCGATGATGCCTTCCCACCGCTTTGTGGCGGCAGTGGCCTTTTGCTCATCGAAGTTCCGCTCGGCTTTACAAGGCGGCACGGGTCACAGCGGCGGGACCGCCCCCGATTTTCACGGGGTTCCCTTTTAAGCCCTTGGCAGGCACCTGATCGCTCACCGAAGGCCCATTTACCTAATTTCGGCCGTTGAGTCAAGGAAAAAAACCGTTGGCCTGTTCTTACGCATCGCGTTCTTTGGGTGTCCAACCGCGACGGAATGCAAGTGCCTTCCCTGGACTGAACGGTGCATCCTCAACAAAGGGTTTAAACTGTCTCGACGGCGACCTTCATGGGGTGCGATCTTGCAGAAAAGGCTTCGAGATTGCAAAACATGCCATCCCAAAGCACCTTTTAGCGCCGCTCGTGAACAGGCTCGTGGGCACGGAACGGCTGAGAGCGCCCCCTCAAAAACGCGCCGCCTTCAGTTTTTGTAGGTTTCGCGGACGAACATCGTGCAACCGAGCACCAGCAGAGACGAAAAGAAAAGGCAGGATAGAAGCGCAGTGTAAGCCTCCGGAGGATAGCCGAAGGCCGTGGAGGTGCTGGCATGGCGGTCCAGTAGACGGCCGAGCAGCGGCATGGCCACGGCGCCTCCGAGAAAGGGAAAGAGGTTGAGAGAACCCAAGGCGGTGCCGGCGATTTCGATGGGAAAGAGTTCTTTGACGGCCGTAAAGGCGATGACCACCGTGGATGAAGAGCTGATGGAAAAAAGCAAGAAAAAGAGCATCAGCGCCCAGGTGGGAAGGCCTGAAGGAAAGATCCGTAGAAACCCCAGTTCCACCGTCATGGCCAAAGCACAGCCGATGAGCGGTTTCTTGCGGCTGCCGAAGACGCGGTCGGAAAGAAATCCCAAGGCAGGGCTGCCAAAAATCGTGCCCCAGGCGATGAGGCTCAGGACGGATCCGGCCTGTTCCCGACTCATGCCGTAAACATGCATCAAATAAGGCCCGCTCCACAGAGCACCGAAGCCAAAGAAAATGCCGTAGTTGACAAAAGACCAGAGGGAAAACAGCCAAAACTGAGGGGATCGGAGCACGTGCCCGATGCCTTGTCGAAGGGAGATGGCCGCAGCCGGATTTTGTGTTTCCTGGGGGACCAGCGATGAAGCTGTCAGAGGTTCCCAGCCCTTGGCTTCGGGGCGGTCTCGAACCACGAACCAGACCAGAGCGGCAATACCCAGGCTGATGCCGCCGATGAGTTCAAAGGAAACGCGCCAGCCAAAGGCGGTGGTCCATCG